>ONSH01000039.1 GCA_900320435.1 uncultured Prevotellaceae bacterium
CTCCACCAAAGACGGACGCGTGTTTGCTCAGGACCTCATCAAGACGGGCGGTGAGAAGGCCTGGTATGACTTCACGCTGCGCACCACACCGACGGTGGAGGCCACGAAGGACGCCGAGTTCTTCCTGCACTACGTTGACACCGGCCGCTGCCGCCTGAGCTACGTCTCCCTCACCCCCGTGAGCAAGAAGCAGGTGACGGTCAAGAGCGACCTCTACCGCACTGACCTCATGGACATGCTGCGCGAGATGCACCCCAAGTTCCTGCGCTTTCCCGGCGGCAACTATTTGGAAGGTAACCGCTTCAGCGAGCGCTACTGGTGGCAGCGCACATTGGGCCCCGTGGAGAAGAGACCCGGACATCAGTGCTGCTGGGGCTACTGGTCGACCGACGGCATGGGTCTGCTGGAGTTCCTCTGTTGGTGTGAGGAGATGGGTGCGGAGCCCATCCTCGGCGTCTTCGCCGGCTACGTGCTCAGCGGTGACTATGTGACAGGCAAGGCCCTCGACGGCTTTATCGAGGAGGCCCTGGACGAAATCGAATACGTCATCGGCGACGCTTCCACCGAATGGGGCGCACGCCGTGTGGCCGACGGCCATCCCGAACCCTTCCCCCTGCACTATGTGGAGGTGGGCAACGAGGACTTTTTCGACCGCAGTGGCAGCTACGCCGAGCGCTACACCCGTTTCTACGAAGCCATCAAGGCCAAATATCCCCAGTTGGAGGTGATTTCCACCGAGATGCCTGACAAGATGAAGCGTCTGGCCCGCGACTGGAAGATGGAGGAGCGCATGAAGCTCGACATCATCGACGAACACTACTACAGAGGCTTCAAGGACATGCTGCGCCAATGTCACATGTACGACAAATACGACCGCAAAGGCCCCAAGGTGTTCTGCGGCGAATGGGCCACCCGCGAGGGTGATCCCACCACCAACATGATGGCCGCCCTGGGCGACGCCGCCTGGATGGTCGGCATGGAGCGCAACAGCGACGTGGTCATCGCCCAGTGCTACGCTCCGCTCTTCGTCAACGTGAACCCCGGCGGCATGCAGTGGAAGAGTGATCTCATCGGCTACGACGCGCTCAACGCCTACGGCTCGCCCAGCTACTACGCCCAGTGTATGTTTGCCGGCAACATCGGCACCGAAGTGGTGGAGACCGTCTGCGACAGTGTGCCCCGCATGAAGCTGGACGACGCCGTCGTGGATCAGTTCTACTGCGTGGCCACGCGCGACAAAGTCGCCCACAAGCTCTACCTCAAGATGGTCAACGCCGGAGAGACTGAGCTGAAGGTGCGCCTCAACTTCAAGGGCGAGAAGCTGGCCGCCAAAGCCGTGCAGACCATCCTCACGGCCGACAGCATGAACGCCACCAACTCCATCACCGATCCCAAGGCCGTCGTGCCTCAGACGAAGATGGTGAAGATCGGCCGCAAGACCACGCTCACACTGCCCGCACGCAGCATTCACGTGTTGGCACTTTAATCTAAGGGCGGAGATGAAAGTCGTCGCCGCCTTCGATTCCTTCAAGGGTTGTCTCACAGCGCGTCAGGCCTGCGGGGCAGCCCTTGAGGCTGTTTTGTCGCAGCATCCCCAGGCCCAAGTGTCGGCGCTGCCTTTGAGTGACGGCGGCGAGGGGCTGGTGGACTGCCTGCGCGTTCTTCCCGGGATGCACTCGCATCGCTGCCGGGTGCGCGGCCCTTTGGGCGACGTCGTGGAGGCCAAATATCTCAGCGACGGCGGGACGGCCGTCATCGAAGTGGCATCAGCCTGCGGACTCACGCTGGTGGAAGCTTCCCGGCGCGATGTCATGAAGGCCGACACCTACGGCGTTGGGCAGCTCATTGCCGACGCCCTCGGGGGCGGATGTCGCCGGCTCGTCATCGGTCTTGGCGGCACGGCGACCTGCGACGGTGGCTGCGCCATGGTGGAGGCGCTCCGGGATGGCGGCGTCGATATGAAGGCGTTAGGGGCGGAAGTGGTACTGGCCTCCGACGTGAACAACCCCCTCTGTGGCCCCGAGGGTGCGGCTCGTGTGTTTGCTCCGCAGAAGGGAGCGACGGCTGCGCAGGTTGAAGAGCTGGAAGAGCGGCTGCGTGCCTTCGCCCGTAAGACGGAAGAGGAGGGATGGGCTTCACCCGATTTGGCGCGATATCCGGGTGCCGGTGCTGCCGGCGGATTGGGTTATGCGCTGATGGCCTATCTGGGTGCCCGGATGCAGTCGGGCATTGAGACGGTGCTCTCGCTGCTCTGCTTCGATGAGGCGCTGAAAGGTGCCGATTTTGTGTTGACGGGAGAGGGTAAAAGTGACCGGCAGACGCTGATGGGAAAAGCCCCTGTGGGCGTCTTGCGTCATAGCATCAAAGTCGGTGTGCCCGTCGCTCTGCTCTCAGGTTCCGTGGAGGATGAGGCGGCGTTGAAAGCGGCGGGGTTTGCCTGTGTGGAGAGCATCAACGAGGGCGACTGTCGTCCCCTGGAGGAACTGATGCGCCCCGAGACAGCAACGGCGCAGCTGCAGGAAGCAGTGCGCCGTGTGTTGCTGAAGATTTAAGATTTCAGGCTTTTAAGGTACAAAAAACTTTTTGCCGCCCCGGATGTAAAACCCCGAGGAGGGAATGCCGCCGAGACGACGCCCCATGAGGTCGTAGATGCTGTCATTGGCATCGGGGATGATGCTCCGGCGCACGTCGCTGACGAAGGTGGGCATCTTGGGGTAGCGCGTCAGGCGGAAGTTGTCGATCTTGAACCAGGTCTCAATCGGAGCGCCTTCGGTGGATACGCCGATTGTCACGGGCCGGTTGTCCTCCGGCTGCTCAAAATACACGCTGATGGTCTGCATGGGGTAGGTGTCGCCCTCGCCGGCGGTGCTCAGCTGATCGGCAAAGTAGCCCTTTGCCTCTCCGGCGAAGATATGTTGCTTGCCCAGGCGGACGCCGCTGGCACGGTTGCTGGCCTGCATGTCCACCGAGAGGGTGTAGCAGCCTTTGGGCAGTGTGGCGAGCGTCTGACTGATGACAGGCGTCATGGTGTTGGAGCCGTCCCACACGCCGAAAATGAAGCGGCCGTCGGTGGCAACGGGATCACCGTTGCCGCCACCGTTGTTGACGCCCCACCAGGTGGTCGAGCTGTTCACGGTCCAGCCTGTGGGCGCCACCTTGTTGAGGGTGCTGCCGTTAGCCTCGAAGCTGGGATTCACGATGAGGCTTGTGAAGTCTTCCGTCTCTATTTCTTCTTCTGGGGCTTCCTCCAGGGTGACTTCGACGGGTGTGCCGCTGTAGCTGATCACCTTGTCGTAAATCTCCGAGTTCAAATCGCCGAAGCCCTTCTTGGAGGACACGCGGACGATGCGGAACGTACGCTCGGAGAGCATGCCGGGGAAGCTGCCTGTGCGTGCTCCGACGGTGAGGGTCTGACGGGCCTCGTCCCAAGTGAAGGGAATCTCGGAGAATTCGCCGCTCTTGTAGCCGTAGCCGTCGAGGGCGTCCTCGTAGAGCGTGAACGAGCCGTTCTTACCGGCATAGACGCGAATCTCGATGTCGTCCCAGGGCTTCTCGCTGCTGTACTGCACCTCGGGGCCGAAAGGCAGCACGGTGCCGGCGGGAATGTAGAGCGGCATGATGTCCTGAGGCGTCTGGCGCCAGAGGCTCTTGCCGCCTTCGGTGCTGCGGCCCGTCCAGAAGTCGTACCACTGCTGTCCCTCGGGCAGATAGACCTCGCGGCCGGCGGCACCGTCGGTGACAACCGGGGCTACGAGGAAGGAACGGCCGAACATATACTGGTCGATGACGTCGGTGCAGCGGGCGTCGTCCTCAAAGGCGACGGGCATGGCTTTCATGAAGGTCTCGTCGGCGTCCACCACCTGATGGGCGGTCGAGTAGAGATAAGGCAGGAGGCGATAGCGCAAACGGATATAGCGCAAGATGTTGTTGTAGTCGCCTCTGGCGTCGTCCTGGGCGCCAAACTGCCATATCTCTCTCGGTGTCTGATCTCCGTGGAAGCGCATCATGGGGCAGAAGCAGGAGAACTGCGTCCAGCGGGTGTAGAGTGCGCGCCAGGCGGGGTTGCTGACGCCGCCGCTGTAGCCGCCGATGAAGAAAGCGCCCGTGTCGCTGTTCCAATAGGGCAGGCCTGAAACGGAGAAGTTGCAGGCTGCGGGAATCTGTCGGGCCAACGTCTCCCAGCTGGAGGTGATGTCGGCGCTCCAGACGAAGGCGCCCGTACGCTGCATGCCGGCGAAGGCGGAGCGGGTGAGGATGCTCACGCGCTTGTCGCTGAGGGCGCTCTCGGCGAGATGGTGGTCATAGACGCCCTCCACATGAGCCAGAGGGAAGGCGTTGCGCACGGAGCGGAAGGTGCGTCCGTCCAAGCCGGTGACGTAGTCGTAGTCGGTGGTCTTGTTGCTGAAGTCGTCGGGTTCGGCAGAGTCGAGCCACAGGGCGTCGATACCCTTGCTCATGAGGCCCTGATAGAGGTAGTTCCAGAACTTGGTGCGAGTGGTGGCGTCATAGACGTCGTAGGGGCGTGTGGCCACGTTGGTGGGATAGCTCTGGATGGGGATGAGGCGTCCGGCATTGCCGAAATCACTGTATTGGGCGGTGGCGGGGCCGAAATCAGGCCAAACGGAGATCATCAGCTTGGCGTTCATGGCATGCACCTCGTCAATCATGCGCTGATAGTCGGCGTAGTTGGGGTTGAGGAAGTCCATGGCGTTCCAATGGTTGTCGTCGCCCCAATACTGCCAGTCCTGCACCACGCAGTCGAGAGGCACACCGAGGCTGCGGTAGCGGCTCACAACATCAATGACTTCCTGCACGCTCATGTAGCGCTGCTTGCTCTGATAGAGGCCGAAGTTCCACAGCGGGGGCAGCTGGGTCTTGCCCGTGAGAGAGCGCCAGGAGCGCAGCACGCCGTCGGAGTTGGTGCCCACGAGCACATAGTAGTCGATGGCCTGTCCGGTGGAAAGGAACGAGGTGCCGGAGGCATTGTCGTCAAAAGTGGTGGGTGAGTAGTTGTCCCAATAGAGGGCGTAGCGCTTCGAGGAATAGAAGTAGGGGATGTAGATGCTGCGGTTGTCCTGAATCATCGTGGTGGAGAGACCGCGCATGGAGAGTTTGCCGTTCTGCAATTGTCCCATGCCATAGATCTGCTCGCCGTTCTCCAGAGAGAACACCTGCTGAAGCTGCCAGGCGGCGTTGGGTCCGTCGGGCTTCTCCGTGAGGCTGGCTTCAAGTTCTTTGATCAGCTCTTCGCCGCTGTTGCGGAAGACCGTCACGCAGGCTTTGGCCAAATCGTAGCTCACGCGGACCTTTTCGCTCGTCAGCGTCACGAGGCCTTCACTTTCGCTCTTGGTGAAGCTGACGGGGCGACTGATGCCTTCGAGCATCACGAGGCTCTTCTCCACGCGGCTCTCGTCGCCGATGAACTTGGTCACACGCACCGTGCTGTCATTAACAAAACGTACGCGCACGCGCAGGTCATCCCACTGAGCCAGCAGGCCGTCGTCGGTGAAGCTGTAGCTCACTGTGCGGCTGGCGGCGCGATAGGCCTCCATGGCGGCGTCGAGCGTCTCGATGGCGGCGGGCACTTCGGTGTAGTTCTCCGTTGTGATGCCTTCGAGCACCGTGCGGGCGTCGTTTATGGCGTTCTGCAGCTTGTTTCTGTCGGCTTCTTCGGCCGGACGGGTGGCGAGCAGGGTTTCGGCCTCAGCGATGCGGGCGCTCATCTTCGTGCGCATCAACTCGGCCAAAGCCTCGTGGGTCAGACCCAATGTGCTCATCAGCTCGGGATAGAGGGTGGCGATGTCCATGTCGCTGTAGTAGTTCACATCGCCGATGGTGCCGCCTAGGTTGCTGCCGGCGGTCAGACCCATGGCGAGAATGAAGTTGGTGCCGTTGCTGTTCAGTGCGATATGTTCGGCGGAAGCGTTGAACCAGGAGAAGAGGGGGTTGCCGTTCTGCAGGTTCCACACGAAGAACTGTTCGCCGTTCACGGTGGCGCTGTGATCGGGAGCGACCTGGGAGCCGTGGTTCACGCCGTTGCTCCACCAGAGGTAGCTATCGGTGCTGCCCACGCGCATGTTGCTGCCCTTGACGAGAAACCAGTGATCATCACCCGTGATGAAGTATTTGCCGTCGCATTCGCCGCCCATCTTGAAGGCGACGTTGTTCTGTCCGGTGGCCTTCACGGTGAAGCCGGAGGCGGTGTAAGAGAACACGCTCTGCGGAGCGCGGCTGTTGTCGGTGGACGTGTAGTCCGTCGGTGTGAAAGCGTAGCGCACACTCTGTGCGGTGACTTGCACGAGGCAGAGGGTGAACATCACCGCGACTGCCCAAAATCTGTTCTTTTTCATCATTGTTGTTAAGGTTAATTTGAGATTGACGGTGCAAAGGTAAGACATTTGCGCGTGTCAGGTACACAACAAATGATGATTCGGACAAAACAAATGAAGAAAACCGGCAGAACCGGCTTATTTAGAAGACTCTCCGGCGTACTCCGAGGGCTTGCAGCCGAACTCCCTCTGGAAGCATTTGCTGAAATAGCTCACGGAGCAGAACCCCGTGTGCTCGGCCACGTCGCTGATGCTCATCCCACCGCTCCGAAGCATTTCTGCGGCCCGATGAAGCCGGATGCTACGGATGAACGAGACGGGCGACTGTTGCATCATCGCCGTCAGCTTCTTGTAGAGCCCCGTGCGCTCCATGCAGAGATCGGCAGCCAGTTGCTTCACGCTGTATTGGGGCGAGGAGAGATGGCGCTCCACCAGTTCTGTGGCGCGCATCATGAACTCCTTGTCCTGAAGCGAAGGCTCCGTTTCGGCATCCTCCCTGTTGTCCGCTCCGCTGCCGAGCACCACCATCGCCTCGGAGGGTTCGCTGCGATTCACCTGCTCCACGAGGTTCTGGATGCGCAAAAGCAGGATGGATTCGCGGTTTTTGCGCTGCAGATGGTAGCGATAGATGCGGAAAGCAATGAAGACAATCAGGAGTGCGGTCAACGCGTAGAGGGCGTAGGCCCATGGCGTTTGCCACCAAGGGTGGTCTATGGTGAAATGTATCGTGCGCACGCGATCTGCGTTCCAATGCTCGGGGTTGGTGGAGGCGTTGACCTCCAGCGTGTATTCGCCCGGCGGCAGTCCCACGAGCGGCAGATAGAAGTCGCCCCTGTCGCTCACCATGCCGCCTGCAGAGTCGGCAGAGAGCGTGTGCCAAAGGCCGTCGCCGCCGGAGAAGCGGAAGCGGTAGCAGGTGGAGCGCGGGCGCACATAGTTCATGGTGGAGAAGCGGAACGAGAGCGAGTTTTGGTTGTGTGCAAAACGCAGGCTGTCGGCATAGGGCGCCGTGACGTTCATCAGGATGCGTCCGTCATATTCGGCGCCGACCTGCAGCGGACGTCCGTACAGGCTCACGTCCGTCAGGATGGGTTGCACCTCGATGTCGATGGGATGGGTGTCGAATAGTCCGCTCAAAGGCGAGGTGTAGAGTGCCCCTTTGTCGTAGGTGCCCAGCCAGATGCCGCCTTCGCGGTCGAGACAGACGGCGTTGATGCCCGGCGAGAGTACGCTGCCGTCGGGCAGCATCAGGCGCCGGAAGCTCTCCGTCTGGCCCTCTTCGGGATGAATCCGGAGATAGCCGTCGGGCGTGGTGAGACAGAGCACGCCGTCGGGCGTCAGCGTCAATGTGTGCATCAGGCGGTCGCTCTGCATCAGCGTGGTCCATTGGCGGCGGCTGATGTCGAACGAAAGCAGGATGGAGCTCCCGCCGCCCGTACGCACCTGATAGAGTTTTCCCCGGCCTGATACCACAAGCGAGGTCATTCGGTAGCGTGCGGCTTCCTCCTCGCCGTAGGCCTTCGACTGGAACTTGCGGCGTCCGTCTTTCCCGTAGCACACCAGTGTGCCGCTGTCGAAGAAGCAGTAGAGATCCGCCCCACAGCGTACCACATCCTGCAGCGCGCCGGCTTCATCGGGCAAGAGGAGCGTGCGCCCCGAAGGGCTTCCGGAGAGCTCCCGTCCCTGCAGCAGCCAGGTCTCGCCGCTGTCGTCGATGAAGAAGTCATCCGCCCGCCATGTGCTGTCGGCCTTTTGCCGCATGGGTCGCTGTCGGCAAAGAGATGGGTGGCGCCGCCGTAAGCGGGAATGGGCATCCACATCTCCTCGTCGATGCGGATGCCCCTGATTTGTTGTCCGTCGTAGAGATCCACGCCGCTTCGGGTGACGATGACCATACGGCCGTCGCGGAGCTGCATCAGTTGCAGGACGCCGTCATCACTCAGTCCGCTTTGCCGGTTGAGGGCGTAGCAGTGTTGCTCGGCTTCCGCAGCGGAGAGCATGAGGCAACAGAGCCACAGGGCGAAGAGGCAAAGACGGCGCACGCGGATGTGGGCTTACGGAGGATGCTTAATACATGTTCACGATGGCTTCGTAGAGCTCCTGCTTGCCGCTGGTCTGCTTGGGCTCGCCGATGCGCTTGCCGTATTCGTAGGCCTCTTCAAACGTCATCTTGCCCTCTTCGAAGCGCTTGCCTTCGCCCTGGTCGAAGCTCTGATAGCGCTCCTTCACCATCTGCGGGATGGGCGAGTGTTCGATGATGTCGGCGGCGCTCAGAAGGGCGCGGGCCATCACGTCCATAGCGGCCACGTGGGCGATGAAGATATCCTCAAGATCGGTGGAGTTGCGGCGCGTCTTGGCGTCGAAGTTGGTGCCGCCGTCCTTGAAGCCTCCGCCGCGGATGATTTCCATCATGGCCTGCGTCAGCTGGTAGTGGTCGATGGGGAACTGGTCTGTGTCCCATCCGTTCTGCTCGTCGCCGCGATTGGCGTCGATGCTGCCCAGCATGCCGGCATCCACGGCGCAGGCCAATTCGTGCTCGAAGGTGTGTCCGGCCAGTGTGGCGTGGTTCACCTCGATGTTCACCTTGAAGTCCTTGTCCAGGCCGTGTGCCTTGAGGAATCCGATGACGGTCTCGGTGTCGACGTCATACTGGTGCTTGGTGGGCTCCATCGGCTTGGGCTCGATGAGGAAGGTGCCCTTGAAGCCCTTCTTGCGGGCGTAGTCGCGCGCCATACCCAGCATGGTGGCCATATGTTCCTTCTCGCGCTTCATGTCGGTGTTGAGCAGCGACATATATCCTTCGCGGCCGCCCCAGAAGACGTAGGAGGTGCCGCCCAGCTCGATGGTGGCGTCGATGGCGTTCTTGATCTGTACGATGGCGCGGGCCACAACGTCGAAGTCGGGGTTGGTGGAGGCGCCGTTCATGTAGCGCTTGTGGCTGAACACGTTGGCGGTGCCCCACAGCAGCTTGATGCCCGTCTCGGCCTGCTTCTGCTTGAGATAGGTCACGATTTCCTTCAGGTTCTTCTCGTAGGTCTCCACGTCGGGCGCTTCGGCCACGAGGTCCACGTCGTGGAAGCAGTAGTATCCGATGCCGAGCTTCTGCATGATCTCGAAGCCGGCGTCGGCCTTGTCTTTGGCGGCCTGAACGGGATCGGAGGATGCGTTCCAGGGGAAGGTCTTCGTGCCGGGACCGAACTGGTCGCCGCCCTCGGCGCACAGTGTGTGCCACCAGCACATCGCAAACTTCATCCATTCACTCATCTTCTTGCCCATCACCACGCGATTGGCGTCGTAGTAGCGGAAGGCCAGAGGGTTCTTGCTTTCGGTGCCTTCAAACTTGATGACAGGGATTTCGGGGAAAAATTCTTTTTTCATAGTTTTATTATAATAAGGTCTTAATTATCAATTATCAATTGTCAATTATCAATTATCACTTGTTCCAGCGCTTCGCGCCACCGCTCGTAGGCTTTGCGGCAGGCTTCCTGCTGTGCGGCGTCGGGGCTGATGAGGTCGGTCTGCCGGAGTCCTGCAAAAGCCTCTTCGGCTGTAGCGTAGATGCCGGCGCCGATGCCGGCACCGCGTGCCGCTCCGGCAGCACCGTCGGTGTCGTAGAGGGTGATCTCGGCGCCCGTCGTCGTTGCCAGCGTCTGGCGGAAGAGCGGGCTGAGGAACATGTTGGCCCGTCCGGCCCTGATGCTCTTGAGCCTCAGACCCATCTCCTCCATCACCTCCATGCCATAAGCCATCGAGAAGGCGATGCCCTCTTGTGCGGCGCGCAGCAGATGCGCCTGCGTGTGGCGGTTGAAGTCGATGCCTGTCATTGCGGCGCCGGGAGCCCTGTTGCCCAAGAGTCGTTCCGCGCCGTTGCCGAAGGGGATGATGCTCAGACCGTCAGCGCCTGTGGGAGCTGTGGCGGCCAGTTCGTTCATTTCGGGGTAGGAGAGACGGCCGCCGCCGATCTGCCGGCGCATCCACGAGTTGAGGATGCCCGTGCCGTTGATGCAGAGCAACACGCCCAGTCGGGGTGCAGTGGCTTTGTGGTTGACGTGGGCGAAGATGTTCACGCGGCTCTGGGGGTCGTAGGTCACCTGATCAGTGACGCCGTAAACCACGCCGGAGGTGCCGCCCGTCGCTGCCACTTCACCCGGATGCAGCACACCCAGAGAGAGGGCGTTGTTGGGCTGATCGCCGGCACGATAGGTGACGGGTGTGCCTTCGGGGATGCCGAGCGCTTTGGCCGCTTCGGCCGAGACGACGGTCTGTCGGGAGAAGGTCGGTACGATCTCCGGTATGAGGCTGGCCTCGAAGCCGAAACAGCCCATTACATCGCTGCTGACGCCGTTCTCGCGGAAGTCCCAGAGGATGCCTTCGGAGAGTCCGCTGACGGTGGTCTGTATCTCGCCGCCCGAGAGCTTCATGGCGATATAGTCGCCCGGCAGCATGATTTTGGCGATGCGGCGGTAGTTGTCGGGCTCCTGATCTTTCACCCAGGCCAGTTTGGCGGCGGTGAAGTTGCCCGGTGCGTTGAGCATGCGCTCCATGCAGCGCTCCCTGCCGATTTGTTTCAGCGCCGCTTCTCCGTAGGGCACGGCGCGTCCGTCGCACCAGATGATGGCGCCCCTGACGGGCTTCCCTTCGCGGTCCACGCACACGAGTCCGTGCATCTGATAGGAGATGCCGACGGCCCTCACGCCTTCGAGCGAGGTTTTCTCTGCAAGACGTCGGGCAGCCTTCACGGCTTCGTCCCACCACATCTCGGGGTCCTGCTCGGCCCATCCGGGCTGCGGAGCGACGATGGGGGCCTCTTCGTCGGGGTATTGTGCGGCGGCGATGCACTCGCCTGTAGCGATGTCCACGAGGGCGGCTTTCACAGAGGAAGTTCCGATGTCAAAGCCCAGTAAACAGTCTTTTTTCATGGCATAAAACGGGTTTTCGGGTGTAAAGATAGCGCTTTTTTCTTATACGATATGTCTTTTATTTATTAAATATTTATTAAAAATGTTTAAAGGCTGTACGCCTGTATCAGGATTTTTTCATACCTTTGCAGCGTATTTGAACAATGTTTGTTTTAAGGTAGTTTCCCATTGGTAGAAGTTCTCATCTTTTTATTCTGGATACCAGTGATTTACCTGGTCATATCCTTAATTTTCCGCTTCTTTACCCATCTCTCGGGTTTTCTGCGTGACGTGAGCGCTTCCGGTTGTCTGATGATGCTTGTTGCCGTCGCCACGACGATCGCCATTGTCATCGGCGTGTCGCACCTTGCCTCCCGCTTGGACGACGAGGCAGATTATCGCGACTACAGCGTGCCCGACCGCCATCGGACGCGTTGATTTCTCTTGAAGGCAAAGCGGACCGCACGGCCAAAAGCAAAAAAATGAGGCTTTTGGCATTTTTTTTCGGGTAAAAACACTTGAAATGCCAAAAAAATCGGTATTTTTGCCCTGTTGAATACGTACGAAAACACGAAAAAAGCATAATACATGAAGGCAATTCGATTGTTAACGGCTGTTGCGGCCCTTTTGGCGCTGAATGGCTGCGGAGAGAAGAAACAGGCTGCCGAGGAGCAGGTCGTGAGGGTGAAAGTGCAGGAGGTGCACGCTGAGGCGGTGCATGGAGAGCAGGGCTTCTCAGGTACCATCGAAGAGTCGAGCGGCGTCGCCCTTTCCTTTATCGTGAACGGCACGATACAGCGCATCTTTGTGGACGCCGGCCAGACGGTGAGCAAGGGGCAGACGATTGCCGAGCTCGACCCCACGTCGCTGCAAAACGCCTACGCCATCGCCAAGACGACGCTGGAGCAGGCTGAGGACACCTACAAGCGTATGAAGGCGCTCTACGAGAGTGAATCGCTGCCCGAGATGCAGTGGGTCATGGCCGAGAATCAGTTGAAGTCGGCCAAGGCTCATGAAGCCATCGCCCGCAAGGCGCTCTCCGACACCAAGCTCTGTGCGCCCTTCAGCGGCTTCATCTCCGCCAAGATGGCCGAAGCCGGTCAGACGGTAGCACCCGGAGTGCCCGTCGTGAAGCTCGTCAGCATCAGCACGGTGAAGGTGAAGATTGCCGTCCCCGAGGACGACGTGCAGCGCATCCAGAAGGGTTCTGTGATGCGGGTCGTCGTGCCGGCTCTGGGCGGCCGCGAGTTCACCGGACGTGTCAGCGAGCGCGGCGTGAGCGCCGATCCCCGTTCGCGCACCTATGAGGTGAAAGCCACCTTCGACAATGCCGAAGGCGTCCTGCTGCCGGGCATGATCTGTCAGGCGTTCACCAACTACATGATCGGCGCCACCGGCATCTTCGTGCCCGCCAAGCTGATGCAGCTGGACAGCGACAACAGGCGTTTCGTCTGGGTGGTGCAGGGCGACAAAGCCGTGAAGCGCACCGTCACCATCCAGCGCGCCATGGCGCAGGGCGTCCTCATCGGCGAAGGCCTCGCTGAAGGCGACCGTCTCATCGTGGCCGGCCAGCAGAAGGTCAGCAACGGGATGAAGGTTGAAATCGTGAAATAAAGTTTAAAGTTTAAAGTTTATTGTTTAAAGTTTAAACTGTTATGGAAGAGAACAAGGAGAAAAAGATGAGCCTGCAGGAGTGGTCGATGCACTACCGGCAGATCATCATCCTGCTCGTGAGCTGCTTTGTGGCGATGGGCATCTACGGCTTGGCACACATCAACAAGAACGAATTCCCCGATTTCACCATCCGTCAGGGCCTCGTCATCGCCGTTTATCCGGGCGTCACGGTGCAGGATATGGAGGAGCAGGTGACCAAGCCGCTGGAGAAATACATCTTCACCTACAAGGAAGTGAAGAAGGAGAAGACCGTCAGCTTCACCAAGGACGGCATCGCCATCATCCGCGTGGAGCTCAACGACGAGCTGACGGACAAGGACGCCTTCTGGTCCAAGTTCAAGCACGGCGTGCAGGGCTTCAGGCACTCGCTGCCCGAGGGCGTGCTGGCCATTCAGGTCAACGACGACTTCGGCGACACCTCGGCGCTGCTGCTCTCGATGGAATCGGAGGATAAGACCTATCGCGAGCTCAACGACTACATGAACCAGCTCATCGACTCCCTGCGCATGATTCCCAGCGTGGGCAAGATGAGCGTCTTCGGCCTGCAGAAGGACCAGATCAGCATCTACATCAACAGCGACAAGCTCTCCCACTACGGCATCAGCTATCTGCTCATTGCGCATCAGCTCAAGGCCAAGGGCTTTGTCACCACCGCCGGACGCCTCAAGAACGACGGCAACGAGTCGCCCATCTACGTGGACCACGCGCTCAACAAGATTTACGATGTGGAGAACACGGTGATCTACACCGATGCCAGCGGCAACGTCGTCCGCCTCAAGGACGTCGCCACCGTGAAGCGCGAATACCCCAAGCCCAAGTCCTTCATCACCAACAACGGCAAGAAGTGCCTCATCCTCAGTGTGGAGATCAAGAAGGGCCAGGATGTCTCGAGCATGGGTGCCGAGATCGACAAGAAGCTGGCCAACATCAAGCAGGTGCTCCCCGAGGATGTGGAGACGACGGCCATCACCAATCAGAAGCAGGTGGTGGACGACTCCATCAGCAACTTCCTGCGCGAGCTGATGATTGCCATCGCCACGGTGATTCTCGTCGTGGTGCTCATCATGCCCATGCGTGTGGCCATGGTGGCAGCAGGCACGATGCCCATCACCATCTTCGTCTCGTTGAGTTCCTTCTACCTCTTCGGCATCGAGCTCAACACCGTCACGCTGGCGGCGCTCATTGTGACGCTGGGCATGATTGTCGACGATTCCATCGTGATTATCGACTCCTACATGGAGATGATGGCCGAGGGCAAGCCGCGCTGGCAGGCCTCCATCGACGCCACCGTGCATTTCCTCAAGTCCATCTTCACGGCCACGCTGTGCATCTCGGTGACGTTCTTCCCCTTCCTCTTCACCATGAAGGGCCAGATGCACGACTTCCTGCTGTCGTTCCCCTGGGCCATCAGCATCGTGCTCTTCATCTCGATGATCATCGCGCAGACACTCCTGCCCATCCTGCAGTACTTCTTCATCACGAAGCCCATCGGGGGCGCTGTGCCCAAGAACGGCAAGAAGCCCTTCAGCCTGCTCGACCTCATGGACCGCTACTATAAGGTGTTGCTCGCCTGGTGTTTCCGCCATCCCTGGGGCACTGTCGGCATGGGTGCCGCCGGCTTCGTCATCGGTGCTCTGATGTTCACCCGCATCCCGCAGAAGTTGATGCCTTTTGCCGACCGCGACCAGTTTGCGGTGGAGATCTATCTGCCTTCGGGCGCCGGCATCGAACGCACGACGGCCGTTGCCGACTCTCTGGAGCACATGATCCGTCAGGACAAGCGCGTCGTGGGCGTCGCTTCCTTCAAGGGCTCTTCTTCGCCCCGCTTCCACACCTCCTACGCGCCTCAGTTCCCTGCCGAGAACTATGCGCAGTTCATCGTCAACACCACCGACAACGAGGCCACCGAGGAGCTCGTGGACGAATACACCAAGAAGTTCACCAACTACTTCCCCGAGGCCTACGTCAAGATCAAGCAGCTCACCTTCAGCTCGTGCACGGTGCCCATCGAGGTGCGCCTCAAGGGCGACAACCTCGAGCAGCTGGCCTTCTATGCCGACAGCGTGACGAAGATCATGCGCGAGATGCCGGAGCTGCTGCTCGTGCGTCACGACCTGCTGGAGCCCCTCTCCACCACGCGCATCAAGATTGACGACGAGAAGGCGAGCCGTCTGGGCATCACCAACGAGACGGTGGAGATGCAGATGGCCTTCCGCTACGGCGACGGTCTCACCGTGAGCACCGCCTGGGAGGGCGACTACGACGTCAACGTGAAGATGAAGACGGAGGACGCCGATCAGGCCACGGAGCAGGACGTCATGGACGAACTGATTCCCATCGGCCTTGCTGCCGCCATTCCCACCGATCTGCCCACGCTCGTGAGTCTCCATTCCGTGGGAGAAGCCATTCCCAGCGTGCCGATGCGCCAGTTTGCCGAGATTGTGCCCACGTGGCAATACGGACAGATCTGCCACCGCAACGGCCTGCGTACCGTCACCGTGATGGCTGAGCTGGCCCGCGGCGAGAACGAGGGCATCGTCACCCGCAAGATCATGAAGCGCCTCGAGGGCTTCAAGTTGCCTCGCGGCGTACAGTTGGAATACGGCGGACAGTATGAGGCCGACGGCGAGACCGGTCCGCAGATTGCCAGCGGTCTGGTGCTCTCGGTGATGATCATCTTCTTCGTTCTGCTGTGGCACTTCAAGAGCGTCAGCGAGTCCGTGCTCGTCATGGTCAGCCTCACGCTCTGCGTCTTCGGCATGGCGATGGGCCTGATGATTCAGGGCATCGAGTTCTCTCTGACCAGCGTCTTGGGCTTTGTCTCTCTGATGGGCATCCTGGTGCGCAACGGCGTCATCCTCTTCGACTACGCCGCCGAGGTCCGCGAGCTGGAGCATCTCTCCCTCAAGGATGCCATCCATGTGGCTGCCGAGCGCCGTATGCGCCCCATCTTCCTGACGTCGGCAGCAGCCTCCATGGGTGTTGTGCCGATGATTCTGGGCGGCAGCGCCCTGTGGGTGCCTATGGGTGCGGTGATCTGCTACGGCACGCTCTTGACGATGTTCTTCATCCTCACCGTGATGCCTATTGCCTACTGGAAGGTGATGGGCCTGGCCGAAGGCAAGGAAAAGGTTTCCGATTAAAAGTTAAAACATCGAAACAAAATAGGCTGTCGGTTTGCTCCGGCAGCTTTTTTTGTCAAGTGTTCGCTGTTCGCGAATCGCGAACACTTTCGATGCAAAAGTAATTTAGGAAAAGACAGTATAAAGTTAAAGATTAAGCAGGTTTGAATCGTCTTAATCTATATTTGCGATATAATCCGCTAAACATCAGTAAACTGCAATTAAATCATAAAAACCAAATGTGCTTTTTGAAGGTAGTTCTGAATTAGATATATAATTTGGTAGAAGAGTACTAAACTATTAAATTTATATAGATTAAGCAGATTTAAATCGATTTGTTTTGATAAAAAATTGCATATTAAGCGGAAAATCCTTATATTTGCAGCCTAAAAATATATAGTATGTACTATAATGAACTGATAGAAAAGCAAGTCATAGGACGACTTCGGGTGGATAATCCCTGGTGGACAGAAAATGAAATAGCATCTTATTATGCCGAGATGCAGCCTCGTTTATATCTTGATATCTTTTATCCATTAGTTGCAGAGATGGATATCAGGCGTGCGATCATTTTGATGGGACCTCGTCGTGTTGGTAAGACTGTGATGCTTTATCACACTATTCAACGACTTATTACAGATGGCGTTTCTCCACAGAATATCATATATATATCTGTAGAAACCCCCATTTATAATAAAATTTACTTAGAGGAACTTTTCAATTTGGCAAAACAAGCCTTGGGTAAAGCGGACAGCAAGGAGACTTTTTATGTCTTTTTCGATGAGATTCAGTATTTAAAGGATTGGGAGGTCAATTTAAAGTCTTTAGTAGACACCTATCATCATGTGAAGTTTGTTGCATCCGGATCAGCAGCTGCAGAGTTGAAAAAGCGAAGCAATGAAAGTGGTGCAGGCAGATTCACCGACTTTAACCTGCCACCGTTGACGTTCTATGAATACGTCCATTTGAAAGGATATGCCCAATTAATGCGCCCCACGGAGATAGAATGGTCGAAAGGATCAATTACAGGGAATACTACAATAGACGTTGTAAAGTTGAACAAACTATTTATTGACTATATAAACTATGGGGGTTATCCAGAAGTTGTTTTCTCTCAGCGTATTCAAGAGAACCCTGGTCAGTTTATCCGACATGATATCATAGATAAAGTGTTGCTGAGGGATTTGCCAAGTTTGTATGGTATCACAGATGTTCAGGAATTGAATTCCCTTTTTACCATGATAGCCTACCATTCTGGTTCTCAGTTCTCCTATGAAGGACTTTCGAAAGATTCTGGAGTAAAAAAAGAAACACTACGAAAATATATACAATATCTTGAGGCTGCATTCTTGGTTAAGAAAATTCGTCGTGCAGATGATACCGCAAAAGAATATAGACGGGAGATGCTGTTCAAGTTATATCTTACCAATCCCTCACTACGATGTGCGCTATTCCAACCAATTGACGAGAACGATGAGGTCGTAGGCAATATGGTTGAAACTGCCGTTTATGCTCAGTGGATTCCTCGAAATGCCAACATAGCCTATGCCAACTGGAATGAGGGTAACAAAAAGAAAGGAGAAGTGGACATTGTTGGTATTAGTGATACAAAGCAGAAACCGGAATGGGCTGTAGAAGTGAAATGGACGAACAAACCTTTTGCCACCCCCTCTACAGAATTGAAGTCATTAGAGACATTTATGAAAATCAATGGCCTGACTCATGCTATTGTCACCTCTATTTCTGAAACAGGGATAAAGGAGATGCCTTATGGTTTTCTCCATTTTATGCCTGTTGCATGTTATGCCTATACCGTAGGTGAAAACACGTTGAAGGCAACAAAACATTCGTATGGCTTGTAAGCAAACTCACAAGAAAAACTTGTTAGTTCGTCAAGAAGGTAAACGTTGCATTAGTGCCACTTATGTTAACCTTGTCAGTAAACTGTCAACTGTTTTGGGAACGACAGATTTGTTTGTACGTAAAAATGCTCACACAAGCTACGCTCCTTTGCGAAGCAATGGGGCCGAGCCTTTAGGCGAAGGCAACTTGTAGCACCGCGATGACGGAACAATATAGCACAATACGGTCCTAGGAGACACCGAACAGATGGTCACACAACGTAGTGAGCGTTATTATATTACGCTTTTGTCAAAAAATCGGATTTTGAAACACGTAGAAACGCCCCGACTCTGCAAGAGCTAAACGCCTGAAAATCAACGCCTGTTTATTCGCTCAACCCTCAATCAGATACCACGCAGATACCGAGCAGAGACCGACCAGAGGCGCTAAATGCGGGTTCGGATGTCAAGTTTTACGTACACTCTGACTAGTGGCTGTAGACTTCGTATTTGTCTTTTATGCCTTAGAGTCGCTAGAGAGGCCAGTTTCCTGCTGCTAAGTGGGATGATAAGAATAATTCAAATGATGAGCAATTATACTGTTAATTTTGTTAATATCAATATTGGTTGCTCTTATTATTTTATCATAGTCTTTGCTGTCTCCGTTGGAAGGTCCTTCATGGTATGTTAATTTGTACGCCATTTCACAATCCTGAACTTTATACTTAATCTCAATATAAACGTGCTCTATTTTTTTTAGCGTTTTGGTTTTCCCGCCAGTCCAACTATATTCCGCGATAGAGATTGGCAGCACTTTCCCTCGGGAAATGACTTTAGTGTTGGAGATTTGAACAGGTTGTAATGAAATCACGTCAGAAAAGGGAATGGTTCTGACACCTTCTGCCTTTTCGATATTTTTAATAATAGCCAACTTCTTTCTAATAGTATCAAAGAGAATGACGGTTTTTCCTACGATAAGTTCATTGTTAGAAATAAAACCTGGTAGGGTGTTTATCTTGCCGCTTAAAAAAAGCGTAAAATGGTCTTCTCTTCAGTTTGATCTGTGTAAAGAGTGAGACTGCCTTTATAGGTTTTCTTTGATTTTATGACATCTTCCGGAAATTGTTTTTCGAATTCTTTTTCTTTACTATTTTTGAATATAACAGATATTATTGCTGCAATAATAAATACCGCTATAGCAATGAAAATAAATGTTCCCATGTTGTGCTTTGATTTGGTTATTAGAAATAATGAAATGTTGTTCTTTATATTTTTGAACACAAAGATACAAAAAAATATAATTAAAGCCATGTATAAATCGAGTAGTGTTCATAGATTCCGAGATTTTGCTCTTAAATACGAAATCTCTGTCGCAAAATGATGCCCGTCCTGTTTTTACTGCATAGTTATCAAATACTTTTTTTATAATTATCCGGAAAAATGAGGTAACCACAAACGGACACAATTTAACGCTTGTCCGCAATGTCCGTTATGTCCGTTGAGCATTCGTGAACGGACATTGCGGACATTGGGGACATCCGTAAACGAGTACTTTTTAAAATTCTCAGACTGTCGTCAGACTGTTCCCAAAGGGTTCAAAATTGAAGATTTCTCCCGTGTTTTAGGGCGTTTAGGGTGAGTTTTGAAGCGAAAGCAGGAAAAGAATACTGCTACACACCAAAAACCGCAGAATTGCGGTTTGCGAAAGATTTGCGAAACGTTTTGTTTGTATGAGGCGTTTATTTTTCGTAACTTTGCAGCAAAAAACAAGCGAAGTGAACGTGAAAAGACAAATCATCATTATCATCATCGCCCTCACCGCCATGACGGCATACGGGCAGGAACAGTTATGGCAGCAATGCAACGAGAACTTGCCGGGCGAGATTCGCATCATGCCAGTGCGATGCTCGGACAACAACCACCAAGAGGGAGCAAAGGCGAGTGTGGAGTTTACGCTCGACGGAGATAACAACACGTTATGGCACTCGGCTTTTTATCCTGAACACAAGAAGGTGACACCAGAGACACCCGCCGAACTGGTGTACGAGTTCGAGAACGTGGAAAGGATTGACCGCATGGTGTATGTTCCGCGTCAGGACGGATCTCCCAACGGTTATGTCATCGAAGCGGAGATATTGGTAAAGAACGCCACAGACACAGACTTCCACCTCGTGGGCCGCTACACATGGGAGAGCGACATTGAGCCGAAAACTGTCCGCTTTGAAGGAGGGCTTCAATGGCCGACGGCTATCATGCTCCGTGTCCTGCACGGCATGGGCGATTTGGGTTCATGCGCCGAAATGCGTTTCCGACGTGACGGGGAACCGCTAAAGCTCTGCCCGCTCTTTGCCGATGACCTCTATACGACCCTGAAGCCAAACGTGACGGACGAGGACATAGAGCGCACGGAAAGCCCCATTTTCCGTGAATTGGCCAAACAGCTAAAGAACGGCTCTTATCAAACCGCCTACCGCGTGGCCAAGTTCGACTGCTACGACCATCCGCTATGGCTGTCAAAGGAATGGCGCACACCCAACAAGTTCTATGACCAGTTGCAGGGCGTGACGGGAATCGTCGTGGAGCCTGGGAAGCATCTGATTATGGTGAGCGATCTTCCCGACGGACAGACGGCCGACTTGAAAGTGGTGGCGTGGTATGCTGGAAAGACGGGCAACACCTTTGATGGAAGCAAGCCGGAAATACTCACCTACCATCTGAAGAACGGGGCTAACATCATCGACCACGAAAGTTCATGGTCGGGACTGGCCTACATCACTTACTTCTCTGAGGGACATGCAGCCGATAATCCGCCTATCCGCGTCCACTTCGTCGGTGGCACCGTCAATGGCGAGCAGATGCACCAGATGACGCTCACGGCACCCTCGCGCTTCATTGATGTGGTAAGTCGCAAGGTACATGCCGTGTGGACGGCGGCGGGAATGCATGAGTTCTGCAAGGACGATGATGGCAAGTCGCCCGGCTACCGCCAGTACATGAACATCCTCGACTCGCTAATGACTTGGCAACAACAGCTTGTGGGCATGGAGAAGTACGGACGCACCCCCCGCAATCGCAGTCTGCTCTATGTCAACTTCACATTCGGTTCCCTCTATCAAGACAAACTTGGTATCAGCGCACACATTGACTTGGAACGCCAGCTG
>ONSH01000034.1 GCA_900320435.1 uncultured Prevotellaceae bacterium
CGAGGTAGCTGCTATCTATCCCATCACTCCCTCTTCGCCCATGGCCGAGCACGTGGACGAGTGGGCCGCTCAGGGCCGTAAGAATCTCTTCGGCGACACTGTAATGGTACAGGAAATGCAGAGCGAGGCCGGCGCCGCCGGTGCCGTTCACGGTTCGCTGCAGGCCGGTGCCCTCACCAGCACCTTCACCGCCTCTCAGGGCCTGCTGCTGATGATCCCCAATATGTACAAGATTGCCGGTGAACTGCTCCCCAGCGTCTTCCACGTGAGTGCCCGTACGGTGGCTTCCCACAGCCTCTGTATCTTCGGCGACCACGGCGACGTGATGGCTTGCCGTCAGACCGGTTTCGCCATGCTGGCCGAGGGCAGCGTGCAGGAGGTGATGGACCTCTCCGCCGTGGCTCATCTGTCGGCTCTTGAGGCCCGTGTGCCTTTCATCAATTTCTTCGACGGATTCCGCACTTCTCACGAGTATCAGAAGGTGGAGCTGCTGGAGGAGGACGACGTGCGCGACCTGGTCAACCAGAAGGCGCTGAGCGAGTTCCGCGCCCGCGCCCTGTCTCCCGAGCATCCTCAGGCCAAGGGTATGGCCGAGAACCCCGAGACCTTCTTCGCTCATCGCGAGAGCTGCAACCGCTACTACGACGCCGTGCCCGGCATCGTGGAGAAGTATATGAAGGCCATCTCTGAGCGCACCGGCCGTGAATATAAGCTCTTCTCCTACTACGGCGCTCAGGATGCCGAGGAGGTGATCATCCTCATGGGTTCCGCCACCGAGGCTGCCCGCGAGGCCATCGACTACGCTGCCACTCAGGGCAAGAAATACGGTATGGTGTCCGTTCACCTCTACCGTCCCTTCAGCGTGAAGCACCTCATGGAGGTGATGCCCAAGACCTGCAAGCGCATCGCCGTGCTCGACCGCACCAAGGAGCCCGGCAGCAACGGCGAGCCTCTGCTGCTCGACGTCAAGGACGCCTTCTACGGTCAGGCCAATGCCCCGCTCATCGTAGGCGGCCGCTACGGTCTGGGTTCTGCCGACGTGACCCCCACCATGATTCTCGGCGTGTATGAGAACCTCGAGCTGCCTCAGCCCAAGGATCGCTTCACCGTGGGCATCGTGGACGACCTCACCATGACCTCTCTCCCCGCCAAGGAGGAGATGGCTCTGGGCGGCGAGGGCATCTTCGAGGCCAAGTTCTTCGGTCTGGGTGCCGACGGCACCGTGGGCGCCAACAAGAACTCCGTGAAGATCATCGGCGACAACACCGACAAATACTGCCAGGCTTACTTCAGCTACGACTCCAAGAAGTCGGGCGGTTTCACCTGCTCTCACCTGCGTTTCGGCGACACGCCCATCCGCTCCACCTATCAGATCAAGACCCCCAACTTCGTGGCTTGCCACGTGCAGGCTTATCTGCGCATGTACGACGTCACCAGAGGTCTGCGCGAGGGCGGTCAGTTCCTGCTGAACACCATCTTCGAGGGTGAGGAGCTCGTACACTTCATCCCCAACAGCGTGAAGAAGTACTTCGCCGAGAAGAACATCACCGTATACTACATCAACGCCACCAAGATCGCTCAGGAGATCGGTCTGGGCAACCGCACGAACACCATCCTGCAGTCGGCCTTCTTCCGCATCACCGGCGTGATTCCCGTGGAGCTCGCCGTGGAGCAGATGAAGAAAGCTATCGTGAAGAGCTACGGCAAGAAGGGTGAGGACGTGGTCAACATGAACTTTGCTGCCGTCGATCGCGGCGGTGAGTACAAGACGCTGGCCGTGGATCCCGCCTGGAAGAATCTTCCCGACGACGAGGCCGTCGTGCGCGAAGAGCCCGCTTACATCACCAACCTCGTGCGCGTCATCAACGCTCAGAACGGTGCCGACCTCCCCGTCAGCGCCTACAAGGGCATCGAGGACGGCGCTTGGGAGCAGGGCACTGCCGCCTACGAGAAGCGCGGTGTGGCCGCTTTCGTTCCCGAGTGGACGCCCGACAACTGTATCCAGTGTAACAAGTGTGCCTTCGTCTGCCCCCACGCCTGCATCCGTCCCATCGTGCTCGACGCACAGGAGAAGGCCGGCTTCGAGGGCGAGACTATCGAGATGAAGGCTCCCGCCGCCATGAAGGGCATGTTCTTCCACATGGCCATCAGCCAGAAGGACTGTCTGGGTTGCGGCAACTGTGCCGACGTCTGCCCCGGCAATCCCAAGCTGGGCAAGGCCCTCGCCATGAAGGCTTACGACGACTCCAGCGAGAAGGCCGACAAGATGGCCGCCCTGTGGAAGTACTGCACCGAGAAGGTGGCTTCCAAGCAGGACCTCGTGGACATCACGCAGAGCCCCAAGAACAGCCAGTTCGCACAGCCTCTCTTCGAGTTCAGCGGTGCCTGCTCCGGCTGCGGCGAGACGCCCTATGTGAAGCTCATCAGCCAGCTCTTCGGCGACCGCGAGATGGTGGCCAACGCCACGGGCTGCTCTTCGATCTATTCCGGCTCCATTCCTTCGACGCCCTACACCAAGAACGCCAAGGGTCAGGGTCCCGCATGGAGCAACAGCCTCTTCGAGGACTTCTGCGAATACGGCATGGGCATGGTGCTCGCCACCAAGAAGCTGAAGGCCCGCATCCAGAAGCTGCTTGAGGAGCTCATCGCCGGCGACAAGGCTTCTGCCGAATACAAGGCCGCTGCACAGCAGTGGATCGAGCAGCAGGGCGACGCTCAGGGCAGCAAGGTGGCTGCCGCAGCGCTCAAGCCCTTCATCGCCGAGGCTGCCAAGGCCGGCTGTCCCGCCAGCCAGCAGCTGCAGGAGCTGTCTCACTATCTGGTGAAGCGCTCTCAGTGGATCATCGGCGGCGACGGCGCCTCCTACGATATCGGTTACGGCGGTCTCGACCACGTCATCGGCTCTGGTGAGGATCTCAACGTCTTCGTCATCGACACCGAGGTTTACTCCAACACCGGCGGTCAGGCTTCCAAGGCTACGCCCATCGGCGCCATCGCCCAGTTTGCCGCCAACGGCAAGCGCGTGGGCAAGAAGGATCTCGGCCTGATGCAGGCCACCTACGGCAACGTCTATGTGGCTCAGGTGGCTATGGGTGCCGACCAGAGCCAGTGTCTGAAGGCCTTCAAGGAGGCTGAGGCTTGGCACGGTCCTTCGCTCGTCATCGCCTACGCTCCCTGTATCAACCACGGCCTGAAGGCCAAGGGCGGCATGGGCAAGAGCCAGGCCGAGGAGGCCAAGGCTGTTGAGTGCGGCTACTGGCAGCTCTGGCGCTACAATCCCGCTCTGGCCGAGGAGGGCAAGAACCCCTTCACGCTCGACTCCAAGGAGCCCCAGTGGGACAAGTTCCAGGACTTCCTCGAGGGTGAGGTTCGCTTCCTCTCTCTGAAGAAGGCTGCGCCCCAGGAGGCTCAGGAGCTCTACGACGGCTGTAAGGCTGCCGCCCAGCGTCGCTACCAGAGCTACATCCGCAAGACTCAGGAGGACTGGAGCAAGTAAAGCTCCGGCTCCTTCCCGCCAATATGAAATGCTGCCGTTCCCCCCGTGGAGCGGCAGCGTTGTTTTTGTTCGCGTGAAAAATGCTCACGCAAAAAGCCCCGCCGGATTGTCCGGCAGGACCTTTACTTCTTACATCAGCCCTCATGAAGCTACGCTCCATAGACATCCTACTCGGCTCAGCAAAGTCGGAACAAGCTCCACTCTGCATTCGCCTCGGGCGGATGTTTAGCCCTCTAACCTCTAACCTCTTACCTCTTACCTCTTACCTCTAACCTCTTACCTCTTACCTCTAACCTCTTACCTCTTACTTCTCTTCTTATTGACGTTGATCGGCGTAGACTGGGGGAAGGCGATGCTGTAGGCCTTGTCGAGGACTTTGTAGCGCACGGAGCGCATACCGATATCCATCACCACCGACACCACGGCACGGAGAAACTCTCTGGGGTCACGCGGCGAGAGCATCGGCGGGGGCATTTCGTTGTACCCTTCCAGCCTGCTGCGCATACACACCTCGAAGATGAGATCGTCCGTAGCGCGGGTGCCGAGCCATGTTTTGAGGATGTTGCGGATGCAGTAGCGCTTGCGTTGCAGGAGGTGGAGCCGCCTCGTGTGCTCCAGCTTGCGCCAGAGCTCCACGAAGCACTCCTGGGTGTTGTCAATCTGTATCATAGGGAATACGTGTTTGAGAACTGTAGCACTGTAGCGCTGTAGCACTTTTACACATTTGTGCCATACTTCTGTTTGTATTCTCCTGATTTCACATAGCGACCTGATACTTCGTCGAAGACGATATAACCTCGCGCCTGCCAAGTACGCAGCGTGCTGTCTCCACTGCCCGCTTTGCCCTGCTGCTGACGCACCAGCCGGTATTGCTCCTTGGTAAACTCGTCGGGCAGCAGTTCCAGCAGGTTGCGGGGACCGGACTGCCGCTGAATCTCCACCTCCTCGCGCAGCTCCTTCTCCAGCTGCTGGCCGAAGTAGAGCATCTTGCACCAGAGGTTGTATTGCTCCGTCCAGCGCACGAAGTCCTCAATCTCCTTGCTCCACTTGCCGCCGTGCGCCACATAGAGCACCATACCTTTGAGCCAGGCAATCACGTTGGCGCGGTACGAAAGCACCCTGTAGGCTTCGCTCTCGTAGAGCTGTGCGGCCTCGCTGTTCTCCTGCTTGATGGCGAGCGCCAGCCGTTTGGCCTGCGCGCACTCTATCAGTCCGTTGGCCGCCTCCAGACGCTCGATGTAGGGCTTCAGCTCCTGAGCGAACGTGTGGTCGTAGATGCCCAGCACGGGGGCGCTGTCTTCCTCGTCGTCGGCGCGTATGATGGTGGAGAGGTCCAGTCGCGACACCGTGCCGTCGTTGACCATCTTGTAGAAGAAGCGGCGGGCGTTGGGCGGCGTGGTCGAGGCGTTGAAGTTCCAGCGGAGCGGCGCGATGCCCGAGACGGAGTCGGCGCCCACGCGCTCCTGTCCGGCGTCGGAGTTGTCGAAGGCCTTGCGGATGAGCAGACCCACTTCGTCCGTCGTGCCCTTCGAGGTCACCTTCTTGAGCGCCTCTATCTCGTCCACGATGGTGTAGATAAAGCGCTGCCCGTTGTTGTGGGCGTCGATGACGCGCTGGTTGAAGACGGCGTCCGTCAGGTTGTCGATGAGCATCTGGATGCAGATGTCCGTCGGACGCGGGTCTTTCTTCTGCTTGGCGCCGGGGTTCTTCTGCTTCCATTCGGCTTCGCGCTGACGGTTGGGCTGGTCGCGCTGCTTGATGTCGGCCATGATGTACTCCACGGGCTTCTTGATGCTGCCCTTGCCGATGCTCTGGCGGCCGATGAGGACGTTCATGAAGGTGGCCTCGTGGTCCACGTTGTCCCAGTAGCGGAACTTCACGCCGTGGAGATGGGCGCCCAGTGCGGGGAACACGGCGCTGGCCACAGCGGGCTTGTAGAAGTCGGGCACATTCTTCGTCAGCAGCCTCACCAGGGGCGGCAGCTTCTTGGGCATCGCGGGAGGCGCCGTCAGCGTGCCGCCGCAGGCCTTCACACCGCCTTGCGACTTCAGGGCCGAGAGCACCTGCTTCAGGCGATACGGCATACCCTTCCTCGGCTCCTTGAGGGCGTTTTCGAGGGTCTTGCGCCACTCCTCGGCGGCTTCGTCGCTGTGCCAGTAGTTGGGCACGACCTGCATCAGCTTTTCGAGCGAATAGTCGCAGATGCTCCGGAGCGTCACGGCCAGTTCGAAAGTCAGCACGTTGCGGTCGCCGTCCGAGGGCTCTTTCCCGCCGTTGAACAGCTCCCAGTATTTGCGCACAATGTCGGCGTAGGGAAGGCCGTTGTATTCCAATTGACAATTGACAATTGATAATTGAGAATTTCCCTCATTTTTAATTTTTAATTCTTCATTTTTCACTTCTTCGACTTCGCCGATAGCAAATACCTCGTCATTCAAATAAATCAGTTCCTCTTCATCAGCCGTTGTCGTGAAGAACACGCGGGTGATGTCCTTGGCTCCGGCATCGAAGGCGACGCCCAGCAAGTCGCTGGCCCACTGCAGGTTCTCCTCCTGCGAGAGTTCGGCACGGCGGCGGAACACCAGGTGGTAGCCTGCTGCGCGGGCGCTCCTTTCGAGCATCAAGAGGCCCAGCTCTTCCTTCTTCTCTAAGATGCGGTCCCTGACGGCCGTCATCTCTTCGGCCTTGATGTGGTCCACATCCATCCCTACGGTGGTGCTCAGACGCGTGGCGCCTCGGAGGGCCCCGTCTTCGCCGGGCAGACAGCTGTAGTTCATCTGAACGAGGCGGTTCTTCTGGCGCTCGTCTTTCTCACGCACGGTCTTGAGCACTTCGCGCTGCTTCTCGCTGCCGCGCAACGCGAGATATTCTTCTCGCGTGAGGACAGGGCGCATCATCTTCGCCCCGTCCTTATAGTATATCACATGTACGCTCATTTCTTTAACCGTTAATCATTAAAGACATTGCTTTGCGTGCGATGGCGCGAGCCTGGCGCAGGAGCAGCTCGGGCAGTTCGTTCACACGATCCTCAGGCAGGGAGAAGACGAAGTAGTAGCGGCCGTCTTTACCCAGGGAGAGCGAGCTGTTGTCCTCGCGGAAGATGGGGGTGTTCTTGATGCGCTTGGGGCGCTCGGTGGCATAGACGTTGCCGTCGCGCATAATCTGCAGCTTGAAGTTACCCGTATAGGGTTCCACTTGGATGTCGTCGCAGCACTCGAAGTCTGCGGTGTGCAATCCTTTTTCCGACTGGCCGAAGACCATCAGGCCCTTGGCGGTGATAAGACTCTGGTCGTTTTGATTCTTTGCAGAAACTTTCATTGTTTTTGAGTTTTGCGAGAAGAAGGTCGGATTCTTTGGCCATTTACTCGAGAACATCCTCCTCGGCTTCAACTCAGGTTGAATTAACTTTTAATTGTTCACTTTTAATTTTTAATTGGTACAATCTCCGTACATACGACGTCTTGATACACCTTGCCTTCGTTCTCGTGGGTAGAGAAGCGCAGGCTGGCGATGACTATCGTGCCTTCGCTGAGGCGACTCTCGGCCAAGCTGCCGAACATGGCGCAGAGGTATTCGTCCTCGTAGTCGCTGCCCAGCTGGCGCAGGCGGATGGTACACTTGGACGTCTGTCCACTCTCATTCTTTTTGGAGGGCACGCGGACCACTTCGGTCTGGGCCACCACTTTGCAAATCTTTGTCTGCATTTTAGTCTCTGCTTCCGCTTATCTTAAGGATGGCCCGCTCACAATATTTCGGCTGCTCATCTCGGAAAGCGCTGCAAAGGTATGGCGATAAAAAAACAAAAATCCCCTATACTGGGGCTATATAGCCCCCTATATAGGGGAAGCAAACGCTGAAAATCAGCGCCTTAAATCAGTTCGTGAATATCCGTACGATTTCGTCCTGACGTGGTATTATCATTCCTTCCTCCAACAGTTCCCATTTCTCCTGCGCCAGATTGTTGATGTTCCACTGCTGCTGAAACGTCTTCCATTTCGACTTGATGCCTATCTTCTCGGCGAAGGCCTCCGCTATCAGCATGGCCTGCTTACGTGTCGTCTCGGGCGTCAACTGCTGCTCATCATCCACGAAGCCGCTGATTTGCAGCCGTGTCCAATATTTGTTGGCGACCTTTGTGTGGAGCGCCTCGCATGCGACATGCTCTGCAGGCTCTTTCTCCCGTGTGCGCGTTGTGTTTTTACCGAGCCTCTCGAAGTTCATGCTTTCGATGACGGCACCGTCGAAGTTGAAGTTGATGATGTAAGGTTGTTTTGAGGATGCTTCTTGATCCATTTTGTGTGTTGTATTTATAGGATGTATAATCGTTTTTGAAATTCTCCGGGCGTAGAGGGGCCCGTCTCCGGAAGTGGCGAGCGCTTTCTCAGCGGTGTCGTTTCCGGAGCCCTGTAGGTTGCGTGTTCTGGTTTGTCTGGGAGGTGCGAGGTCGGGTATGTGCCTCAATAGTATTAGAGGGTGAATAATGCGCTTGTTTTATCTCTTGATTTAGAAATCGGGTGCAAAGATAGGCGTCAGGTGTCCCAAAAGTCGAGCCACCTCAAAAAAAAGAATCATTAAAGTGCATTTTTCGGTGAAAAAAGTGTATTTTTGCGATAACAATTCCACTAAGGTCAGCAAAAAACGCTTGCGAAGTGTGCCAAGGTGTTCACGAAAAGCGGTACCGCCATGCAAGAGCCTTTTCAGGTTACGAGCATGGCGGTACATTAATTTATGTAAGGAGTTGAGTAGGCTTGTCTACCCGCCTTACCAGTCTTCTATTGGATTGACACTGTCAAAACAAAAAGACTGATGGTGATTAAAGCTCTCAGTCCAATTCTATTTAAGGTTTTCATAGCAAAATCCCTAATACGTGTCAGGCACAACTTTTATTGATATACATATCAGGCACTGTTATGTGTTATTTATAAATATAATTAAACCATCCTGGAGCTAAAAACCTCATTGAAAAATACAAAGGCATCGTAGAAAGTTCTACTTCCGAATAACTCCACTTGGCAAGTCCCATTATATCTTTTAAGAAGAAATCTGTTCTTATGGATTGAGAAGCAGACATGTCTTCTGTTTTTGAGTATGTCAAAAGCACAGACATAGTTGCATCTTCAACGAATGGCACATGTATAATCTCTCCATTGTTCATCTTGCCGTAGTCAACAACATACCTCTTCTTTTTTTCAGAAAGAAATCCACAGCTCATCATAAACGGAATATGTTTCTGTACAAGGAACGATATCATATGGTTCTGCAAATCCCAATATATGAGATAATTCTCCCCAATGTTTACAGATGCGTGTGGTGGTATGGCAATAATACGCTGAGCATATATCGTAGTTGACTCGGATGTCGTTGTGCCCTGTCCTACACTTATTCCATTTGCAAGAGTTCCCAATGCGCCCCCAATACCAAGAACACCTGTGACAGCGCCCAGATTCATACCAATACCGGAAGATTCTGATGAACCAGAGGAACTTGATGACGGAACATAATATGGGGTATATTCACTGCCGGTGATAAAGAAGCTCTTAGCCTTATCTATATATATTATATCATCTGTTTTATTTATTATTGACGTGCAAATTTTATGAGACTCTTGCGAGTTTATTGTTGCAAACACGACTTTTACATCAGGAGTTTCAAGAACAGACCCCTCTTTGATTCCTAAGATACCAATATAGAAATCAGATTTTCTTTTTGGGTTTCCTTTAAAAACAGGGACCTTCTGATTATACTCTCTGACAAATTTGAGATTTTCTTCTGCAAGCGAGTCGGAAGTTACGTCGGAATTCTTGGAAGGCAGATTTGACGAGTCCTTTTTGGTAAACACATCCCTCTCTCCATTCTCATAGTTAATCACCATCACTTCCGACTTTTCAATTGTATATGTCGGTCCTGTTTGATTTGAGATTTTTTTGTATTTGATGTCAGACGGATTAACCTCCAACACCTTTGCCAAAATGGTATTGCCATCGTGCTTTACGATAACGTCTTGGGATGACACAGCAAGAGAACACAGCAGGAATAATAGGCTTAATTGTGATTTCATGGGGGTATTGTTTTGTGTGTGTTGCGAAACGGTTTCTGTCTGTCGCTGAGCTTCATGTATGTTAAATATCTTGTACGGGCAACATATAGTCGTTGGTTACCTTGAAGGTGAAAATATATTCGTTAACAACATCTTTCACCTGAATTGGCAACATCAAACGGACTTCACCCAGATTGTCGGTCAAATCCTGAAATGACAATATTGGATTGGTAATCCAATCGTTTTCTGTGTTGTCGTATTCAACATTATCAACAGGGATCACGCTATCAATGAGTTTAGCACCACCAATTATAACTGTAGGAGGTTGATTGTTTCCCATTTCGCTATATTTAACTCCACTGTGGACAATCTTGGATGTTATGCCATTTACTCCTACAAAAGCCGACTCATTCCAAATCACCTTTATTGAATTTCTCATCAAATTTTCCAAAACGAAATGAAAACCTTTCTCGTGTCCGAAAATTACAATTTTGACGATGCTATCCGAATAAAGGTATTTGTAAATGCCGTCCTCTTGTGTTGTTATAGCCTCCCCATAACGAATTGACGTGTCTTTCGGACGCTCTACCGAACTCAGTGAAAAACGAAGTTTTTGTTTTTCGGCGAATTCAAAAATTCTGTCCTCAGCTTCTAGATAATAACAATTAATGGTCTGATTCGTCCTTGTGTTTCTAATTTTGATATTTCTATCATCATAAGCGTCAATTACTTTATACTGGTCCCTAACTCCTGGGACTTCAATTATCTTTCCTATTTGTTCATGTTTAAACTTGTCTAGTTCTCTTCTATGTTCTTCAAATGCTTGTGTAAGTCTAATTGGAAGCCAGTCTAAAGGTGAGAACCCTTTAAGATTAAAGTCTAATGATGCCTTTATGGTTATATTATTCTTACCTCCGTTTTCAACGACATTTATTTTCAAGTGATTGGGAATTCCATCAAACCACTTTTCTGACTTTATTACATCAATCTTTTGTATCGTAAATGAGGAACCCTTATATTTCAAAATATTTTTTACGCCGTATTTTTTCCATAGGGCCACACTATCCGTTAATAGCAAATCTATTGTCTGTCCAACGTACTGCTGATACATCTTCTCGTCTTCTCCAAAGTTCTTGATGCCAAAAGACTTGTTAACATCAAGTGCAAAAGACCCGATTGATATAAGCAACAGGAAAAAGAGGATAGAATATTGTTTCATGATATTTTTTCCAATATGTTTTTGTGGTTAATCTTTTGTTTTAGATTATATGAAAGACTTTCAAACCCATAACAAAGGACATGATTAGGAAGGATATGGCAACAGCCATTGTGAACTCTTTAGGCTTTGGCCATCGCTCTGTATGGTTAACGATAATTATCTGTATCCTGTGCCATTGCATGTTCTACAACGTCCACTACCTCCACAAACTCCGCATGTTCTCGAATGATTAGTTCCAGTACCATATTGGTTGTCAGTTCGCTTGCCAGAACCATGACAGCTATTACACTTTCCGTCGCCATGGCAAACCGAGCATACGGTTCTTCTTGAAGAAGATGAAGAACGACCAGTAGAAGATCCGCCACTTCTGGAAGTTGATGTGCTACTTGAAGAATTAATTATTTGACCAGCTTGATTTCCAAAATATTTAGCATTCTGCGTTCCGTTTTTTGTCATAGTGTAAAGAAAGATGTCTGAACCTCCCGTATAAGGATTTGACCTAACAACATGCAACTTCATATTATAGTTCTGGTCGACAAAATAGACATAATTTCCAAAACTTCCCATATTACAACTATACATCTTCCATTGACCCGATTTTCCAGAATATTCGTATCGTGTTCCCTGTACAACTATGGAGTCACTATATACCTCTACTCTTTGTTCGAAATCAGGACCTGCGAACCCTGTGTATTGGCCATTATCCAAGTTATAACCCTGTGAGTTTTGGTTATACCATCCCTGGTAACGTAATCCCGGCTTCGTTGAAGTGGAAGAAGATGTGCTTCTAGCAGGAACCGGCGAAGATTCGGATGCATTAGACAAAGAAGGGGATGTTGGCGTTGAAGAAGAGGAAACTCCGTTTTGGTAACCACCGTAGGCTTCAACTGCTTTACATCCATCGAAAGCTTTTCCTTCTATATCAATAGCGCTGGGAGGAATTTCCAAAGACAAGTTTGTGCAACCGGCAAAAGCCTCAGTCCCGATTTCAGTTACACTTTGAGGAATTTTCAGATAACTTAAACCAACACAACCCTTAAATGCATAAGAATCAATGCACGTAACTCCATTCGGAATGTTTAAAGATGTTAGCGCTTTACATTTATAAAATGCAAATGCATCAATTGTTTTCACCGTATTAGGAATTTTTGTTGTCTTACATCCAAGTATTAATTTGTTTGTCCCTTTTTCTATAACGGCATTGCAATTCCCTCTGGAGTCATATTTTTTGTTTCCTGTAGCAACACTAATTATTGATAATTTGGGGCAGTCCATGAAAGCAACAGGACTTATACTGTCGAGACTACTCGGCAAGGTCACCGACTGCAACGCGCTTTCCGAGAATGCAATCGTGCGTATTGTCGTTACACTATTTGGAATTGAGACAGACATCAAAGATTCGCATTTATAAAAAACCGCCTTATCTATAATTTTAACACCCTCAGGAATTTTTACAGACGTGAGGCCAGATTCACGGAATGCATATTCGCAAATTTTCACTCCTGATGGAATATCTATAGATGTTAGCGCTTTACAGTTTAAAAAAGCGCCACCCCCTATAATTTTCAAGTTGGTTGGAAGATATACAAAATTCAAATTTTCACAATCCCAAAATGCGATACCACCGATTTCACTAACAGACTCAGGCAAAAGTGCCATATCAAGGTTTTTACACCCCACAAAAGCCCCGCGATCAATACGCGTTACTCCATATGGAATATCAGCATATCTCATCTCTTGACAAAAATAAAAAGCATATTCACCAATAGATGTTATACCATCCTGTATAACAGCTTTCTTAATTAATCTTCGGTTTTCAAATGTATGCCATGCTTCATTCTTATCTGATAATGCTTTGCAACTTGGCATTTCTCCACTACCCGAAATAACAAGAGTTCCTTCTGGGGTGATTTCCCAATAAAATCCGTCTCCAAATGGTGTCTTATCTGCTAGGGAAACACTCGAAAAGAGAATGAAAAACACTAAAAGTAACAGATTCCTTTTCATTTTAATAGTATTTTAAGGGTTTAGTCAGTTGTTAGTTTAAGTTTCGTATTTCGTAGTATATTTCGGGAAAGAGGAGCATAAAATAATATTTAAACTTCTGTCATCGGCTTTATAATTCTGCCCAAGAAAGTATCTTTATACCAATAATCGTTAAGATAGTCAACCTTCTTATATTCAGGCAGACTCTCCAAGAACTCAAGTTCAAAGACTAAGCGTAAATCCTCGTCTTTTGTCTCCGGATGTACTTCTGCCTTTGTACCCACTTTTAATTTATTCTCTATATTAGAAGCGCTCATATAAGTTGTCTGTATTATCTACAATTTCTTGTCCTTTGAGGGCTGTATTACACTAATCCGCCCCAAAGATACGAAAAACTTTTCACTTCTCTGCGGTTTTATTTATATTATTATTTCCATTCCCACATGATCGCTCATTTCCCTGTCCCATGGGAACATACGCAGAGATGCAACAGGACAGTTGGTATATGCGTAGTCGAGGAAGTACGGATCTGATTCACGAAAGCGATGGTAGTAGGTTGGAACAGACTCCTTGCCCAACTCTTCACCAGTCTGTTTGTGATAGATGCTGTGTAGTCCGTTGGATTCCAACAGTTTATTCACCATCAGCATGTCACCATACTTCATCGTCTTGTCATATTGATTCACATAGCAGTTGAAGTCACCAATAATCAACGTCTTGTATTCTTTGAAGTGCGGAGCATATTCCTGAATGATTTCCTGTGCTATCTGGGGATATGGCTTCTTTGGTCTGTCATCAGTCGGCTTGGTCGGCCATATACCAAGAATGAGGTAATCTTCAATCAGAAGGGGTATAGCATAGTCGTGGTTAGGATTGAACCATTCCGGGACATGTCCTTGCCCCTTCTTCCAAATGACGCCCAAGCCTTTCCATTTCTTCCGATGATAGAAGTATTCAATGCCACACCATTTCATATCAAGGGTTTCGGGCAGTTGGGCATCTTCAGGGCAGGTAATCTCAGGAACAACAAGCACGTCAGCGCCTATCCTCAAAAGATTATCTATCTTCCAAGGCTGACTATCATTAATGTTATAACTGACAATCTTCATCTATATTGTTTATTCCACGATATTTTTCATTTTTCGCCGCAAAGATAGCATACGGGTGTCCCAAAAGTCGAGCCACCCCAAAAAAATTAATACCTATTCAGCATTTTTTGCACCAAATCGCGCATTTTTTGCCTCACATCGTCCGGAGAAAGCACCTCAACCTCGTCGCGACGGGACAAAAGCTCGTTCAAAAAGTCGATTGTCGGACGTATGTCGTAGGAGAAGTCCGTATAGTCCTCCGTAGAGGCCAGCTCACGCTGAGAGGCATGGAGCGGCAAAGTGCGCAGATAGTCGGGCTGTTTGCCATAGGCGCGCACCACGACACGGGCCATCGGCGTCTCGTCGGTCATGACGCCGTAATACTCTGAGAAATAGTCCTTTGGTGAGAAATCCTCGGGCATCGTGAACGTCTCCTCAGAGAGACGCACGGCCTGCATCCTGTCGAGCGAATAGGTGGCGTAATGGTTGCCCGTGAAGG
>ONSH01000024.1 GCA_900320435.1 uncultured Prevotellaceae bacterium
CGATTCGCCCGATCCCGAAAATGTGCCCGGCGAGATTCTGGCGCGCGGCATGAACGTGATGCAGGGCTACTTCAAGAACGAGGAAGAGACCTCGAAGACTTTGCGCGACGGCTGGTATCACACGGGCGATCTGGCCGTGATGGATGCCTCTGGCAACATCTTCATCAAGGGCCGCTCGAAGAACATGCTTCTGGGCGCCAACGGCCAGAACATCTATCCCGAAGAGATTGAGGACAAGCTCACTGCCCTGCCCCTTGTGGCCGAATGTGTCGTCATCCAGAAGGGCGAGAAGATCTACGGCCTTGTCTATCCCGACCCCGACAAAATCAAGGAGTTGGGCCTCTCGGATGACGACGTGAAGGCCGTGATGGACGAGAATCGCAAGTTGCTCAATACGCAGATTCCGGCCTACGAACAGCTCGCCGGCATCAAGGTGATGGACCGTGAGTTTGAGAAGACCCCCAAGAAGTCCATCAAGCGCTTCCTCTATATTAATGAAACTGTCTGATTATAATCTAAATACCATACAACAATGAGATCCGTATCCCCTCATTTCAACCAGTGTTTGGCCGATAGCATCCGCGAGTTTTGGGAGATGCCCGCACTCAGCGATTACGGCGTCAACACGTTGCAGTACAAGGACGTTGCCCGCAACATTGAGAAGTGGCACATCCTCTTCGAGAAGGCCGGCATCAAGCCCGGCGACAAGATTGCCCTCTGCGGCCGCAATCAGAGCCGTTGGGGCGTAGCCTTCTTCGCCATTCTGACCTACGGCGCAGTGGCTGTGCCCATCCTCCACGAGTTCCATCCCAATCAGGTGCACGACATCGTCAACCATTCGGAGAGCCGCATGCTCTTCGTCGGCGACATGGTGTGGAAGAAGTTGGACGTCAAGCAGATGCCCGCCATCCTCGGCGTCATCAGCAATCTGGACGACTCGCTGCTTTTCTCTTCGTCGAAGGCTTTGACCGAGGCCCACGAGCACCTCAACGAACTCTTCGGCCAGAAGTTCCCCAAGAAGTTCCTGCCGCAGAACATCAAGTATCATCAGGATAAGCCCGACGAACTGTGTATCATTAACTATACCTCCGGAACGACATCAAACTCCAAGGGCGTGATGATCCCCTATCGCGCCATCTGGAGCAACATGCGCTTTGCCTACGAAGTGTTCGGCGAACACGCCAAAGCCGGCGACGCCATTCTCTCGATGCTGCCTATGGCCCACACCTACGGCATGTCCTTCGAGTTCATCTACGAGTTCACCGCAGGCGTCCACGTCAACTTCCTCACCAAGATGCCCACGCCGGCCATTCTCCTGAAGGCGCTGGCTGATGTGCGTCCGGCCGTCTTGATTGTGGTGCCTCTGATTCTGGAGAAGATTGTGAAGAAGGCCGTCCTGCCCAAGGTGCAGGATCCCATCATCGGCCGTCTGATGAAGACGCCCGTTGTGGGTCGCGTCATCAAGCGCAAGATCTGCGAAGGCATCCGCGAAGCCTTCGGCGGCCGCTTCTACGAGGTCATTGTCGGCGGCAGCGCTATGAATCAGGAGATTGAGGAGTTGCTCCACGACATCGGCTTCAACTACACCATCGGCTACGGCGCCACCGAGTGTGCGCCCATCCTGGCCTATGAGGACTGGCACAACTTCGTGCCCGGCTCGTGCGGCAAGGCCGCTCCTCGCATGGAGCTGCGCATCGACTCCCCCGATCCTCACCGCATTCCCGGCGAGATTCTGGCGCGCGGCATGAACGTGATGCTGGGCTACTATAAGAATGAGGAAGCCACGCGCGAGACTTTGCGCGACGGCTGGTATCACACCGGCGACTTGGGCATCATCGACCGCGACGGCAACGTCTTCATCAAGGGTCGCTCCAAGAACATGCTCCTGGGCGCCAACGGCCAGAACATCTATCCCGAGGAGATTGAGGACAAACTCAACTCGCTGCCTATGGTGGCCGAGTGTGTCGTCATCCAGAAGGGCGAGAAGATCTACGGCCTGGTTTATCCCGACATGGAGGCCTGCCAGAAGCAGGGCATGACTGCTGAGGCCATTGCCGATCTCATGGAGACCAACCGTCAGACCCTCAACCGCCAGCTTCCGGCCTACGAGCAGATTGCCGGCATCAAGGTGATGAAGGAGGAGTTCGAGAAGACGCCCAAGAAGTCCATCAAGCGCTTCCTCTACACCGACGAAGAAGTATAAACGACAAACCTATTGACCGCTTTGCAAGACAAGATACGTAATTTCTGCATCATTGCCCACATCGATCACGGCAAGAGCACGCTGGCAGACCGCATGCTCGAGATGACCGGTACGCTCAAGGTGACGCAGGGCCAGATGCTCGACGACATGGATCTCGAGCAGGAGCGCGGCATCACCATCAAGAGCCACGCCATCCAGATGAACTATGGTCAGTACACGCTGAACCTCATAGATACTCCGGGCCACGTGGACTTCTCCTATGAGGTGTCCCGTTCCATCGCCGCCTGCGAGGGTGCGCTTCTGGTGGTGGATGCCACTCAGGGCGTCCAGGCTCAGACCATCTCCAATCTCTATATGGCCATCGACCACGATCTGGAGATCATTCCCGTCATCAACAAGTGCGACATGCCCAATGCGATGCCCGACGAGGTGGAGGACGAGATCATCGACCTCTTGGGCTGCAAGCGCGAGGAGATCATCCGCGCTTCGGCGCGCACGGGCGAAGGCGTAGCGGACATTCTCGACGCCATCGTCGAGCGCATCCCTGCGCCTGAGGGCGACCCCTCTGCCCCACTCCAGGCGCTCATCTTCGACTCCGTGTTCAATCCCTTCAGGGGCATCATCGCCTATTTCAAGATTGTCAACGGCACCGTGCACAGCGGTCAGCAGGTGCGTTTCATCAACACGGGCAAGGAGTACAAGGCCGACGAGATCGGCATCCTCAAGATGAATCTCTCGCCGCGCGAGGAACTCTCGGCGGGCAATGTGGGCTACATCGTCTCCGGCATCAAGACGGCGACGGAGGTCAAGGTGGGCGACACCATCACCACCGTCGAGGGCGGTGCATCGGAGGCCATTGCAGGTTTCGAGGAAGTCAAGCCGATGGTCTTTGCCGGTGTCTATCCCATTGAGACCGAGGATTTTGAGGACCTGCGCGCTTCGCTCGAAAAGCTGCAGCTCAACGACGCCTCCCTCACCTTCCAGCCCGAGTCGTCGGTGGCTCTGGGCTTCGGTTTCCGCTGCGGCTTCCTGGGCTTGCTCCACATGGAGATCATCCAGGAGCGGCTCGACCGCGAGTTCGATATGGACGTCATCACGACGGTGCCCAACGTCTCCTATCTCGTTTACGACAAGCAGGGCGAGGTGCGCGAGGTGCACAATCCCGCCGGCATGCCCGACCAGACGCTCATCGACCACATCGAGGAACCCTTCATCCGCGCCACCGTCATCACACGACAAGCTCAAATCCATCTCCAAGGGCTATGCCTCTTTCGACTACCACCCCATCGGCTTCAGGCCCTCCAAGCTGGTGAAGCTTGACATCCTGCTCAACGGCGAACCCGTTGACGCCCTCTCCACGCTGACGCATTTCGACAACGCCGAGACCTTCGGCCGCCGCATGTGCGAGAAGCTCAAGGAACTGCTCCCCCGTCAGCAGTTCGACATCGCCATCCAGGCCGCCATCGGTGCGAAGATTATCGCCCGCGAGACGGTGAAGCAGGTGCGCAAGGACGTCTTGGCCAAGTGCTACGGCGGCGACGTCTCCCGCAAGCGCAAACTGCTCGAGAAACAGAAGCGCGGCAAGAAGCGCATGAAGCAGATCGGCAACGTGCAGGTGCCTCAGAAGGCCTTCCTTGCCGTCCTCAAACTTGATTGAAAAACACACACATTCTGAGATTATGGTCCACAACACAAGTATCACACAGCGAACCGATTACGAGCACGCCCGTGAGGTGGCTCGTGAGATAGGCCGCATCTACAGCACGCTCTCTGCGGAGGGCATCGCCGAGCTGGCCGGCATCCTCATCCCCGTGAAGTATCAGAAGGGCGAGGTCGTTCTCCCCGAAGGCGAGGTGTGTCGCTATATGTACTATGTGCAGAAGGGCCTCGTGCGTCAGTATTATTATAAGAACGGCAAGGAGATGACGGAGCATTTCTCCTACGAGGGCCGCATCGTCATGTGTATCGAGAGCCTCTTCACGGGCCGTCCTTCGCGCCTGATCATCGGCACTCTGGAGAACACCGTCCTCTGGGCCATCCCCATCGACGCCTTCCAGCGTTTGTTGGAGCACCACATGGAGCTCAACGAGCTCTACCGCCGCATCCTCGAGCACGCTCTGATTTCTTCCCAGTGGCACGCCGACGCCCAGCGTTTCGAGCGCGCCGCCGATCGCTACGAGCGTCTGCTCGAGCAGTATCCCGAGCTCATCCTTCGTGCGCCGATGCACATGATTGCGTCCTACCTGCAGATGACGCCGGAGACGCTGTCGCGCATCAGGAATAAAGTCTAGAAGCCATTAATGGCTTTGATGACTCTTTCCACTTCTTCATCCGTCAGATACGGCGCTATGGGCAGCGAGAGTTCTTCTTCGGCCCAGCGCTCCGTCACGGGGAAGTCGCCCTCCACGATGCCCTTCATGGCCTCCTGTCTGTGGGGCGGAACCGGATAGTGCGTCATCGTCTCCACGCCGCAGGCCTTCAGATGCTCCTGCAGACGTTCGCGCCCGGCAGAGCGCAGGGGGAAGATGTGCCACACGCTCTCCCATACCTCATCGGCCTTGCAGGGCAGTTTCACCTTGGGGTTCACGATACCCTCGATGTAGCGCAGGGCTATGGCGCGTCGCCGCTCATTTTCATCTTTCAGGGCAGGAAGCTTGAGTGAGAGTGCGGCAGCCTGCATCTCGTCCATGCGACTGTTGCAGCCCGGATGCACGTTGATGTATTTGCGCGCCTGTCCGTAGTTGGCCATCTCCTCTATGGTGCGTGCCAGCAGCGCATCGTCCGTCGTCACTGCTCCGGCGTCGCCCAGAGCGCCCAGATTCTTGCCGGGATAGAAGCTCCAGCAGTTGGCGTCGCTCTCGGCGAGGATGACGTCGCCCCTGCGTCCGTCGTCGATGCCGTGCGCCTGCGCGCAGTCGTCCATGAGGAAGAGGCCCCTCTCGTCGGCCAGACGGCGGAAACCCTTCATGCGGCAGCGGCGTCCGTAGAGATGCACGGGCAGCAGCGCCACCGTGCGCTCCGTGCAGCGCTCTGCAGCGCCTTCGGGCGTCATCAGCGCCGTCTCCTCCGAGGGTTCTACGGGTACGGGCTTCAGCCCCGCACGCACGACGGCCAACAGGGTGGCAATGAAGGTGTTGGCCGGCACGATGACTTCGTCGCCGTCCCTCCATCCTCTTATCTTTTTTGCGGCCATGAGCGTCAGCGTCAGCGCATCGAGCCCGTTGCCGCAGTTCACGCAGTAGTTCCTCTTGCAGCGCTCGGCCCATTCGCGGGCGAAACGTCTGTTCCATTCGCCCAGCAGATACCATCCGTCTTCCGCCACACGCGCCATCCTCTCGCCCAGCTCGGGCTGATGACGGCTGTTCAGACGCAAGAGCGAGAGATATTCTATCCGCTCCGTGGGCTGCTGCGCCAGAGCCGCCGCGAGGTTCACCTCATAGACGTCGTAGCATACGGCGCGTCCGCCGAAGCCTTCTTTCTGGAAGATGAGCCCCTCGTTGAGCCTGCGCCCGTGATCCTCGGTGCTGACGCCGAAGTCCAGATAATCCATCCCCTTGTAGCGCTCCGAGATGAGGTGCTTGAAGAGCAGGTCGAGCGCGCCGCACGAGCGCCCCTCCTCGCCGGCGGCGATGTATTGCACGTGGGCCACACGCGCCGTTTCGAAGACGACGCATCCGGCCACCATTCTCTCTCCGCGCCTCACGTCGTAGAGCCTGATGTTGGCGGGGAATCGCGCCATGAGCAGCTGCATCTCCTCCACGCTGTGCACGGGAGTGAGGTTGTGACGTGTGCTCAGCACCTCCTCCAGTATATGCCAGAATTCCCTGAGGCTCTCCGTCTCGCCTTCGCCCACGCGCTCCACGTAGCAGTCGGCCTCCAGCGCCTTCTTCACGCAGCGCTGACGCAGGGTGCGCATCCTCAGGGGGGCCTTGATGTCCACTGCGGTGGAGGCCAGACACCATTTCTTGCGGGCGTTCAGACGAGAGAGGGCGTAGAGGTCCTCCTGTGCGGGCTGGGTGCTATATATATAAGGTATGGCTTTGTAGATGAGCGTCCGTGCGCCGAGTGTGTCGCTCCAGTAGCGTGCGGCCTCGGCGAGCGCATCGACGGCCTGCTGCGTGGTGGTGGCGTTGCTCATGACGAGTCCGCCGTAGGTCAGCCCCTGATGGCTCCACACCGTGCGCGTAGCTTCTTCCCAGTTGGCCGGCAGCAGCGCCACGAGGTCTCCCTCGTCCCACAGCGTCAGCGAGCAGTCCGTGAAGCGGTCCTGATGATATTCCATGAAGTCGCGCTCCAGCAGAAAGGTGCCGTTCTTCGACGTCTTCACGAAGCTGTCCCACAGCGCTTTGTCTTCGCTCCTATAGGGTCTTGCTTGGATCATGCGCGCGTCAGGCTGAGGAATTCGTCGTAGGAGTGGATGTAGTCGGCGGCGTTGTAGAGGTCGCTGGCCAGCGAGATGCATGCGGCGCCTTCGTCGAAGTCGCTGATGCGCGTCCACACCATCGGCGGGATGTAGATGCCCACTGCGGGGTCGTCCATGCGCAGCGTCTGCTTCTCGTGTCCGTCGTCCAGCTCGATGGTCCATCCGCCTCCGATGGGAAAGAGCACCTCCTGACTCGTGTGGTGTGCATGATTGCTGCGCTCAGCTCCGGGCTTCATGCCGTAGGTCCAAAACACTCTCTGCACCTCAAAGGGCCAGTCGCGTTTCTCGCCGAAGGTCAGACTGCCCCGCTCGTCCGTGACGGTCGGAAGCACCACCAAGCGGCAATTTTTCACTCTTATTACGGTGTCTTTGTCCATCTTTTCGCTTATTTCGGCACAAAGATAAAAAAAAAGTTTGGATTTTCTTTCTTGTATTAGATTTTTTTCATACCTTTGCACCGCATTTGAGACAAGACCCCTCGGAGGAGGCGGTTATTCGGATGCGGGAAAGGAAGTTTGGGTGAGTGGCTGAAACCACCAGTTTGCTAAACTGACGTGCGGGTTTACCGTACCGGGGGTTCGAATCCCCCAGCTTCCGCAAAGATCTTAATGCTATTGAATTTCATGGCGCTTTCGTCTAGCGGCTAGGACACATGCCTCTCACGCATGGAACACGGGTTCGATTCCCGTAGGCGCTACAAATAACCTTTAACCTTTAACCATTACCCCCTCTCACCTCCTTCTTCCTCTTGGCATTCTGCCGCCGGGGAAATTGGGGCGCTCGGTTCTTGCGGGGCGCTCAGGCAGTGTGGCGGGCCTTTCGGGTCTTTCGGGACGATCCGGCAAAGTGGTGGGCCTGTCGGGATGCTCGGGCTTTTCCGGACGATGTTCGGGCACATCGGGCTTGTCCGGCTTATTGTCGGGACGATGTTCGGGCACATCGGGCTTGTCCGGCTTATTGTCGGGACGGTGTTCGGGCATATCGGGCTTGTCGGGCTTATTGTCGGGATGATGCTCGGGCTTGTCGGGATGGTGGTCAGGTTTGTCGGGATGATCGGGATGGTGGTCAGGTCCGCCGGGATGATGGGGATCGTAGGGCTCCGGTCCGTGATGATGATGCGGTCCGTCGGGCTTGTCGTGGATGCGGTCCACGTAGATGTTGACGTCCAGACGGTTGTATCCGCCTCTGTAGGTGTAGTAGCCGGGAGGCCAGGCGAAGAAGAAGACGGTGCGCGCGTAGTGGGTGTAGATGACGAACACCCATGCGTCGCTTTGCCACAGCAGCGGTTTGTAGAAATACTCCAGCTGCATAAACTTCTCATACTGCCATTTGCTCAGCACCAGCTTCATGTCGGCGTTGCGTCTGTTCCACCAGGGGCCGAAGAGGTCTGCTGCCACGTTGACGCTCATGTAGTAGTCGAGGTTGATTTCGAAGACGGCCTCATACTGGTCGTTGGTGAGGTCGAGTTCGTGCGCCATCTTGTCGCTGAGGAAGAGTGCTTCGCGCTGTGCGTCCGTAAAGACGAGTGCGTTGGCAGCTACGGCCATCATTGCCGTCAGGGCCAGGATCAGGATTCTTTTCATCTCTCTTTCTTTTAGTGTTTCAGTGTCATGATCTTCGTCGGACAGGCCAGCACGCACTTGCCGCATTTCAGGCAGTCCGGATCCAGATAGCCCCTCTCCTCTTCCCGACTGACGTAGGGCGTCAGCTGCATCGGGCATACGCGGGCGCAGCTCTTGCACTTCATCTGGCAGGCCTCCGTCACGTGGATGTTAGTGAAGGCTTTGGGCAGAGGAGCTTTCTTCGGCGCCACCCAGCGGGAGATGGTCCCCATCGGGCAGAAGGAGCACCAGGTTCTCGGCGCATAGATGAAGTTCAGCACGACGCCGACCACAGTGGTCATCACGATGATGGTCCAGAACACGCGTCCTATGGCGCTCCACATGGCCGATCCGCCCTCGCTCCAGGGCACGGTCAGCGTCAGTTGTGCGCCGAACATGCCGAAGATGAAGCACACCATGAACAGGCGGAAGCCGAATGTGCGAACGAAGGCCGGTATCGGCTTGTGGGGTGAGTATTTCGAGAGCAGCCGGTCGTACATATTGCCTCTGGGGCATACGTGTCCGCACCACCATCGTCCTTTCCGTATGCTGGTCACCACGGGCCCTATCATGCAGATGAGGGCGAGCAGTCCCACGACGGGGTACCACCACCCTATGATGATGTATGCGATGATGATCCAGTAGATGTTGTGTCCCGGTGTTGGGAAGTGTCGGTGGAAGTTTTTCATATTTCAACAATTTCGCCGCAAAGATACGAAATTTAATTGATAATGTCACACAGAAATCACAGAAATCACGGAAATTTCGTTTGCTGCTTACTGGTTAGAGGTTAGAGGTTAGCGGTTAAAGGTTATCGTGTATCGGTTATAGACCATTTTTAATTTTTCATTTGGATGCATGTGCCCTGAAAGGGCTAAATAACCTAGCGCAGGGCCTTGGCCCTGCGTAAACGTGATTCCTCCCGTTTATTCGCCCCTGTAAGGGGCTCATAATTGTGGGTGGTATGGGGCATTACCATCGATAGGGGCAAGCCCCTATCCTAAGTTATTTGACTCCTTTCAGGGTCATGGATGACTCGTAGTATTCTTGCCTAGAACTGAGGCGTCAAACAGGATGCCACAATACGATACTGATGATTATTTATTTTATGCGAATGGCGCAAGCCTGAGCAATTTTATACGTTTCTGTCCCCCGATAACGGGGGAACCGAAGGGGGTGCAAAGACCATTGAAGCAATTTTCGAGATGGGGTGCGGGCTCTCTTGAGAGCACGTGAAGAGCGATGGAGAAAGCGGCTGTAGAGAGCTCGCTTTCTTAAAGACGATAATCCATCCTTGGAATGTCAGCAAACAATATTTTGCATCCCTGCTTTCATGCCGCCCCTTATCAAGGGGCTCAAAATCTGTTTTCTATTGTTTTTATTGTTTTCTTTGAAAGACACCCGACTTGGTTATTATTACGCTCTAGTTAGAGAAAATTTGCGCGCCAGTTAGAAAACCATTTTTCCCTAGTCAGAGGCCCTTGGGGGGTATTTCCCCAACTTTCGCTTCAAAACTCGCCAAAATCGCCCTAAAACACGGCGAAAAACGCCAAAATCTAAGCCTCTGAGAAGCCTCTGACGACAGTCTGAGGAGCATCTAAGCAAATTTTCAACGGACAATTTTACGGATGTCCCTAATGTCCGCAATGTCCGTTGAACGGACATAACGGACACAGACATCAGACATCGTATCACCTGTCCCTATGGCATCCGGGTATTCGTGTTATCAATCTTTCTTATCTCCAAACAGTAGTTTCAACTGCTTGTCAAAGTCGCTCATAATCTCACGGTCTTGAATGGCTCGAAACTTGTCATATTCGGTAAGTGCTTTTTCCACCGCCTGTTCGTGAGTTATACGACCTGCATCAGGAAGTAACGGACGATTATTCAAATCCATATAGCGTTGCAGAAGAGACGACCAGTCTGCCATTGTCATCAGTATATGCTCTTCTGCCCGTTGCTCAGCAATGTCTATGAAGGCATTGCTCAATCGGTTCAACGAATCAACCTCTTTTTCGCTCAGATAGTTCTTTGCTACTGTAACATCAGATTTCACTACCCTTCCGTCTGGTGCATTCTTCCATGTCGTCAATCCCATATGAGGGCGTTCCGCATCGGCGCGGTCATAGATAATCTCCGCTGCTGTTTGTTTGGTTACGGCATAATGCATTATGTTCTGCACAGTCTTGAAAAACAGCTGTGTTTCTTCTGAATCCTTATCATAGTCGGAACTACACTCGCAATATATGTCTGTTATCTTCTGATAATAACGTCGCTCACTAATACGTATCTCACGGATGCGGTCAAGCAAATCATCGAAATAGTCTGCCCCAAATACGTTCTTTCCCTTCAGACGTTCATCGTCCAATACAAAGCCTTTGGTAAGGTATTCTTTTAGAACTTGTGTAGCCCAGATACGGAACTGAGTTGCCTCGTAGCTATTCACGCGATAACCAACGGCAATAACTGCATCGAGGTTATACATCATCACCTCACCAGACCATTTGTCCGAAGGTATTCGAATTTTTCTAATAGTATCGGACAAATGGATTTCCCCACTTTTCTCTATTTGGTCAAGGTGGTAGTTAATTGTAGGAACTGTCACCCCAAACAGCTCAGCCATTCTCTGCTGTGAAAGCCAGAAAGTATTGGTGTCAAAGATAACTTGAACCTGTACTTTCCCTCGTCCACCTTTATACATCAAGATGGAGGACTCCATGCTCCTCACTGCAACGTCTGGAGTAATGGTCGCGCTGAAATATTGCTGTGCAGCCTTCACCATCTCTTTCTTTTGGTCTGCATTCATAGCTACAGCCATACATGCCGCACGTGAAAGACGGATACTCACCACCTCTCTGACAGCACCACTACCCAGTTCCGCCATCTCCGTTATCTCCACGAAATGCTCATCCAGATGGTATCCCTTCTGCGAAGTCCATGCCTGTGCCTTAGCGATGACACGTTCAAAGTTCCAGTACTTGCCATAGCCCATCACTCTCGACAATTTTCGCGAGTTCCACCATTCCTTGCCATCGACATCAACCTCTCTAAGTTGCTCGAAAGGAGATTGGAGTTCCGGGATGTTGTTAGCATCTTGTTCCATATATTCTTATAACGATTTTAATCCGTTCTTATTTCTCTGGCCCGTAAATCCGTGAGTTCGTTGTTCCATATTACTTCTTACTTCAGACTTCACACATCGTTTCACCTGTCTCCGTGGCATTTCCCAAATTATTAAAGAACCCAAAGTCCACATCCACTAGAGCCCTTCGGTCTAATCCTAAGTTGCGCTTTTCGCAAGACGTTTCAGACACAAGACTGCAGGAAAAACATGCAGCTAGATTCAACTGATCTTCATTCTCCCAACACAATGGGTCAGAAGAACACTCTTTAGCATTGTTGATAGCATTTTTTATTATTCTTTCGATGAGTCGTGGTTGTCCTTGCCAAACCAATCCACCCATACTTCCTTCTGCCCCATCTGCTGTATAAATCAAAACACCACACATTCTGTCAGAGTAATACAATCTCTCCTGAAGGCTTGCCGTAGGGTAACCACAGGAAAACTCCAGTTCCTTCATGATAATGTGAGAGAACGTATGCAACAGATAGAACTTAGGTGCCCCGTATTGCTCCATCTCATCTTTCAAAGCTTTACCAATTTCGCCCTCTGGCTGATCATAACGAATCTTAAACAGCTCGGAATGATCAGTCAGCCACTGATTGACGGTATCCATATTAAACTCAAAGAACAATCCTTCTCCCAGGCTTTGATTGGCAGGCAAAGAATAAACTTTCTCTACAGGCTCATTATATATCCTTTGTCCTTCATTCCTGACTACCATACCGTCAATCCTCAAAGGAACAGGCATAGACACCCTACTGAAACCGAGTTGCGTCAATGTCATGGCCAGTGTATCTACCTGCTGTATTTTCTTGAAATAGGGTTTTAGATCTACAGGCAAATCAATATCTTTGAACTCAAGATTGGGAGTCTGAGCCAGAGACTCTGCATAGTTAGAGAATACCCTGTATTCCTCAAAACGGTATTGCTCGTGAGTATCCTTAGGTATCTCCTTAACAGCAAGGAAGCGATTCTTAATAATCTCCGCCTGCTCTTGGGTTATCTCAATATCACTATCTTCTGCTTTATCAACAATATCCATTCGCTCCATATAAGCCTCTTTTGTGAGTCCTGGCTGACGTTCCAACGCCTTGGGATACCATCTGGTATTGAGTAGGTCTAACACCTTTTGTAATTGCGGAGCCAATATCGTATCGGGCAAATACTTGGGCGGTATATAAAGGCTACTAAATGAATCTGCATAGTAAACGCTGTTACTGGTTACAAGAGCCATTTGCATGACGCTTCTTGGCCTTTCGGGTTTACTGGCATCCCTGCAGGGGTCTTCAGACTTCGTCCCAAATCCATTCCAAGGTGTATCCCCTTTGCAGAAGGGATGAATATTCATGATACCTTCCAATCCATATGTCTTTCCGCATTTCTTGCATTTTAATGTTCCCCAACTTTCAGAGTTATTGCGGTTCTCAATCCATTGGAGTTCATGTCGGCCTCCTTTTTCACAATCTTGACAGGGATAGTCGAACAATTCAAATCCGGCAGGATTTTTCATTGCTTCCTTCTTGCCGTCTATTCCCGCACAGAATAACTCATACCAAGGAATATCTGATATATGACCATTCTTGCAAATCAGTAATATTGGAATCTGGACAAGGGTATCATATATATCTTTAAGTTGATTATTGTCTTTGAATGACCTATGTGTGTTATTATACGGGTCTCTTGGAGGTGCAAAGTATTGAAGCTTTGTATCTCCCGTTTTTTGCTTCCACAGGCTCTCCCATTCTTCAAGGGGTTTAAAGAACTTTTCCTTTCTACTATAGAACCACCTTGGAAAATGAATAGCTGGTATGATGAAATGATCCGACTTTAATTCATGACCAGTATTCTCCTTGCAGCGGATATACAACGGATGTTTCTTCTCCTTTGGATAATTCCAGTTATCCAAAGACAAGTGAGGCACATCTATCAGATATTTCAATTTGGGAATACCTTGATTATCTTTTAGGAACTCGACGAATCGTGGGTCATTAATAATATCAACACCTGCTGATCTGGAAATAGTTTCTGGGTCGCTGTCGCCAAAGTTTTCTATCTGTTTATTAACATCCCTAACGAATCCCCAAAAAGAGACGGACTTGGGCATAATGAAAAATCCGGCTTTAGTGGTGACGATTGAACCAACACCTGCATTGGAGGAAAGCACTTTGTACTTCCCTACACACTGATTATATTGTAAATCCTTATGTATCTCCATATCAATTATCCTTTATATTTAGTACGGCTTCTGATTCTACTGTTCGAAGTGACATAGGAACTGCCCACATGTTTTCTGCTTCATCATCCAAATAAGCATCTAATGCCAAGAATAAATCTTTCCACTTTACTTTTTGACGCCTATTCGAGTTGAGGAAATCGGAACCAGAATAGCGAAGAGAATATTCTCCTGTCTGTTGGTTGTCAACCATCCCTTGCCATTTATTTAATGCCTCCTCAATAAATAGTTCGATGAACCTTTCTAGTTCTTCAGTGAGCAGCTCTTTTAATTCACTTGACAGCTTTTGAGTCCTCTCCAATCGATCTCTGAAATACACATACATATCATTTTTGATCGTATTTTGCATCTGCGCTGTCAGAGCAGAAGCATTATCTGGATTTGCCAGAGTGTCATAATGATGGCGAATCATTGCTGCGTTATATAATGGCAAGTACTTACAAACAGATTTCTTGGAGAATGGAGTAATAGAGATGGGCTCTACATAATAATATAGCTTCTCATGGAATTCCCTGAAACGCTCAAAATGTGACAGGTCCCTTGCCCTAAATGGATTGTGAAGCGTTATTACAAGTCCCAATTTATTTCTAGCCACACGACTACTTGCTTGGATATACTCGGCAATATTACGGGGCATGGAATTCATAACAATTGTGTTGAATCTGTCTACGTCCAAGCCCACAGAAATCATGTTTGTGGCAAGAATCAGATCTGGAGGAGTCGTTCCATGAAGCCATTCGCTGCCATCCTCATTCTTATGCGGAAGTCTTTCTTCTGCCTTCCAGTTCTTCCCAACTTTTTCCAACTCGTTCACGACCTCTGCACCAGAAAGTCTTCCTGTAAGTTCTGATTTACTGAATGACGAATCATAACCGTATAAGCACTCCAATTTATCACTATAACGCAATACACGCTTGAAAAGTCGTCGCGTGTACTTCGTAAATTCCGTATAGAACTGGGCATCTGTTTTTCCGACCTCTTTCAAACTGTTGAAGTAATCAATGATCGAGTGATAGAAGTCCATTGCTTCCTGAACTTTTTTATCAGAAAGAGATTCTGCATGTTCCTTTTCAAACAGAGCGCGATGGACGAACATGGTTGCTATCAAACGCATCTGAGTTGTCATGTGCGTCCTACCTGTGGGGAACACACCAATATATTTCCTTTTAGATACAAACTTCACCTCGCCATCGACTTCCTTTCTTTGGTAGAAAGAGAAGAATGAATCGTCATAATCCGTGCCAGGTTTGGGGAAGATGCTAACATCTCTGTCATAAAGAGCACGAATTTGCAACTCTGTATTACGTGTAGTTGCTGTTGATGATATGATCTTCGGACGGATTATCAATCCCGAATCGTCCTTATATGAACAAAGTTGGTCTATCGCACATTCAAACAGACTAACAGCGGAGCCAAGTGGACCAAGTAGCAAATGTAATTCGTCTTGGATAATTAGTGATGGTGGCAAATAATTAAGCTCACCTTTTCCAAATAGTCTTCTTGAATCCTGTTTCTCGCTAGAGGTTGAAACCTTGTGCCCGAGTGCTGCAAATTTGTCCACAGTGCCAAAAAGCAAAGTGGGGGGATTTTGGTAGATGTATTCGTCACACAGTTTCACAGGCAATTCATCAGAAAAAGTACAGTCAATATTGTCACATCTAAATACGATCTTTGGGGCAGAAGCAGTTCCCTTGTTTTGATATTTTAGAGGTCTTCCGCAACAAGGACATTTGTCCAAAGGAATCTTTGATTCACGACGCTTTCCAAAATCGTCTCTAGTATTCCATTTTTGACATTCGTCAGAGAGAGATTTAGCATTGTTTGGAAGAGAGTCTTCACCTACAAAAAGTCCTATTGAAATTGGTTCATCTCCCAAATTGTATAAGTTCCATCGACGTATCTGCTCTAATGCTAATATCAAACGCATGGCACGTTGGAATTGCTGAGTAGCAAGAAGTCGAAGAGTGTATCTCATTATTGCTGTTGTACCTCCACCATGTTCTGGAGATTGCCTTCTACGGGATATGATAGACAATGCTATAATACCCAAATAAGCTTCCGTCTTACCACCGCCAGTTGGGAACCACACCAAATCCACTAACTCATTTCTGCATTTCCACTTTGGATCATCAGAACGTCGGATAATGCCGTCAAGATTAAGTAGAATGAAAGCTAACTGGAAGGGACGCCATGCAGCCGGTTTATTACCAAACAAATGATCATCGGCTTTCTCTTTATAGAAGTCAAAGCAGGTCTCCTCATCTGTTGATCTTTTACTATGCCACAATTGAATAAACATGGCCGTATTCATAAGTCGAAAACTCATCATATTAGAAGGGTTCTCTTCTAATATAAGCTTTATGTTGTAAGCCATTCTGTCACAATCCGACTGGCATTTATCCAAATTCTCAAAACCAATATGATTATCATCTTGGTCATTACGCAACACATCCCTTTGTTTGTCAATCCATATTTGATATTTTGCAACAAAATCTTTTAAATGGAATATGATTTCTGCATCGGTAGCTTCTGAGAATAATGAGAGCCATTTGAATTCCAAAGCACGCGGATCTTCCAATAAAGGTCGAGGAATACGAATCCCATTCTCTTCTACAAATGAAAATTTGTCACGTGGAATGGGTTCAACATCAGGCGTTTCAAAAGAAGGAATAAACTCAGAGCATACCCATTTCTCGTCATCGGTTATCTTCCAATCAACAGAACAGAGATGTCCGACAGCATAATCTTTTATTGAGCGATACAAATAATTCAAATGTTCTTTATCGTCTTGTTTGCTTTCATTATTTCTTTCTTGATATGCAGACAAAAGATTACTTTCTATTTTGATTTGAGTCCCAAAGAAGCATCTTTCATTGACCTTCTCTGTGACAATGGAGAAATAGTGTTCGGAATTCTCTTCAAATGGTGTCGAGCTGTTTTCAAGTTGTACTTTTAAATATATCTTGTTTTTGGGACCATAGGCCAATCTTGTAATCTGGAGCCAAACAGATAATCTACGGAGAAATCCCAAATTTTCATCATCGGGTTCAAAAACTATGTTAAGATTATCTTTATATTCGCTTTCACGAGGTGAAAAGATAACCTTATTCCCCTGCTTATTTAAATTAATTCCATCTAAATTTATTATTCTGCTAAATGAATGAGATTGCCAAAAACCAAAAGATTTAGTATTGCAAATATTCATTGCATCTTCCAGATAGGATAAATAAGTTTCATACCTTTCAACTTCTTTTATCCTCTTCTCTATTATCAATCTTTCATCATCAGAAATATAGGTGTCTTTAAAATATCGCAATTTACGCCATAGACGTTCTTTATATGATTTAAGGTATCTATAATTATCACCGATTTGTTCATATTCATTATCAACTGTGCCATCTGTATTGACTGCAACGCCCTTACATAATTCTTTGTTAATAGTAAGAATGGTATCTTTAACGATACTTATGTCCTGAGTAATATCTTTTGCAAGATGAATGCCATCTTCTATTATTGAAAAAGTGGGAGAAAGTTGAGTCCGATATTTCTCAAAGAACAGCTTAAAGCCACTTTTATCTTCAATTTTAATAACAATCCCACAACATTCCTCCCTAGATATTTTCTTGTAATAACGTCCAGATATTGTGACCGTTAAATCCGACGAAAGAAGATGCTCTCCATTTTTGTCCAAACAACATGATACTCCGATTGTTGTCGGAAATCTTTGACTAAGTGAATACATATCTTCCTCATCAGCTCCTAATCTGTCAACCCTTTCATCAAGTTCTTCACTGCTATTATCATCTTGGGACTCTTGATATAAAGAGTCACTTTCCAAATCGGTATCAACAGCTTTATCGGATGGGGACGGATTATTGGAAGAGAAATCAACAACTTGTTTCCTCTGTGGAAATAATATAGCTGTACTATATAAAGAACCAGGCGTGGTATTGATAACTTCTTCATCAACATCACTACACTCATTATTGAGACAATAGAAATGCCCGTTACATGCGCCAGGGCCTTCCATTTGTTGCCTTATGAACTTTTCTAGGGAGTCACGCTTTGCCTGAATCATATTTTATATTTTTTACAGTTTTCAAATTTATGTCCAATAACTGAACCAGAATATTAACATCTGACGCAGTGTTTATCTCAAGTAGAGTAAGGATTTCAGAATGATCCTCATATAATTTCACAAAATAATCATCACTAATAGAAGACACTGTTAGAATTGACTGCAACAATGATTCTATCTGACTATTTAGCACCTTGGTGTTATTATTCTTGATCAACTTCTTGGTTAAAATCACCCGATGATAAGGTGAACCTATTTTGAAGCCAAGGAAAGACAACAAACTATTCTGGCTTTTTCGACTTCGAGGTAAAATCATTGGATAGTCAAAATCAAACCATTTTTCGAAAGCGCGTAATGAGATCTCCTTATTATTGGGAAAAACAGCTTCATATGTTGGCTCTACGCCCATCTCATCAACTTCTCTTTTAAGGAGATATTTCCATAGTTCAATGTTTGAATTTATTTGTTCTTCCGTAAGTGCAAATGCAGGGTCACGACGAATGTAGCCTTCCGATTTGAGATTACTATCTGATTTCTTAATGAGGTTATCTTTTATTTGGCTCACGAGTTCATCAAGCAATTGAAGTTTCATTCCTTCCTCAAAAGGAAGTTCTTTAAGACTGGATATACAATAACGTCCACCATTGACATACAACACACGGTCTGCCGCTAATCTTTTTGCTCTACCGCTCTCAAATTCTATCGTGCAGCGTTCTGCCAAATACTCACGAGCATCTGATTCTGCCTCATCAATATCGTTTAGAATATCAGGCATAATAGGTTTTTGAAGCATTTTTTTGCTCCAGCCCAATTTCTCCTTCCTAAATGATGAGAAAAGAAGTCCATTTAAGTCCTTCTCGTAAAAATGTTTATTCCATTCATAATATCTATTATGAGTAAGCCTATTAATTATGGTTAATCCCCCTTGCCCCTTTTTCAATGGTAGCGGATCAAATGAATTTGGATAGGTTTTATATCTTTCATCTGTATATCTAAATGAATACATCACAACAAAGTCTTCATCCAAGCCATCTCGTAGTTGGCTGAAATCCTTAAAAACAATTCGTCTATGTTCAGAAGAGAAACACTTTCGGATAGAATCCTTATAGACCTTATTAATTCCTGGTGGAAGAACAAAAGCCACAGAATGGTAGTTTTCAACTTGCTCTAATATTCTAAATGCGATCTCTTCGTCCCATAATTGCATATAATAGTTGAGAAAAGGGCTCACCACATCGAACTGAGAAAATCCTATTTCTGACTCACATTCTTTTATGAAACAATTTTGGGACTCGGGTGTAAATGCCAATGACAGGGCATTCTTTATTCTATAATTATGAGAGAACTCATCGAGATATGAATCAATATCTGCAGTAAAAATGTCACGTTCAGCAGAATCAATAATATATTGAGAGTCCAACTTTTCTCGTTGGAACATCAAATTGAGTTCGTCAGGTGTGAAAGTAATAAAACCATCATAATCATCAAAACGCCTAATCTCTCGATTTAAAAGATTTGCTACTAATGACGCCTTTACATTTTCCTTTGCATAATACAATCTAAATGGACGTTCGGTAATATAGAAGACAAAGCAATTCTTTATTCCAACACCATATTGATTCAACCGTTCCAGTTGGTCCAAATTATAAGAGAACGTTATTTTACCTCTATTTTGAGAATGAAATATAAAAAGGTTTTCAATATTGGGAATATTATCCTTGTTCTTTTTAAGTATTGCTTCTATATCATAGGCCGTCAAATTATTAGTCACGATTGCATTATCATCGTTGCCTATTATGTTTGTTGTAAATAGTTGTTCTAACCAGGGATTCTTGTCCTGTTTCCTTGTAACAACATCTTTTTCTTGAACTACAAATAATGATTTTCTTTCATTATTGGATGCCTGTAAATCTTCGCTAAACAACGTCAAGAACTTTGCGTAATACTTTCTCTCCTCAGATATCTGCTTATACTGCTTGCTTTTCGCAGAAAGTCCCATAGGAAGAACCATTGCCCCAGTGGTTTTCTTTTTGGCAATATGAATATACTTCTGTATATGGGAGAATGCTATTTTATGAATCAGGAATCGCACAAGTAGTTCACGAGCCCATTCTGGACAGGTTGGCACATAAATGATTTGGTAATTAATACTTCCTTCCTGTTGCCTTTCGCAGAAATGGTCAACAATATTGTTCATGGTACAAAGAAATTTACGTCCATCTGCAACTTTTGAATGTTGCATCATATCACAGACTGCAGAAAAGAATCCTGTCTCGTGACTGATCAGATCTTTATATTTTTCCTGTGCTCCCATAACTATTGTAAGACTAACATTTGAAGATCCATAATGGCACGAGTCATACCAACATACAACTCTAATGTGCTTATCTCAGTTCTACCATTAATAACCAATATTACATGTTTACATTCTAACCCTTTATAGGCCAGCATCGATGTAAATGGTATTTCTGACGTATCTAGGCAGATGTTTTTGGGTGATAGTTCTTTGATTCCTTCTATTGTCGCTATTCTATCGTACAACTTCTCATTGCCTGTAGTTTGTTCTTTTTTCGTGCTTGAATCAGCCAGAATAACATACTCATTCCAGTTTTTAGCACTATCTCTAATCTCATTCTTAATTTTGTTTATATGCTTTATCAACTGCTTGGCACCATCGAAATAAAAAACTTGAGTTGATGCGTAGTTTTCTTTGATAATACACTGGAACAAGTCTTTTGCCGAGGATCCGTTAAGTAACATCTTGGCGAACGAAACTATCTCTTTATTTGTCGGAACACGCTTATTAGTGTCCAAAATGAATCGGGCTCCATTAAGAGCTAATGCGTCTGCGATTTCATCTATTTGTCGAGATTCGTAATTGTAGCCTTGCTCTGTATCAAAAAAAACAAGATAACGGCCTGTCGAAACACCATTCTTTGTTACAGATGTAAGAGCATCGAGAAGAGGTAACGCTCCTTTGTCAAGAACATCTTGAGCTTCATCTATAACAATGTAGTCATATGGCACAAAATCATTTCGTTCTCTCACTGAAGAAAATAACGTTTCTAACTCATCATTAGCAGCGCCACTTGTGATATCATCCAGAGACAATCTTGTGGACATTACTTGAGATTGGATAGAAAAAACAAACGAAGCAAATTGTTCAACGCTGCAATTGGGAAGTCCGGCTCGCCACAATTCATTCTTAATTTTGGCTTCTAGCAACTTATTCCAACACAGGTATAATCCCCTAAGGGTGTGGTATTTCTCTATATAGGCACGGGCAATGGTCGTTTTGCCTGTACCTGGACCTCCTTCGATAAAGAGACGATCATTTTTCTGGAGACTATTAAAAGAACTCAAATTATCAATATTTAAGCGTTGTAATATAGCCTCCATACCTCTTTCAGAATATACATTCCTACTGCGGTCTGCAAAATTATATAGTAATGACTGTATTGCTATTTCTACATCTTGCGCTTGGAGATCAGGTCGACGCCATCCATTCTTATTCTTATCATATGCCAACACATCTATGCAGAAATCAGCAAAAGACTTGGAAATATCATCGTGTTGTATTTTAGACCATAGCTTATATCCTAAATCTGTGCTCGGATTAGTACTGGTATGATCCATACTTGTATGGGGAAAAGCACACACTGTGTCAATAAACAACTGTGATGCACTAATAACCCTGTTGCTAATAAGTGCATACATATAATCCCTTGCCTGATCAAAAGGTGCTCTTTCCATATATGTTCGCTCACGAGAAGCTTCATAATAGTATAAGCCCTGTTCAATCCCTATCTTTCCACCTTTTACCTCTACAATAATTACGCCTTTTTCTGACACCAACAAGAAATCAATTTGTATTTCGTTTTGACTCTTTACAGAAACAGGCAGTCTTAAGTTATGCCAGAAATGCCAGGTATAATCACTATTGGAACAATCTAAATAAATACGCCTGAACATCTCTATTTCACCATAAAGAGGACTACCATCATTTTGAGTGATAATGGCATCCAAATCGCTGGTATTGTTATAACTAACGTGTGATATTATTGGCATATTGCTCAGTTTATTTATAGCTTTCCCATAGTTTGGGATTTAATAAGTTAGACATCTTATAGTTAAACATTTCCAAGAGCTCTTCTCTGTGCTGCGGGAATTTCTCCAAAGTTCTCATTACAGACTGCAAAGGTAAGCACATCTTTACCTGTCCTTCCCCATCGCCATAATAGCCATTTTTCAAATCCTGAAGAAACTCCTCAAATGTCTTCAAATGGGGTCTATCGGTAACATGCAGTGAATGCTCCTCCCAGTAAGACTGATTCCTGTATGCGAATTCCCAAAACGACATTTTTTTATAAAATTGTTGCTGGTTACACCATCGGGCAATCTGAATGTACAGATTTGATATTTCATACTTGTGATAGTCCTCATGCCGCATGACATATCCGACACAACCATACGACATGAGAATCCTGATGCGCTGGAAAAGTTCCCAAATGTCATTGTAGAATCGTTCGTGGCTATGCTCTGTCAATCTGAATCCACAGAATAGATAGAACTTAGTTCCCTTCTTCGGGTTATAATGTTTCCAAATCTTGAGTGCTATTTCTATAGTTTCCCTATCTCGCCAATTGTCGAAAGCGAAAATAAAATCACCATGATAGCGAGCATGGGACAGCATTTCTGCCATCTCCCGACCATTGGGGCTCTCAGCTAGCATCCGTTCGTCCAATCCCTGACGGAACTGAAATGGCCGTTTGGTATCAATCAACTGCTGCAATAGCGGTCTCCAAATTGCGGGCGAAGAAGCCAAAAAGTTATCGTCCCACAAATAGATATATGGACGGACAAGTCGACCTCGTTCATCCCGCTCATTATCCAAGAACCATTCTAGTTTCGAATAGGGAAGGATGGTATTTTCTTTCTTATTGATGCAGAAGGCACAATGACGTTTGCACCCACGAGTAAGGAATCCGATACTGTACTGCTGATAATCTTTGTACTTTTCGCGTTTAAACCCTCTTTTTACCTGCTGTTCCACAAAAGCATCATAAAGGTGATAATAAGGCATCTGACGAGCCATGTCAATACCCTTCTGCTTCAAACCGCAACGGTGATTATCCAAAGAATTCAGATACTCGTCTTGTTCAAGTCGATTCATGTCCTCTTCTCGAAGCTTTGAGAATTCCCTAATGCCTTTGACGGTAGCATAGAAGCCCGTTCCGCCCACCTCAAACTTTGCCTCTTCGGAAGTTCCTATTGCTTTAGTATAGAATTCGGGATTCTTGGTAAAGGTAAAAACCTTCGAGAGATAGATTCTGTCATATCGACTAATATCTGCCTGCGAGTCAAGAATAAGCTCAAACATGATGCCATTGTCCAAGAGAAAACCAGCAATCTTCAACAATGCAAGATTCGGGTGGCGCGAACCATTATCTAAAAGGTCTGCGTCAACCAAACCTATACACCGATACATTGGTGGCACTCTCAATGCTTTCATCGTTTCAATTATTGTTAAGCAACTTTTAAGGCTTCCTTATTCAGACAAACGAGGTGATCATCGCCAACAAGTACAAGCACATCCGTCTCCGACCGTGACCAATTCACCAATTCCTCAAACCCCATATCCAAAGCCTCTTTAGCCCGAACTTCACGCCACCCTTTTGTGGCGACTAATTCATTTAACATCTTGGCAGAATCTTCGTCCACCAAATCTATCAGGTGCATCCATTCCTGAAACATTCCACCCGCAGGTATTTCCAATTTCATCATAATTACATTTTTAAATCTACCGTCGTAGTCCATGTGTAAAATCCCCCGCAAGTGCTATGATTCATAGCTGAAGACAAAATCTCCCACCGTCACAGTCATACGGCCATCGTCGGCAATGACGGCATAATGTTTCATCACGTAGCTGCGCAGGAAAGTCGTCTCACTTTGCGCATTGAACTCTGCCTGCACCTTGAGGAAAGCATTGCCCAGAGGCGACGGCGACGATGCTTCGGCCGCTTCACGACCCTGACGCACAAACTCGGTGGAACCCTTGGAAATCAGACGGAAACGCTCACGCGCCTTCACCTGGTTCGGAGTGCTGTGGGAAGCACGTTCGGGGTCGCGCTGCACAGCATAGACGGCACCCGTCTTGAAGTTGCGGCGGAGATAGAGTCCGCTCTTTTTGTCGGCTCGGCCATGCATGGCGCTCAAGAGCCAGTTGGGATCGATTTTGGCCATAAAAAATACTTATTTTGCCCTCAAAGTTACAAAATCAGCGGGACGGGTGCAAGTTTTCCGACTCATTTTTTCATCTGCGGCCCGTTTTTTCTTCCCGCAGGCTGGTTTCGGGTGTTTTCTTTCGTCCTGAATCCTTTTTTTTTCCTGGCCCCTCAGAGCCCGCTCTGTGAACGAGTGGTGAACGAGTGGTGTACGAGCAGTGAACGAGTGAGAACGAGGCTTCTCGTACTCTCCCCGTTATCGGCGCGTTGGCGGGACGTTGTCGCCAAAGACTCTAAGGAGTATCTTCTCCTAAAACAGTTGACAGATTACTGACATGGTTGACATAAGCGGAAGTGTCAACAAATCCAGTACGACATTTTTGAATGTGTCAACTGATTCAGAAAACAGCCGTAATTTGCTAAAAACACCAAATGAGAATTTGAGAATTTGAGAAAATGAGAATTAACTCCGACCGGAGAATTGCTGCATCAACTCGTAAAGATACGCAGGACTCTGAACATAAAGTTCAGCATCTTCGTCTTGCAAAGCATCCATCAATGGGGAATCATAAACACTTTTCATCGCCTCCTCAACAGAACAGCCGGAATCCTCAATCACATACTTTACCAACTCACTTATGGCATAATCCGTGAGGTAAGACGCTATCTGATGATGTGACAATTGATTCATACTGTCTCTGTATTCTTTTTGTTGAGGAATTGCAAAGCACGTTCTGACCCAAAATAATACTGCTGATCCAGATATTTATCCTGAAGCAATTTTGCTGCTTGCTCAGATGAATAAATACCCACACGGTAGTTTGTCAGTTGGAGGACAACACCATCATCAGCTATCGGGCCCACAACAATGTCGTAGTCGTGTATCGGATGCTCATTCTTTCTATCACGATTGGCATCCACAAAAAGGAACCATTCTACACAAGCCTTTTCCGGGAACACCTTAATCTTCAAATCCGACAGGAAAACGGACTCGTCCATCTCATAACTAATCAATGTGGGAGTTCCTCCAATAAGACGAGCCTTCTTTTGCGCCATTCGAATAGCTGTTGACCTATCCGGAGTCAAATAAAAACCTTTGCCAAAGTCTTTATGTCTCATTCCTTTGCTGAGATCTACCGATTGGATATCCTGATTGGTTCCGTGATACAGTATCATGCGAGTGTTCCTCCGTTCTTTTGGCATATGAGCAACAAATCGTCTATCGTATCATCCATCGATTGCAGATGCTCCACATCATAGAATTCTATAAGGAATGCCAGTCCTTTATGCTCTCGCAAATAACGATAAGCCGCCTGTCTTGTCAAGGCGAACCTATTTGCAAAAGCATGTATGCAAGATGTGAAGAATGGTATTTCGTATTTGCTCATTTATGGTTTCCTAATCACTTTCTCGCTGCAAAAATACACTTTTTCTATGAAACCACAAATAATCGGGGCAGATTTTCTCGAAATCCGTCCGTAATTTGTAGAAATTTGATGCTGCAAAATCTGCTAGATCTGCAAACAACACATGACGGTTTTTTATGTTTCTCTTTGTTTTTTTTGAAATACGCCCGACAAGGTTTCTGTGATTTCTGTGATTTCTGTGTGACATAACAGTTCCATTAACAGAGTATACATAAAACAATTCCGCCGCCGAAATTTTGACAAAGCCCTCTCCCGCCCCAACTGCCGGGTCTCACTTCTCTCCTGTCGCTATTTTGACTTTCCCGTGGACTCGGAAAAATTCTCCCGTGGGAGCGCAAATCTTTCCCAACGGAGACGCTGTGACGACACCCATAATGCACATTGCCGATTTTTTTTACAGAATCTTTCTTTCATGCATCAAAGACAAACAGGAAAACGGAGCAAAGATTCTCAAATTCTCAAATTCTCACAAAAAGAAAGAGAGAAAGGGACAAAAAGAGAGAAAAGAAAATTATAAGAAAAGAAGTTTATAGTTAACTACTCACTACTAACGTAGTTCATAGTTCCCTATAAACACAGAAAAAAAGCCCGTGAGAATTTGAGAAACTTTTGGCTGGGCCTGGGCGTAGCGCAATGCGCTCCGCGATTTTATTTTACGAGGGTGCGTTTACCGGGCTGTTTTCTGCAAGAGCTTTGCCTGCAGCCTGCACAGACGCGCGTTATTATAAACTCGCACGTGAGAAAATGAGAAAATTTCTTCGATTGTTATATTTTGCTGATTTACATAGAAGTTACAAGGCAAGTGGGAACTTTCGCTTTTTTATTGTCGTATCTTTGCACCGTCAAACCAGAATGACAGCGCTCTTTGAATTAGTGCTACACACCGAAAAGAACCGGAAGGCCGGTTCCAAATCAGAGGGTCGTAATTTGCACTTTGCGTGTTTGCGCGAGTAAATTTCGTGCAAACAAATTGTCGTTCTATCTATCCCTGAGAAAAGTTGAATCATTCTCTCTTAACCCTTGTTTTGGTTGAATGGGCGGCCTAATGCACGGAATCCGTTTCATTAACGACTTTTATCGCACTCATTAATGAATTCGATCGTTTTCATTAATGAATTGCATCGATTTCATTAATGAACGGTTTTTCTCGGTTTTCTTTAAAATGGATTCGTGCAAATTAGTGAAATTCGTGTTCGACCAATCTCAGAAATTCATCTGGCGGGAGAAGTAGGCCCAGTCCTGCTCCATCTTGTCGAGCTGCCAGGGCTGGAGCTGCAGGGAGAAGGTGCCGCGCAGTTCGTCCAGGCCGAAAGACAGCCTCATGAGGCTCGCCACATTGAACGAGAGCGCATCGCCCCGACGCAGCAGAAAACGCGCCACACGCAGCAGGAGCTCGCGGTCCGCCTCCTCGTAGCGCAGCGCACGCAGCAGGACAAAAGCCGCCGCCTTGCCCTCCACACGCACCAGATGGGCAATCCACTCGCGACGCTCCGTGAGGCCCACCAGCGTCAAAAGGCGCTCGATATCAGCAGGATCGGCGTAAGACGGCAGGAGGCGCTGGAGAATCTTCTGGCGGTCGACGTCGGAGAAGAGCGGCGCCAAAGACGCAAACACCTCACTCGAGAGCACGTCCCTCTGCCCCAGCCCGCGCAGCAGCGTGACGAGATACTCCTTGGGCGACTCGCGATAGAGCTCCGCGAAGAGCGTCCAATACTCTTCGTCGCTCATGCGCGGCATGCGGCGCACCAAAAGTTCGTGTTCGGCCTTCTTCATCCCTCCTGACTGCTATATATATAAAAGAGGAAAGAGCGACGACATCGCTCTAACCAAGGTGTTCTTTTACCATCAGTGTCTTTTTTGAGCCTCTTGTCGGATTCGAACCAACGACCCCGAGATTACAAATCACGTGCTCTGGCCAACTGAGCTAAAGAGGCAGGTGGGAAAGCGATCTGCATCGCGCCGCTACAACCAAGTACCCTTGCTGCGGTCAAGCCCTGGGGGAGTTCCGAGGGAGCATGCCGTACAGGACTTTCCCGTATCTTGCGGCGGCAAAGGTACGAAAATTTTCGAGAAACGACGTCACCGGACGGGCTTTTTTTGGTAAAAAGTGATTTTTTTTGTATCTTTGCACCCAAAATAGGTGTGTTTAACTATGGATATAAGTGTAGTAGTACCCCTCTGGAACGAAGACGAGAGCATCGAAGAGCTCCACGACTGGATAGCGCGCGTGATGAAGGACGGCGGATTCACGTATGAAATCATTTTTGTGAACGACGGTTCGACGGACGGCAGCCAGCGCGTCATCGACCGCCTGCACGAAGAGCATCCCAACACGGTGCACGGCATCGAGTTTCGCCGCAACTACGGCAAGAGTCCCGCACTCTACTGCGGCTTCGAGCGCGCTCAGGGCGACGTGGTCATCACGATGGACGCCGACCTGCAGGACTCGCCCGACGAGATTCCAGCCCTCTACCGTATGATCAAGGAGGAGGGCTACGACATGGTCTCGGGCTACAAGCAGAACCGCAGTCAGGGCGACCCCCTCTCGAAGACCATCCCCACGAAGCTCTTCAACGCCACCGCACGCCGTGTGAGCGGCATACACAACCTGCACGACTTCAACTGCGGACTGAAGGCCTACCGGCGCGACGTGGTGAAGCACATCGAGGTTTACGGCGAGATGCACCGCTACATCCCCTATCTGGTCAAGAACGCCGGCTACACCAAGATCGGCGAGAAGCCCGTACACCATCAGAAGCGCCAGCACGGCGTGTCGAAGTTCATGGGCTGGAACCGCTTCGTCAACGGCTATCTCGACCTCATGTCGCTGTGGTTTCTCTCGACCTTCGGCATGAAGCCCATGCACGTGTTCGGCTTCGTGGGCAGCCTGATGTTCTTCATCGGCTTCGTGGCTTCGTGCGTCGTGGGCGGGCTGAAGCTCTACTATCTGAGCGCCGGCATCAAGGCGCCGCTGGTGACGGACACGCCGTGGTTCTACATCGCGCTGACGATGATGATCATGGGCACGCAGCTCTTCGTGGCCGGATTCCTGGGCGAACTGATTTCACGCACCTCGCAGGAGCGCAACAAATACCAGATCAGCAAGACGATATGAAGAAAGCCCTCACGCTGATGCTGGCCGCACTGCTGACGCTGGGCCTCACGCAGAGCTGCGACGACGCCGGCTGCACGCTCTACAACTCGACCAACTGCGAGCTCACCTTCTACGGAGAAAACGACCACGTGGTGGCCCTCAACCAGTATCTCACCGTGACGGCCACAGGTGCCAGTCAGGTGATCCTGAACAAAGGCATGGGCTATACGAACATCAAGTTGCAGCTCTCGTACACCAACGACGTCGATACGCTGCTCTTCGAGCACTGGACGACAACGACCACCACAGAGACCGAGACCGACGACGAGGGCAACGAGACGACGACGGAGGTGGAGGAAGACACACCCCACGTGGTGGACACACTCTTCATCCGCAAGACCAACACACCCCACTTCGAGAGTCCCGACTGCGGCACGGCCGTCTTCCACGACATCGAGGACACGTGGTATCGCAACGACAGCCGCTATCCCGACGACGGGCTCTTCGACTTCATCTACATCAACCACGCTCAGGTTTACTACAACAGCAGCGACAACCTCCGACTCTACCTCAACCAATGAGACGCAGGATATACACCATAACGCTGACGCTGATGTGCCTCACGGCGATATCGCTGCCCCTGCAGGCGCAGGACACCGGCGACAAGACCTTCGACGGAGCCGAGAAAGAAGCCGGAGCCAAGACGGCCAAAGACGGCACCGTGACCCTGCCGGGCTACAACAAGAAGACCTATCGCGGCGCCGACGGACGACTCTACGTGCTGGAGGAAAACCAGAAGGTGAAGCGCAACAAGAAGGGCAAGCAGGTCGTCGTGGAGGAAGAGCCCCGTCCGCTCTTCGGCGGCGTGGCGGCGACGGTGGACCTCGTGGGCTTCGTGATGAAAGCCGCCGGCTCGTGGGCCAACATGGAAGTCGGAGCGCGCTTCAACTTCAGGGAGAAATACTTCCCGCTGGTGGAGCTGGGCATCGGTTCGTGCGACCGCGACGGCAAGACCAACGAGAACAACTTCTCGGTGACGTCGCCCTACTACCGCATCGGCATGGACTACAACATCAACAAGAAGCAAAACGGCAACCGCTTCTTCGCCGGAGCGCGCTACGCCTTCACCTCGTTCAACTACGACTTCTCCAACCCCGCACAGTACGACTATCTCTATGAGAAGTCCGTGCCCCTGAAGCTGGAGAGCCTCCACGGCCACTACCAATGGCTGGAGCTGGTGCTGGGCTTCGAGACCAAGCTGTGGAGCTTCATCCGTCTGGGGGCTAACTTCCGCTTCAAGTTCCGCACCGTGAGCGACCCCGCCGATGAGGGCGAACCCTGGTATGTGCCGGGCTTCGGCATCAACGGCACATCGGCCTACGGCGCCACGATGAATCTGGCCTTCGACTTCGGCAAGACGATGAAGAAACAACCCCCGAGAAACCTCTACCGATGAAGAAAAAATGGCATCTCCCCTTCCTCCTCGTGCTCATCCTGGGCACCTGGCTGGCCTATCAGCAGAAACATCCGCAGGAGCGCTACATCCGCGAGGAGCAGAGCATCTTCGGCACCGTGATGCACGTCACCTATAAAGCGCCCGCCTCGCTCGCCGACGACTATATGGACGAGCTGCGCAAGGTGGACGCCAGCCTCTCGATGTTCAACCCCCGAAGCACCCTCTCGCGCATCAACCGCAACGAAACGGACTCGACGGACGAGATGCTGCGCGAGGTGTGGCAGATGGCCTGCGCCGTGAGCGAAGCGACCGACGGGGCCTTCGACGTGACGGTGGCGCCTCTGGTCAACGCCTGGGGCTTCGGCTTCAAGAGCGACATGCTGCCCGACTCGGCCCGCGTGGATTCGCTGCGCGCCCTCGTGGGTTACAAAGGGGTGACGCTGACGGAGGACGGACGACTCGTAAAGAGCAACCCCGGCATCGTGATGGACTTCTCGGCCATCGCCAAAGGTTACGGCGCGGACCGTGTGGCCTCGCTCCTGAGGAGCAAGGGCGTCAGCAACTACATGGTGGAGATCGGCGGCGAAGTGGTCTGTCACGGCCAAAACCCCAAAGGCAAAGCCTGGAGCATCGGCATCAACAAGCCGGTGGACGACCCCGAGAGCGTCAGTCAGGAGATAGAAAAGGTGGTGGAGCTGAGCGACGGCGCGATGGCTACGAGCGGCAACTACCGCAACTACTACATCACCCCCGAAGGCAAGCGCATCATGCACACCATAGACCCGCGGACGGGATTCCCCGTGCAGCACAACGTGCTCTCGGCCACAGTGATGGCCCCCACCTGCGCTATGGCCGACGCCTTCGCCACCGCATTCATGGTGATGGGGCGCGAGAAGGCGCAGGAAGTGCTCCGGGCGCACCCCGAACTGAAAGCCGAACTGATATGTACGGAAGAATAGTCCAGCTGCCGCTCTTCACCGGCATCTCCGGCACCGATCTGTTGGAGCTGCAGGACCGCTTCCCCTTCAGCATCGAGCCCATCGACGCGGGCACCAAACTGCTCGTCGCCGGAGAGCGCACGAAGGGACTGCTGTGGATCGTGAGCGGCACGGTCCGGCGCAACCTCCCCTGGATGGAAGAAAGTCTGGAGGGGCCGTTGCTCATCGAGCCCGAGAGGCTCTTCGGACTGGACAACACGACGGAGGCCGGCTGGAAGGCGGAGACGGCGCTGGAGATTCTCTACATCTCGAAGGAGAACGTCGTGCGCCATCTGCTGCGCAACGCCATCGTGCGGCTCAACTTCATGACGCTGCTCTCCTCGGCCCTGCAGCGCAAGAGCGCCCCTCTGGAGGTGCCGCGCACGGTGGAGGAAAAGCTCGGGAGCTTTGTACGCAGCGCGCGGCTGAAGCCCGACAGCCAAGTGACGCTCCACATGAAGATGACGGAGCTGGCCGAAAGGCTCGACGTCTCGCGCCTCGTGCTCTCGCGCACGCTCAACCGTCTGGCCCTGGAAGGCAAAATAGAACTCAAACGCGAAACCATCATCATCAATGGCTAACATATTCATAGAAAACAAATACAACACACCCCACGACAGCATCCCCTTCTCGCGCATCCGCTTCGAGGAATACGAAGAGGCGATGACGGAAGGCATGAAGCAGGAAGACGCCGAGATAGAGCGTGTCGTCTCCAACCCCGACAAACCGACCTTCGACAACACGATGCTGACGCGCAGCGAGAGGTTGCTCTCGCGCACCACCAGCGTGTTCTTCAACCTGCTCTCGGCCTGTCGCACCGACGAGATGGAGGCCCTCTCGCAGAAGATGCAGCCCCTGCTCTCGGAGCACGCTTCGCGCATCGCGATGAACACACGCCTGTTCGAGCGCATCAAAGCCGTGCACGACGCCCCCGGACGCCAACTCACGCCGGAGGAGCAAAAGCTGCTCGACGACGCCTACGAAGGCTTCACCCGCAGCGGCGCCCTGCTGCCCGAAGAAGAGAAGAAAATACTGGCCGAAAAGCGCCGGGAACTGGGCATGCTCACGCTGCAGTTCTCGCAAAACGAGCTGCACGCCACCAACGCCTTCTCCCTACATCTGACGACAGAGGACGAAGTCAGCGGACTGCCCGAAAGCGCCCTAGAGGCAGCGGCGATGGAGGCCAAAAGCCGCGGGCTGGAAGGATGGGTGGTGACGCTCAAGGGGCCCTCCTACTCCGCCTTCCTCCAATACGCCGACAGGCGCGACCTCAGAGAGAAAGTCTATCGCGCTATGGCCACACTGTGCACCTCGGGCGAGTGGAACAACCTCGAGATTGTGCGCCAGATCGTCAACCTGCGCCGCGAAATAGCCGGGATGCTGGGCTTCAAGTGCTACGCCGACTTTGCGCTGAAAGAGCGTATGGCCCAAGACACAGAACACGTGGACGCTCTGGTGGAGCAACTGCTGGAGTCCTATATGCCCAAAGCCCGCGAGGAGGTCAAAGAGATAGAGGACTTCGCCCGCGAGGAGATGAAGGCCGGAGGCCGGGATTTCAAGCTGGAGCCCTGGGATCTCTCCTACTACAGCCACAAGCTGCGCAAGGCGCGCTACGACCTCGACTCTGAGATGCTGCGCCCATACTTCCCGCTCGACCGCGTGAAGGAAAACGTCTTCTCTCTGGCCACACGACTCTACGGCATCACCTTCACCGAAAACCCCGACATCGAGGTGTATCACCCCGACGTGAAAGCCTATGAGGTGAGAGACGCCGACGGGACGTTCCTGGCTGTGCTCTACGCTGACTTCTTCCCCCGCGACAACAAGCAGTCGGGCGCCTGGATGACGAGCTACCGCGAACAGTGGATCGACCTCGAAACGGGCAAAGACATACGGCCGCTCGTGAGCATCGTGCTCAACGTGACGAAACCCACGGAGACGAAGCCCGCGCTGCTCACGCTGGGAGAAGTGGAGACCTTCCTCCACGAATTCGGCCACGCGCTGCACGGCATCTTCTCCAAGGTGCGCTTCGAAGGACTATCGTGCACCAACGTCTATTGGGACTTTGTCGAACTGCCCTCGCAGTTCATGGAGAACTTCGTCATGGAGCCGGAATTCCTGCGCTCTCTGGGCCGTCACTACCAGACCGGCGAGCCTCTGCCCGAAGAGTTTATCACGCGCATCATGAAGGCCAAGAACTTCATGGTGGCTTACGGCTGCATCAGACAGGTGTCGTTCATCCTGCTCGACATGGCCTACTACACGTTGCAGAACCCTCTGAATGAGGACATTATGGCCTTTGAGACAAAAGCCTGGAGCCGCGCGTTGCTCTTCCCCCAGCTGCCGGGCAGCTGCATGTCGACCCGCTTCGGCCACATCATGTCGGGCGGATATGCCGCCGGATACTATTCCTATAAATGGGCCGAAGTGCTGGATGCCGACGCCTTCATCGTGTTCCAGAAAGAGGGCATCTTCAACCCGGAGACGGCACGCCGCTTCCGCGACTGCATCCTCTCACGCGGCGGCACGGAACACCCGATGACACTCTACAAACGCTTCCGCGGCGGAGAGCCCACCATCGAGGCACTGCTGCGCCGCAACGGCATCACGACAACATCCGAAAAACAACCGAAAACCAATGGATAAGAAACAACTGGATCTCGACCATCGCTACATCAAGATGGCGCACATCTGGAGCGAAAACTCCTACTGCACCCGCCGTCAAGTGGGCGCGCTGATCGTCAAGGACAAGATGATCATCTCCGACGGCTACAACGGCACGCCGACAGGTTTCCCCAACGTGTGCGAGGATGACAACAACGTGTCGCTGCCTTACGTGCTGCACGCCGAAGCCAACGCCATCACGAAGATTGCACGCTCGGGCAACAACAGCGACGGCGCCACCCTCTACGTGACCGACTCGCCCTGCATCGAGTGCGCCAAGCTCATCATCCAGTCGGGCATTCGCCGTGTGGTTTACGACCGCGAATACCGTCTGACCGACGGCGTGAACCTGCTCCGCCAGGCCGGAATAGAAGTGCTTCATCTTAAATAAAATACAGCGTTTTGGTAAACTATCCCTCAAAACTGCTGGAAAAGGCCGTAGAAGAAGTCTCGCGCCTGCCGGGCATCGGACGAAGGAGTGCGATGCGCCTGGTGTTGAACCTGCTGCGTCAGGAGAAAGAGCAGACGCTGGCTCTGGCCGAAGCGCTGGCCACGCTGCGCTCCGAGGTGCACTACTGCCGCGAGTGTCACAACATCTCCGACAGCGATCTGTGTGAGGTGTGTGCCAATCCGCGTCGCGACCACGCGATGGTGTGCGTCGTGCAAACCATCGAAGACGTGATGGCCATCGAAGCCACGCAGATGTACCGCGGCGTGTATCACGTGCTCGGCGGCGTCATCTCGCCCATCGACGGCATCGGCCCGCGCGACCTGGAAATCGAGTCGCTCATGCAGCGCATCCGCCGGGACAACATCCGCGAAATCATCCTGGCCCTCTCGCCCACAATGGAAGGCGACACCACCGGCTTCTACATCTACCGCCAGATACAGGCGCTCATGCCTTCCGCCGGCGAAGAGATTCAGGACAGCGTGGAAGGCGTCCACCGACCGATGCCGAAAGTGACGGTCTTGGCTCGCGGCATCGCCCAGAACGACGAGCTGCAATACACCGACGAAGTCACGCTGGGACGCGCGCTGGCCGGACGTACGGAAATGAAATAATTCACCCCACCAAAAAAAAGGAAACAGAAAAAATGGCTCCCGAAAGCTTATACAACGGACAGATTGTGCTCTGCGTGCTGTCCTTCATCGTGCTCTACTGGATTATATCGCGCAACAAAGGTCCCCTGTGGGTGATTCCCGTGGTGTGTGTGCTCCACGCCGCCTGGTGGTGGCTCACCGGCGACGAATCGCTCGTGTGGTTTATTGCGATACTTCTGGTAGGATTTGTGTATCGTCTGTGGGAGCGACGGGGAAAGAAGTCCCCGAATGAAGAACCTCAAGAGCCTTCAGCACCGTCGCATCCGTGAGGTTGACGTACTCCTGAAACGCCTCCACGTCGAGCATGTTGTAGATGATGCTGGAGAGGATGTTCTTCTCAAACAGACGGGCGCTCGTGCGCAACATAAGATTGCGGCGCGCCAGACCGTGAGAGGCGGCGTATGAAGCAAAGCGTTCCAACAGATCCTGCTTCTTGAGATAAGCGGCCAACTCGCCGGAACTTCTGTAGCGATGCAACAACTGACGGTTCTGGTCTGTGAAGTCGTAGCAGAACTGACGCACCAGGCCCAGATACAGCGCTTCCTTATAATATGAGGTGACACCGGTGGTGTCTTCGCCCACGAAGATGTCGGGCATGATGCCGCCTCCGCCGTACACCTTGCGGCCGAGAGAAGTCTCATAGGCCTTGCCGTCCTGGTGGATGCTGTCTTCGGAGAAATACTCGCCGCGCTCGTAACGGGCGATGAGGTCGTTCTCGTAGTCTTCACCCTTGCCGCTCTCGTAGGGCTTCTGGATGCAGCGGCCAGAAGGCGTGTAATAACGCGCCACCGTAAGACGCACGATGCTGCCGTCGCGGAACTCCATCGGCTGCTGCACAAGGCCTTTGCCGAAGGTGCGGCGTCCGACGATGGTGCCGCGGTCGTTGTCCTGAATGGCGCCGGCGAAAATCTCAGAAGCCGAAGCGCTCATCTCGTCGGTCAACACCACGAGAGGCAGCTTGCTGAACGAGCCGCGTCCGTCGCTGTAGTAATCTTCGCGCGGAGACCGGCGACCCTCGGTGTAAACCACCAGGCAGTCTTCAGGCAGAAACTCGTTGACCATCTGGATGGCGACGTGCATGTAGCCGCCGCGATTGCCGCGCAGGTCGAGCACCAGACCCTTCATGCCCTGCACCGAGAGCGAAGCCATCGCCGTGAGGAATTCACCGAAAGTCTGCTCGCCGAAATTCTTCACATGGATATAGCCCACCGTCTCGTCGATCATATACGCCACGTCGACACTCACCACGGGAATGTCGCCGCGCACGACGGCAAAGCTGCGCAGATTCTTCTGCCCGGGACGCATCACCTTCAGACGCACCGTGGTGCCCTTCTCGCCTTTGAGGTGGCGCATCACTTCCGTCTGTTCCATCTTCACCAGCGAGACGCCGTCGGCGGAGATGATGCGGTCGCCGCTCACCAGACCCACCTTCTCGGCAGGCCCGCCCTTGATGACACTCATCACGTTGACGGTGTCCTTAATCATACTGAACGTGATGCCGACACCGGAGAAGGACCCCTTGAGATCCTGCGTCTCAGCCTCAGCATCCTTGGCGGGAATGTAGGCCGAATGAGGATCGAGCTCCGAGAGAATCAAAGGCATGGACTCCTCCACGATTTCCGACATATCCACGGTGTCCACATAGTTGTTGTCCACCAGCTGCAGGAGGTAGTTGAGTTTGTTGCTTCCCGTGTTGATGATGTTCAGGCGGTTGCCCATGAAATGGGAGGCATAGAACGTCCCGATGAGGATACCCACCACCATCGCTACGACGAGAAATATCGGTGTCAGATTTCTGTTGTTCATCGTTTTGCTTTACAGTGCACCTTTGGACGAAGGCAAATTGAAGTGTTCGATGTCGCGCTTGACGGCCATCTTGAGCGCACGGGCCAGAGCCTTGAAGATTCCTTCAATCTTGTGGTGTTCGTTGTCGCCCTCCGCCTTGACGTTGAGGTTCATGCGGGCCGCATCAGACAGGCTCTTGAAGAAGTGCAGGAACATCTCCGTGGGCATCTCTCCCACTTTCTCACGCTTGAACTCGGCGTCCCACACAAGCCAGGGACGGCCGCCGAAGTCGAGCGCCACCTGACAGAGACAGTCGTCCATCGGCAGGCAGTAGCCGTAGCGCTCGATGCCGCGCTTGTCACCCAAAGCCTTCAGGAGACATTCACCAAGAGCCAGTCCCGTGTCTTCAATCGTGTGGTGCTCATCCACATGCAGGTCGCCCTTGCAGCGTATCATGAGGTCTATGTTGCCGTGCTTGGCAATCTGCTCCAGCATGTGGTCGAAGAAGCCGAGGCCCGTTTGGATGTCGGCACGACCTTCTCCGTCGAGACAGAGCTCCACCTGGATGTCGGTCTCTTTGGTGCGGCGCATGACGGAGGCTTTGCGGTCGCCGGCAAAGACGATTTCCGCCACCTTCTTCCAGTCGGGGAAGAGGTACTGACAGCCCAGATTCTCCGCCAGCTTGCGGTCGTTCTCCCTGTCGCCGATGACGAAACTGCCGGCAAGATCCACTTCGGGGTTGCCGATGTAGTCCGTCAGCATTCCGGTGCCGGGCTTGCGCGTCGGCAGGTTGTCCTCGGGGAAAGAGCGGTCGATCAGGATGTCGTCAAACGTGACGCCCTCCCCTTGGAGTATCTCCAGCATCAGATTCTGTGTGGGCCAAAAGTCTTTCTCGGGATACGACGCCGTGCCCAGTCCGTCCTGATTGGAAACCATGACCAACTCGTAGTCGGTGTGGCGGCGGATGAACGACAGAGCGCCGATGGCGCCTTCGACGAAGTGGAACTTCTCGTAGCTGTCAATCTGCTCGTCCTCGGGCTCACGGAGGATGGTGCCGTCGCGGTCGATGAACAATATTTTTCTCATATCACTCAGAATGAGCGCAGTGCGCCCAACACTTCATTGTTTTCTTCCTTGCTGCCGATGGTGATACGCAGACAGTTGCCGCAGAGCTGCACGTTGTTGCGGTTGCGCACGACGATGCCGCGATCCACCAGATAGTTGTAAATGCGGACGGCGTCCGTCACCTTCACCAGAACGAAATTGGCGTCGGTGGGATACACCTTCACCACACACCTCACTTCCTTGAGGGCGGGCACCACGATTTCCCTCTCACGCTTCACGTCGTTGGTCCAGCGCTGAACCTTCTCGCCGTTGCGGAGCAGCTCGAGTGCATATTGCTGCGTCAGCAGGTTGATGTTGTAGGGATACTTCACCTTGTTGAACAAGGCGATGATTTCGGACTGCGCGAAAGCGATGCCCAAACGCACCGAAGCGCTGGCCCAGGCCTTGGAGAAGGTGTTGAGCACAATCAGGCGGGGATACAGCCTTACCAATTCGCGAAGCGAACGCAAAGAGGAGAAGTCGATATAGGCCTCGTCCACCACAAGGATGCCGGGGAATTCGTCCAGGAGGCGTTTTACCTCCTTGCGGTCCATATCGTTGCCGGTGGGGTTGTTGGGCGAACAGATCCACATCACTTTGGTGTGGTCGTCCGCAGCCGAGAGCATGGCGTCGGCGTGCAGCCGGAAATTCTCGTCGAGGAGCACCTTGCGGTATTCCACATCGTTGATGTTGGCGCACACCTCATACATGCCGTAGCTCGGCGCCATAGCCACCACATTGTCCACACGGGGTTCGCAGAACACGCGATAGACCAGGTCGATGGCTTCGTCGGAACCGTTGCCCAGGAAAATCTCGTCGGGATGCACGTTCTTGATGGGTGCCAGCAGGGACTTGATCTCTTCCTGCAAAGGATCGGGATAACGGTTGTAGCCCGTGTTGAAAGGACTCTCGTTGGCATCCACGAAGACGTGGGCCTCTCTGCCGCGAAACTCGTCGCGGGCACAGCTGTAGGGCTGCAGCGCCCTGATATTTTTTCTTACAAGCTCTTGCATCTCAGTGTCATTGCGTTTTTGTGTGCCTCCAGTCCTTCGGCTTCGGCCATTGCCTCCACGGCGGGTCCGATGGCACGGATGCCCTCCGGTGTCAGTTTCTGGAAGGTCACTTTTCTCATATACGAATCCAGGTTCACGCCGCTGTAGGCTTTGGCGTAACCGCTTGTGGGCAGGGTGTGATTGGTACCGCTGGCGTAGTCGCCCGCACTTTCCGAGGCCCAGTGTCCAATGAACACACTGCCGGCGTTCACTACCTTTTCAGCCCACTTGTCTGCCTCGTCCATAGCCAGGATGAGGTGCTCGGGAGCATATTCGTTGCACAGCTGCATGGCCTCGTCGATGCTGTTCACCACGAGGATGGCGCTGTTCTCCAGAGCTTTGGCGGCAATATCCTTTCGGGGCAGCTGCGCCAACTGGCGGTCCACCTCTTCGCTCACCCTCTTGGCCACCTCCATGGAGTCGGTGAAGAGCACACTCTGCGAATCGGGTCCGTGCTCAGCCTGGGAAAGCAGGTCGGCAGCCACAAATTCAACATGACAGCTCCGGTCGGCAACGACGGCCACCTCGGAAGGACCTGCGGGCATGTCGATGGCCACACCCTCCTGGCTGACGGTCATCTTGGCGCACATCACGAACTGATTGCCCGGTCCGAAAATCTTGCTCACGCGGGGCACCGATTCCGTACCGTAGGCCATGGCACCGATTGCCTGCACGCCGCCCAACTTGTAGATGGCGTTCACACCGGCCACACGGGCTGCAACCAGCACGGCGGGGTTCACCTTGCCGTCACGCTGGGGAGGCGTACACAGGACGATGTCGCGACATCCGGCTATCTTGGCCGGCGTGGCGAGCATCAGCACCGTGGAAAACAGCGGCGCCGAACCTCCGGGGATATACAGCCCCACCTTTTCGATGGCTACGGCTTTCTGCCAGCACTCCACCCCATCGGTCACACGGATGTGACGGCCCTCGAACTGCTGCGAGCGATGAAAGGCTTCGATGTTGCGGTGCGCCAGCACGATGGCCTCCTTGAGGGCGGCGTCCACCAGCCTCTCGGCTTCGTCCATCTCTTCGGGCGTCACGGCCAGCCGGGAGAGACGTACCTTGTCGAACTTCTCCTCATACTCTTTCAGGGCTTCGTCGCCGCGCTTCTTCACATCGTCGAGCACGGCACGCACCACGTCTTCCAATTCGGCCACACTCTTGCGGGGCCTTTCGGGAATCCTGTTGTCGGTGATTATGCTGATCATCTTTCTACAATATCATCTTTTCGATGGGCATCACGAGAATGCCCTGCGCACCCAGTTCCTTGAGCTTCGAGATGCAGTCCCAGAAGGTCTTCTCATCGATCACCGTGTGCACGCTGCTCCACCCTTCCGTGGCCAGAGGCATCACCGTTGGCGCCTTCGTTCCGGGCAACACGCGGCAGATGTCGTCGAGCGCCTCGGTGGGCACGTTCATCATCACGTATTTCTTGTCTTCGGCCTGCTTTACGGCTTCGATGCGGAAGAGCAGTTCGTCGAGCGTGGCCTTCTTCTCTGCGGAGAGACCCTTGGTGGCGATCAGAAGCGCTTCGCTCTTCATCACCACCTCCACTTCGCTCAGGTTGTTGCTCACCAGCGTACTGCCGCTGGAGACGATGTCGAAGATGCAGTCAGCCAGACCGATGCCCGGGCTGATCTCCACGCTGCCGGTGATGACATGCACCTGAGCGTTGACTTTGTTCTTCGCCAGAAAACGTTTCAGGATGTTGGGATACGATGTGGCAATCTTCTTACCCTCAAACCATCTCACGCCGGGATAAGCCACCACCTTGGGGATGGCCAGCGAAAGACGGCACTTGGAGAAGCCCAGCGGACGCACGACGTCGGCGTCCTCTCCGCGCTCCTCGAACTCGTTCTGACCGACGATGCCGAGATCGGCCACACCGGTGGCCACACACTGCGGGATGTCATCGTCTCTCAGGTAGAGGATTTCTATGGGAAAATTGGGACTCTCCACCAACAGCGTGCGCTTCGACGAGGGCACCTTGATGCCGGCCTCAGCCAGCAACGCCATTGTGTCTTCAAAGAGACGTCCCTTGCTTTGTACTGCTATTCTCAGCATATCTTTCTTGTTTTATTTAAAATAATTTGTGCGCAAAAATACAACAATTTTGTGAAACAAAAGAAAAAGCCTGCCGACTTTTTTCGTCTGACAGGCTTGATTTGACGCCGGAGGGCGTGGATTAATACTTGTGAAAGTCGTATTTACGTCTCATTTCCTCCTTACGCTCGTCGCTCAGACGGGCGAAATAGCTCCGCCATCCGGGACAGTAGTTGATATGCCAGCGCCAGAAACGGCCCAGCAACGAATCGGGCTTCTTGTCGTAATGCGCCCGGAACTTGCAATTCTCACAAATATGTGCCATATACTCTAAACTTTAAACTCTAACCTCTAAACTCTGACCTCTAACCTTTCCCCAATTCCTTCTCCAGGGCCTGCGCCAGCTGGTCGGGACACGAAGTGCGTTTTGTGCCGCAACGCACGCCTTTCAGCTTTGCGATGGCGTCCTCGGCATGCATGCCTTCGAGCAACAGTCCCAGTCCCATCGTGTTGCCGGGACATCCTCCGACAAAACGCACATTGTGGAGACGGTGCTCGTCGTCCATCTCAAAATTGATGAATTTGGAGCATACGCCCCATGTTTCAAAAGTGACTTGTTTCATTGTATCTTCCGTTTGTTATTTCATGATTTTCTCCGAGTGAACGCTGCCGTCCGGCCATTCCGTCTGTCGGATGTAAAGGCCTTCACGGGGCGGCTGGCGAAGCTCTGCGCCCTGCAGGTTGAAGTAACGCACCCGCGTGACGCCCGTGCCGTTTCCTTTAATGCTCTGCACGCCCGTAGGAGTCAGATCGGATTCGTACTCCGTCTCCTCAATGACCCAGCGCAGGCGTGTGCGGTCCGCTGACAAGGCAAAAAACTCTATCGGTCCGCCCGAAGCATCGACGGCATTACCCACATTGAAAAGTCTTTTGCGATCGTTATTGGCATACATAAAGAAAGCCTTTTTGCCGTTGTCGTCTCTAGAGTAGTAAGGATAAATGCTCACCGGCTCAGCCGACAACGTGCGCTCAATACGCATGTAGCTGCCATAGCGCAGACTGCGTACATAGACGTAGCCGGGCTCATCTGCTTCTTCAAACACCCACAGCGCGTTGTCCCTCTTGTATATGTTATCTTTATTACCGCTGTTGAAGTCGTTCTCCGAGTGTCCGATGCGGTAACACAGTGAGTCGCGTTTGCCGTCGGCCGACTTGAGCGCATAAAGGTAACGGCGGGCCGTCGTGGGCGCTGCCGTTGCCGTGCCGTCACCGGAAGCGACGCCGTAGCTGTAGATGTTATAGGCCAGATCCGTTGAGAATCCCTCGAAGGTGCGTATCTGCTGGCTCTTGAATTGCGTCACGGCTCCGTTGATAGCCTCCGTCTGAGCGTCGACATCCTCCTGCTCCGTCTGACCGTCAATGCCTTCAGCAAACACCTCGGCCGCAGCCACCACATTCATGAGCGCATTAAGCGCCGATGTGGGATAGCCGCCGGTGACGTCGGTTTGAGCGCTGTTGGCCAGATCTCTCGCCTGCTCCAGCGCTTCGTTGAAGCGTGTGAGAAACAGCTTTACGCGAGAAGCGTCCACCTCGGCAAAGGTGAATACCATATCGGCACGGTCAAAAGTTCCGGAGCCCCAAAACCAATCATCCACGAAACCGCGTGCACGAATCTGCTGATTGCTGGCAGCGGCACTGTTGATGCGATATACCGAAACGCCACCATAGAGCCCCGACTGCGCCGGCTGCTGGTCGCCTGTGTAATTTACGGTAAGTGTTGTCGGCGAGTCCGACATACCGATACGGTCGGCACCGTCAATGCTGGCATTGCGTGCAGCGATATATTTCTTGTTGCCGTAATTGCGAATAGTCACGCCGCCCTCCACCGGTGTAATCACCCACATCAGATAGGGGTCGTCCCAGGTGAAACTCTCGGTCGAGCCAAGTGTACCGTTGCTGTTGAAGGTGAGATATTTCGGCGTACCCTGAAAAGTGGTGCCACTGTTATATGGAATGGTGGCATAACTGATGATGCGGTAGAACTTTCCTTCCCTGGGCGTAAAAGGATTCGTGCCGGGCAAAGTGCCTCCGGCAGGCCTCATGTATTCGTCGTTCACAGCCGCCACGGGAGTATAGAGCGACTCCGCGCCGTCCTCCCCCAAAGCTTTCATCCGGAAATAATAAATCTTGTCGGCCGTCAGTCCCGATACGAGGGTCTGCTGCATCTCGACGGAAATCCGTCGCAACACGGTGAAGTTCTTACCGTCTTCCGACTGCTCCAGCACAAGCCCCGTCACACCTTCCGCATCACCCAGAGTCCATGAGAGTTTGACCAACGTGGGCGACACCAGCTCGGCCTTAAAATTAAGGGGCGGCATGATGTAGGCGCTCTTCTGGGCCAGGCTGTTGACGTAGTGTTCGATGTTGGTGTAGCCGCCGCCGATGGTGTAGAGATTGGCGTCGTTAACCTTGGGGTTGAGACCATTGGCACTCTCCCACTCGTCCGCCATGCCGTCGTTGTCGCCGTCGGCGGGTCTGGGACCGTTGGCCACGGTGCCGATGCCGCCAACGTTGTCTTCATTGGCGATGAACGAACCCTTGGTGCCGAGCGAGGTCAGATGCTCGAGAATACGCTTGTCGTGAACGTCTCTGACGCGCGATGCGCCCACATGATCCACGATGTGGTAATAAGCATTCTCTGCCGACTCCACATTCATCGGATGTGTGGTCACGAAGTTGGGACTGGACATCGGCGTGGCGTTGTGGTGGTCGGTGATGAGCGTGCCGTTGAGCGCGCCGTCGCAGTTGCCGTCGAAATAGTTGCCGCTGCTGTAGAGATGATCGGTAGCCGTCCAGTCGTCGAAATATTTGGCCGAACCGTCCGGGCCTGCGATGAAGTAGTTGTTCATCACGTCCTGATAGTTGTCAGCCGCCGAGTGTCCGCCGATGATGCCCATGCCATAGTTGTACACCACGTTGTTGTAGTACTGCAGGAAGCACTTCATCTTCGGGTTGCGGCTCTTGTTGTTGGCCCACAGGCAATGGTGTATGGTCCAGTTGCGCGTGCCGTCAGTGATGGAGCCGAAGCGTTGGGGCTCGATGCCCTCACTGTTGATGCAATACTGCCAGGTGATGTTGTTGGCATCCTTGATGTGCACGTTGTCCCACGGACCCCACGACACGGAACAGTGGTCCAT
>ONSH01000042.1 GCA_900320435.1 uncultured Prevotellaceae bacterium
ACAGCAAGATACGTTGTTGTTGCAGAAGCACAGTTCCTCGCTTTTACTTTCAAATGCAGGACAATTAGTCTCACGAAAGGGCCGTTTTAGGCCTAAAAAGCATGCGCGAAACAGCATTTTGAGCATCGTTCAGCCTCAAAAGCGTTCGTCACAGCCTTCCGGAAAATTCGGCTTGCAACACCGATTCGAGGCCTTTTAGTCATAAAAGTGCAATAAAACTCTGCTCTCACAGACCTGTTCCCCTGCGCAGCGCCTGCACAGCGCCTGCGAAACTGCAGATGAATAGTTTCGTTTGTCTAATCGCTTTTTTGTAAGAGAACGGACACATTAACGCTTGTCCGCTTTGTCCGTTAGAGGTTTCGACAGTTATAAATCCTCTCCCAACAGGAAGGGGATAATGCCAACATACATGATGCCGTCATCATCGACCCAGGGCTTTGCATTGCCGTCGGTGATGACAATCTTGCGGAAAAAGTCGCCTGAATTTTTGAGAGAAAAAGTTTCCTGTTGCTTCTTCGCCTCTGTATCCACATTCAGTGCCGATTGGATATACACCTTCTCGCGACCGGTGTTGACGACAAAGTCTATTTCATATTGCGACTGCTGTTTCTTGCCGTCCTTCTTGGCAGTCAGCTGCACAACACCAACATCCACGCTATACCCCCTGCGCAACAGTTCGATGAAGATGATATTCTCCATTAGATGTGATTTCTCCTGCTGTCGGAAGTTCAGCTTGGCATTTCTCAGTCCGGTGTCTATGGAATAGTATTTCAGCGTGTTCTCGAAATAACGCTTGCCCTTCACATCGTAGCGCAGAGCACGCACAAACAGAAAAGAGTCCTCTAGATAGTCCAAATAGTTTTTGATGGTGTGGTCAGAGGTGTTGCGCCTCATCAGGGTGCCTGCCGCATTAGCCAGATTGTGAGGATTAGTCAGCGATCCTACTGCCGATGACAGCGCATCAACCAAAGCATCCAGCACTGCATCGTCCTTCAGCCTATAGCGCTCAACAATATCCTTGAGATAGACGCGCTGATGAAGTCCCTTCAGGTATTTGCGCTTTTCGGCCTCATTCGCCTCAAGTACCGCCAGAGGCATGCCTCCGTAAGTCAGGTATTCCTCAAATGCATCCGATTTTTCTAACCCGGAGACTGGATAAAACTCTCTAAATGACAGGGGATAGACTCTTATCTCTGTGCCGCGATCGCGAAAGTTGGTGACTATGTCTTTGGAAAGCATCTTGCTGTTAGAGTCCGTAACATAGATATCCAGATTGCTCCGGGCCATCAAGTCATTGAGTATGTCGTAAAAGGTGGTGTAAAGCATCTCCCGGTCTTCTTCAGCCACAAGACGCTCGTCCACATCTTCGTTTTTCACTTTATATGACAACTGAATCTCATCAATAAACACATAGAAGCGTCTTCCGGCTTCCTGCGACTTTTGAATAATGTAATCGTAAAGCTCGTTGGGGTTGCGATACTTCAGGTGCACTTTCTTATCTAAAGCCAGTTCAATGAAACTGTCTTCAGTGACGCCTTCTTCCAAGAGCCGTTTTTTGTAAAGCGTCGATAACAGGAATGACTTGCCGGATCGGCGAATGCCGGTGACAATCTTTACTTTTCCATTCCATCGCTTGCTAAGAAGTTCGTTTACGTATTGGTCTCTTTGGATAATCATATCTTATATATTTTTTATCTTCTACTGCAAAATCTGTCGCCGATTCGACTGTTTTTGCAGTACAAAGATACGCATTTTTCTTTAACCGGCAAACTTTCTTGGGATTTTTCTCTGTTTTACCTTCCAATTTTTACTGCATAGTTATAAGTAAGAGGTAAGAGGTAAGAAGGAAGAGGGAAGATGTATGATGGCTGAAGAATGCCTTCGGTTACACCTCGGCTGCGTTTACTGTGTAAAAGCAGATGGCTGATGTATGATGTGAACGGACACAATTAACGTTTGTCCGTTATGTCCGTTATGTCCGCAACGCATTCGCGAACGGACATAACGGACATTGCGGACATCCGTAAAAATGTCCGTAGAATGCATTTTTTGCATAACCCGAATATTCATTGAGTCCGATAAATCTGCAGTGATGCAGCGGCTCTGCAGCAGTGATGCGGCGGCTCTGAGCGGGAGTAGAGGAAGTAGGCAAAATGTACTCCCTAACTAGAGAATTTTTACTCCCTAGTTAGAAACTCCCAAAATCGCGTGAGTTAACTCGATTCATCGTGTGAGTTAACCCAATCGATCGTTTGAGTTAACTCAGGTTTTTCGGGGTTAAAACAAAATCTTTCACCTTTCACCTTTCACCTTTCACCTAAATTTCGTATCTTTGCAAAAAGAAATAGCGAGATATGGACGAAAAGATCGATAAGGAGCGATACTTAAACTTTGATGAGTACATTCGTCAGGGTGAGCCGTCACAGCGTGAAGCAGCATACGCATGGAGCACGGCGATTGGACTCCAGGCGGTGGACGGGCTGAAAACGTCAGAGTACCTGAACGACTTGGCGCGCAGAAACATCGAGGGCGAAATCACCATCGATGAGGTGGAGCAGTTGCTCAACAGTTACTATGAGAGCAAAACGACTCGCGAGGCTGACGATGATGACAAACAAGAGGCTGATAAAGCCTCGAAAAACATCAAGCGCATACTCTCGGTAAAGACATGTGACTTCTCGACAAATGGCTACATATCCCTGCATCGCAGAATCTTCGAAGGCGTAATGAAGCATGCTGGTGAACTGCGTAAATACGACATCACCAAACGTGAGTGGGTCTTGGAGGGCGACACCGTGAGCTACCTGAACTGGGAAGACCTGCGCAGGGCCGTCGATTATGACATCCAGCAGGAACGTGATTTCAGTTACAAGGGCATCAGTAATGATGAACTGGTAGCTCATGTAACCAAGTTTGTCTCCGGATTGTGGCAGATTCATGCCTTCGGTGAAGGAAACACGCGAACAACGGCCGTCTTTACTATTCAGTATCTTCGTTCGCTTGGTTTCAATGTGGAGAACGACTTGTTCGCCAAACATTCATGGTACTTCCGTAATGCACTTGTGAGAGCAAACTATAAAAATGCCATAAAAGGTATCGACTACAGCCCGGTTTTTCTGGAACGTTTTTTCCGCAATCTGCTGTTAGGGGAACAATGGGACTTGCGTAATCGCTATCTGCATATTAACCCGCCTGCAGAATGGCAAGTGCAACCGAATCTTGCTGCACCCGAACAAGTACCCGAACAAGTACCCGAACAAGTTTGTGGTTTGTTGCACACAAAGAATCCTCTGATTGTTGCATTAATAAAGGCAATCGGTGAAGATGAGTTGTCTATTTCTCAGTTAATGGAGAAGACAGGATTAAAGCATCGGCCTAACTTTATAGAATACCATCTAAATCCTGCTATGAGGGAAGGATTTGTCCGTCTGCTATATCCTGATTCTCCCCGTCATCCCCGTCAGAAATACCTGCTGACGGTAAAAGGGCTTGCTTTATACAATGACGTAAAAAAGGGGGGGGAGCACATGTGAAGAAAGTACGAATCACGGCGGTGCGGCAGACCGTCTGAGGACACATAGAATAAACTGATACAAGCATATGATAGACCAGGACGAAATTACCCGCCAGTTGCAGGACTGGATTGACCAGATGGAGAAAAGCGGGAAACCTGCGGATTTGGATAAAATCAAACGCTATGTGAGTGAATTCATGCATGCGCAGAACGCTATACCAAGGCCTGATTTCAACGGATTCTCATCTGAGCAGATGCACCAAATGATTAACAGACCGTTAGAAGCGGGGTGTCCGGTACAACTGCGCCAGCTGACAGAGGAGCAGATGGAGCGAATTCCCGTCATGCGACAGGCTCTGCACCTGATGAATGCGTTGGCCGAAAATGAAATGAAACTCACGACACAAGGGTATATACCCCCTAAGATTGTTGCCGAACTTTACGAATTGGGGAGCCATAGCTGGAGCACAGACTGGTATAAACAGAAGAATGAACCGAAAACAGAAGAAGTACAGGTGCTCAGGGTCGTGTTGAAAGAGTGCGGACTCATCAAGACCCGTGTCGGAAAGATGTCGCTGACGGCCAAGGGGAAACAACTGCTTGCTGACCATAATGAACTGTTGCGGACGATGATGCTGTTCCTTTTCATGGATTACAACACAGGATGGCTCGATTCGTGTGAAGACGACGAAGTGGGTAATGTGGGACGCCTCTATTCCTTATGGCTCCTGCATCACTATGGCGAGAATTGGCGCGGCACGGTATTCTACGCTGATGAGTATCGCAAGGCTTTCCCAATGCTAAATGTTGGATATGCGTATGAATACAGAATATTCAACCGCCTGTTTCGCTTTGTCGGCCTTTGTGAGATAAACGAAGGCGATGAGTTCAAGGGGCGTAACTGGGGTAGAGAAGCCCGCAAGACAGAAGTGCTTGACCTGATGTTTGCCTTTGAAGAGCCTAAATCCACAAACTGATAATTTCTGCGATTTCTGTGTGGCATTATCAGCTAATTTTCGTATCTTTGTCCCGGTTATTCTGATGAAAACAATGAAGAAAGTACGAATCACGGCGGTGCGGCAGACCGTATATCACGATCTGATGGCGCGATACGAGAACCCGATCGAGCACAGCTGCGACGTGGCGGAAGGACAACAATGGATATCCGTCGACGGCCGGCGCCCCGAAGGGTTGTGCCCGTCGGCATGGGAGAGCATGCGCGAATTCGTGACGTCGCTGGCCAGAGGAGAAGGGAACTTCTATGACGGATGGATGAAGAATCCGATGAGCGCCATGATCAGCTGCAACGACGGCTTCCGCCCCTTCAGCTTCTACATCGAAGCCATTGACAACTGAACATTAAGTATCAAACAAAAACGAATAAAGATGAAAGTATTACTGTTAAACGGCAGCGCCAACAGGATCGGCAACACGTTCACGGCGCTCACAGAGATTGCCAATCAGTTGAAAAAGAACGGCGTAGAGGCCGAAATCATGCAGCTCGGCAACAAGCCCGTGCGCGGATGTATCGCCTGCGGACAGTGCAGAGAGAAAGGGTTGGGCCGATGCGTCTTCGATGACGACATCTGCAACACACTCGTCGAAAAGCTCAACGAGGCCGACGCCCTCGTCGTGGGTTCGCCCGTCTATTACGGACAGCCCAACGGCGCCGTCTTGGCCGTCCTGCAGCGTGCATTCTTCTCCGGCGCAAAGGTACAAAACAAGCCCGCAGCCGCTGTCGCCATCTGCCGTCGAGGCGGCGCTACGGCAGCATTCCAGACGATGAACATGATCTTTGAGATGACGAACATGCCTGTGGTGACGTCGCAATACTGGAACATCGCCTACGGCCGGACGCCCGGCGAAGCGGCGCAGGACACGGAAGGCATGCAGACCATGCGCACTCTGGCCAACAACATGGCCTGGCTGCTGAAGAAGATTCACACCGGCGGCAACCCCGATTACCCCGAGCGCGAAGAGTGGAATCCTATGCATTTTATCAGGTAAAGGGCATAGAAATGACGATACAGGAATTCAGAGATTACATGGCCTCGGGCCAGCCCGTTGTCGGGGGCGGCGAGGTCCACATGATGTTTCATAAGCTGTCGCAGGAGGCACTGAAGATCACGGCGGAGATCAACGGCAAGTATCACACGCCGGAGGAGCTGCGCGCTCTGTTGGAGCAGCTGTGGGGGCGTCACCGTCGTCGGAGAACGGGTCTTCATCAACATGGGCTGCAAGTTTCAGGATCAGGGTGGTATCACTATTGACGAGGGTGCACTCATCGGTCACAACGTCGTGCTGGCCACCATCAATCACGACCTTGACCCGGCTAACCGTCAGAGCATGAGCTATGCCCCCATTCACATCGGCAAAAACGTATGGATTGGAGCCAATGCCACCGTTCTTGCTGGAGTAACTATCGGCGATGGAGCTGTAGTAGCTGCTGGTGCAGTGGTGACAAAAGATGTGGAGCCCAATACCATTGTTGGAGGCGTTCCTGCCAAGGTAATCAAGAAGATAGAATAATGTTTGACCAGATTGATGCCACAGGGTCCGGCTGCAAGAGCGACCCTCGTATGCGCAACGTGGAGGCGGAGATGATTCGCAGTCATGAGCTGTGTCTGAAGATCTCGTCCAAGAAACCCACGGATCCGGATTACAAGAGTCTGTTGGAAGAGCTGTTCCAATGCGAGATAGACGACAGCGTCGCTATTGTCTCTCCGTTCTATTGCGATTGCGGCTGCAGGATGACGTTAGGCAAGAACATCATCATCAACAAGGGGGCTACCATACTCTCTCCCGGGAGGGTGGTGATAGAGGACAACGTGCTGATCGGTCCGGAGGTCAAGATCACGACGGTCGATCACGACCTGCACGACAGGCACAACCTGCTCCACTTCGGGAAGGTGACAATCAAGGAGAATGCCTGGATAGGCATCGGCGCCGTCATCTGTCCGGGTGTCACCATCGGCAAGAATGCCGTCGTCGCCGCCGGTGCCGTAGTGACGAAGGATGTGCCGGACAATGTGATGGTTGGCGGCGTCCCGGCGAAGTTTATCAAAAATATTGAAAACCTTTAACCGTTAAACGATAACCGATAACCGTTAACCGTTAACCCTTAATCAGACGTCAGTCTAATGGCTGATCGGCATCGTAGCCGCCCATCTCGCGGAGGGCGTTCTTCAGCATGGCATACTGCTGGTAGAGGTCGTTGACAGGCTGTTCGCCCGAGAGGTAGTCGTGCATCGGCGCCTTGAGGAAGAAGGAGAGGAATCGCTGTGTGCCCCAACGACCGGCACGCTGCGCCAAATCACTCAAAAGACACAGGTCGAGCAGCACCGGCGCCGCCAGGATGGAGTCACGGCAGAGGAAGTTGATCTTCACCTGCATCTTGTAGCCCATCCAGCCGAAGATGTCGATGTTGTCCCACGACTCCTTCGCGTCGCCGCGCGGAGGATAGTAGTTGATGCGCACTTTGTGGAAGTAGTCGCCGTAGAGCTTGGGATTGTCCTTGCCGTCGAGTATCGTCTCCAGTGTGGAGAGCTTGGAGACCTCCTTGGTGTGGAAGTTGGCCGGCTCGTCGAGCACCAGGCCGTCGCGATTGCCCAGGATGTTGGTGGAGAACCAGCCGTCGAGGCCCAGACAACGCGTGCGCAGAATGGGAGCAAAGCCCGACTTGACGAGCGTCTGACCCGTCTTGAAGTCCTTGCCGGCAATGGGCACACGCATCCTTTCGGCCATCGTCCACATGGCGGGGATGTCCACCGTCGTGTTGGGGGCGCCCATGATGAAGGGACAGCCCTCAAGCAATGCGGCCCAGGCGTAGCACATCGATGGGGCGATGCGCACGCGGTCGTCGGCCTTCATGGCAGCCTCCAGTGCCTCGGGCGTGTCGTGTACGGCGGGGTCGCGCTCCACATAGATCTCGGTGGAAGCCGCCCAAGCGACCACCACGCGCTCCAACCCGTTGTCGCGGCGGAAGTTACGGATGTCTTCGCGCAACGCCTCAACCATCTGCCAGCGCGTGAGGCCGGGCTTCACGTTGCTGCCGTCGATGCGTCGGGCGTAGTCGCGGTCGAAAGCCGCCGCCATGGGGCGTATCTGCTCCAGCTCGTCCTTCACGGGCATGATGTCCTCGCGGGAGAGCACTTCGGCAAAGAGCGCACTCTGCAGCGCATTGGCGGGATAAGCATCCCAGGCGCCGAAGACGATGTCGGAGAGCTGCGCCAGAGGCACGATGTCCCCGTAGGCGAGACGCTCCGTGCGGCCTTCGCGCGAGACGCGGATGCGGTCCATCTGCGTCATGCTGCCGATGGGCTTGGCGAGACCCTTGCGGGCCATCAGCACGCCGGTGATGAAGGTGGTGGAGACGGCGCCCAGACCGACGGTCAGAATGCCGAGTTTGCCCGATGCGGGACGTATGTTGCTCTGTGCCATAGTGTCAGAAATGATATATTCAAGGGACAAATTTACGCAATTTTTGTCAAACGAGGGCAAGGAGGTCCCCAAATTTTCTCACTAAGTGCGTTTTCATGCCCAAAGACTGTGCGGGAAGTATGTCGTTGCGCTCCGAATCGCCCGCAACGAGCACGTCGTCAGGCTTCAGGGCGGGGTAGAGGTCGAGCACCAGACGGAAGATGGCGCTGTCGGGCTTGCGCACCCCCACGCGCGCAGATTCCACAATGTGGTCGAAGCAGCCCTCCAGGCCGAAGTCGCGAAGGACGGCCGTGAGGTTGCCGTAGAAGTTGCTCACGAGCACCAGAGGCACGCCTGTCTTTCTCAACGCCTCCAAGACATCTTTGGAGCGAGCCGTACACTCACGGGCGAGCTTGTAGCACGCCTCGGCCACACCGTCGGCCTGATCAGTAGCGTCGGGACGCTGCATGAAGCGGGCCTCCAGGCGGCATTTGTGCTGCAGCGTGCAGCGGAAGTCCCAATTCTCCTCCGTCGTCATGGCGCGCTCGGCGGCGACGTAGGCCTCGTAGAAACGCTCCCAGGAAAGGTCTGAGAGCACCTCCTGCCAGCGCTCAAAAAGCACGCGGGCCCAATGGCGTCCGTGGGTGTCTAGCGTTCCCCCGAAATCGAAGACAATAACTCGTGGCACAGGCGTTCGTGTTTACGGTTCATGTAAAGTTGTACGGCGGTAAATCCAATAATCTGTCCCCAGAAGAACAGCGGGATGCAGTCCGTGAGGACGGAGGCGTAGAGCAGGAAAGCGCGCCAGTTGAAGGTGAGGAAATTGGTCCACTTGAGCAGCGGGAATGTGCCCTCGAGATAGCGGCGACGGATGTCCTCGGGAATGTCGTCGCCGTAAGTGTCTCTGAGATAGCGCCGGAGCTCCTGCAGGCGGGGCGTCTCGCGCTCCTGCTGGAAGGTGTAGTTGAGATAGAACATCTGCAGCGCCTTCTCCACGGGCTGACGCCGCCACGAGAGCGTGCGCCAGAGGTTGAGCTGCTCGTCGAGGCTGTCCTGATGCTGCCCCTTCTGGAAGAAGAGGTAGGAGCCGCGGATGCAGTCGGCCATGCGCGCCTGACTGGCGTGACAGACGAAGCCGCAGAAATAAAATGCCACCGCTCCCCACCAGCCCCATTCGGGCCAAAGGCGGAAGATGAGGCAGTGATAGATGGAGAGAAACCAGATGTTCTCGGCGGCGCCGTCGAGGATGCGGCCCACGCGGGTGGTCTTGCCCGTCATGCGTGCCAGCTGGCCGTCGGCGCTGTCGAGGAAGTTGGCCCACATGAGCAGGAGGATGCCCGTAAGGTTCCACAGCAGACCCTCCGTGCCGCCCAGACGCCACGAGTCGTGCAGAAAACAAGGTCCCGCCGCAATGCCCAGAAAGATGGACACGACGGTGACGGTGTTGGGGCTGGCGCCGAAGCGGTTGAAGAGGCGCGCCCACAGGAGGCCTATCGGGCGCGTGAAGTATATGTCGATATTTTCCTCTGTATCTTTACTTTTGGTGTAGAGCATAGTGTGCAATAGCCTTTGCGGCCTCTTCCCGGCAGGAGGAGAAGGAAGGCCAGTCGTTCAGGTCAATGATGTGGATGTCGCCGCCGGCGCCGATGACGGCATCGCCGCCCCAAACCTCGAGTCCTTTCTCAGCAGCGGCTTCAAGAGCCTTCTCGCGCATCGCAGACAGGCCTTCGGGGCGGAAGAAGCTGCGGCCGACGCCGTAGAATTTCACCTCTTGGCCCTCACGGTGGTGCTGAAAGACGATGTCGCTGACGCCCCTCGAACGCATGGCCTCTACGGCCTCCAGACGCGCCTCTTCCGTAGGCGCAAAGATGACATCTGCGGGGCTTTCTGCATAGCCGTCGCGTTTCACCCAACAGGGCGCAGGGGCTCCTTCGTCGTTGCGGCGCGCGGCGCGTCGAACGGCCTCCGGTGCGTTGACCACAGGCCAGGGGCAGCCCTCGAGCAGTCGGAGCGCTTCCGGGCTGCGGGCCATCGAGAGCACACAGCGCAGGGGGCGGCGGAGCGTCTCCTCCGTGAGCGTCTCTTCGGAGGTTTCCGTGATGTGGAAGCCTCCTTCCTGTAGATTGCGACCGACGGCTTCGAGCAGTAGACGGTCGTCCGGGCGGCCTTTGGTGTAGCGCGTGCTGCGGTGCACCAAAAGAATGTCGCGCGAAAGGAAGCTCTCGGCCTTGGCGATGTCTGCGCGATGGTCGATGTCGAGGATGCGTTCCATGGGGAAAGCCTTGAGGCGAAATCCCGCTGAAAGCAAGGCGCGCTGGAAATTGCGCATGCGCGCTTTGCCGCGGTCGATGCATTGCCCGAGCACCTGCATCATCGGAGGCGTGAGCCGGTAGATGCCGCCCGAGACATAAGGGCAGGGACCCTCGTCGCGGAAGGCGGTGATGAACCCCTCGGTGTCGGTGTCGATCCAGAGCGGCTTCTCGTCGTCCACCCAAGGCGTTACGGCGAAGTCGCCCTCCGAGAGATAGCGGCGGAAGTCCTCCTCGCGGAAGACGGTGTCCACCGTGGTGAGCACAAAGGGCTCGTCTCCAAGGACGGGCGAGAGCGCCCGGAGCGAATGCATGCTGGAGGGCGTGTCGGCCATAACGATATGAAGTTCGGGGCAACGGAGCGCCTCCAGATGCGCCTTCACCTCGGGGCGACGGCTGTTGACGACGACGCATATCCTGTCTGCGCCGCACGAAAGAAAGATGCGGATGAGGCGGTCGATGAGACATTCGCCGCCAATCCTGATGAGCGGTTTGGGCTCACGGACGCCTTCATGCTCCAGGCGCGAGCCTTCGCCGGCAGCCAGAATGGCAAAGGTCATTCCACGCCGCTTTTGTCGGGGTCGAAACTCTTGGGAGAGCCGCCGTCACGGTCCTTCTTGCCCTTCTTCTCGACAAAGAGTTTGGGCAGAGGATTGGCGTGCTCTTCGCGCCAGTCCTGGCGGTTGCGCACCACATCAATGGCGGTCCAGACGGCACGACGCACGGCGGCTGCGGTCTTCTCGTGTTCGGCGGGATTCTCGTAGCGGCGCGGGCCCTCTTCGTCCACATGCCAGTCGATGCCGCTCACAGGGGCTGTCGTCACGTGGTCGCGGTCGAGACTCAGAGCCACCACACTCTTGGTGGGCAGCAGCGCAAGCAGACGGTCGCACTCCTCCTCGGAGGCACACAGAACGGCGTCGTAGAGCTCAGCTTCGGCGGCGCTCATGTCGGGTCGGAAGACAGCGGTGCGCACGGAGCTCAGACGGAAGTCTTCGCGAAGCATCTCTTCGAGCGCCTTGGCGTCGGAGGAGACGGTGGCACGCACGTCGGTGGTGATCCACAGGAGGGGAGCGCCGGAGGCCTTGAGGGCCTCGATGGTCATTACGGTGGCGTCGTTCTTATCGTCATCCTCCCCGTCTTTGTTATCGTTATCGTTATTAATCACGGAAAGATGGCAGAGCTCGCGCATCATGTTGTCGTGGATCAGCTCGTCCACAACGCTGTGGTCCAAGTCCTTCAGACCGATATATATTTTCTTCATTTCTTGGAAGTTTCTTCTTCTGTTTCTTCTTCAGCAGCCAACTCGGGCGTGATGGCGACGGTGTATTGCTCTTCGGGCAGCTTGAGCGTGTAGAGCGCGCCCTCCAGGCGGCGGATGAGGCCGCGCTTCATCTTCTCAGGAGCATAGACGAAGCCCTCGGCCACGATGACGCGGTTGTTCTCCTCATCGACGCGCGAGAAGCTGACGAAGGGGCCGCCCATGCAGTCGCCCTTCATCACCCAGAGACCGCGCATCTCGTAGGCAAACTTGCCGTGGACGACAACGGGCTTGACGGCGGTGCACAGCGTGTCGGTGGTCATATACATGCCGGGACGTTCACCGGGCAGATTCTTTTCCATCACGCTGTCGCGCTTCCAGCAGACGTAGCGCTTGTTGAACGTTTCGGGACCCTCGTAGGGATAAGAATAGACGACGATGTCCATGTGGCCGGAAGCGGCGTCGTTGGACACCCACATGAAGTCCTTGCCCTTCTTCCACGAGGCGAGTTCCTTGGGCGCCCACAGCTCGCAGTCGAAGATCTCTTTGGCCAGTTCGGAGGCGCGCTTGGAGTGCTGCTTGCGCAGCTCCACAATGAGGCGGTTCATCTCCATCTTGGTGATGAAGTCGATGATCTCCTGCTTGTGCTCCTGACAGAAAACTACAAACTCGCTGGGAGATGGTGAGTTGATGGTCATCACCAGCTGGTTGCGGGCCCACTTGTTCATCTTATATTTTATGCGCGTGCGCGTGAACTCCTTGTCGTTGATGTTCACGATGATGATGTTGCGGAAGATGTTGAGCACGCGGTTGAAGTCCTGGGGATTGGACTGGGAGATGCGGAACGAGCGTTCCGACTGCGGCAACATCGGCACGTCGGTGTCGAGCACGTCGAAGAGGGCGCGTCCGGTGGGGGCTTTCCACGTCTTGGTGTCCATCACGACGAGCACCTCGTAGGGACGGCCCGAAGCCTCGGGGAAATACGGACTCTCGTCGCAGGAAGTCAACAGGGCGACGCAGGCGAGCAGGGTGAAAAGAATTTTATGCATGGGGGTTAACGGTTCATGGTTAAGGGTTCAATTTCTTTTCGAGTTAAGCAGGCCGCAAGCTGCGAAGATGTCTTCGCCGCGAGAGGCGCGTATGGTGCAGGTGATGCCGTGAAGGGTAAGGAAGTCGCGCATCTGAATCATGCGCTCTTCGGGGGCGCCTTCGTAAGGGGTGTCGGGAATCGTGTGGAAGCGGATCAGGTTGACGCGTACGCCGCGCAGGGGGGAGAGCAGACGCACGAGTTCCTTGCTGTGGCGGGGCGAATCGTTGAGTCCGCGGAACACGATATACTCGAAAGAGAGGCGGCGCTGGTGGTTCCAGTCGTATTTGGCGAGCATGCGCAGCAGCTCCTCCATGCCGTAAGCGTTCTCCGCCGGCATCATCTCCAGACGCTGCTGGGGGAACGCGTTGTGCAGCGAGACGGCCAGATGACAGGGGCTCTTCGTGACAAACTCCTCCACGGCGCCTCTGATGCCGACGGTGGACACCGTGATGCGGCGGGGGCTCCAGCCGAGAGAGTAGGGTGCCATCAGGAGCTCGGTGGCGCGCAGGACATTCTCGAGGTTGTCCATCGGCTCGCCCTGACCCATGAAGACGATGTTGGTCAGGCGCTCCCATTCGGGCAGAGCGTAAATCTGGTTGAGGATGTCGGTGGCGCTGCAGTTGCCCTGGAAGCCCTGACGGCCTGTCATGCAGAATCGGCAGCCCATGCGGCAACCCACTTGAGAGGACACACACAGCGTGCCGCGATCGGCTTCGGGGATGAAGACGGCCTCGACACTCTCGCCGCCGGCTGTGGGGAAGAGATACTTCACCGTGCCGTCCACGCTCTCCAAACGCTCCGTGTGGGGCATCTTGCCGATGACGTATTGCCCGGAAAGCAGCGCGCGGTTCTTCTGCGAGAGGTTGGTCATGGCCTCAATGCTGTCCACGTTCTTCTGATAGACCCACTGCGCCAGCTGCTTGGCGGTGAAGCGGGGCATGCCCAGCGATGTCACCGTCTGCTCCATTTCCTCTAGCGTCATGCCCAGAAGCGCGCGTTTCTCTGCCATCTTTTTCTTTATTGCTTTTCGTTCAGGCGCAAAGATATAAATAAATCCTGAAATAAGGCTTGTTTTTGCAAATTTTAAATTAAGATTGCACAAAACAGATAAATTTGTGCAATTTTTGAAGTATAACGCATATTCAGAGCGGAGAAATGTTAAGAGTTACGAAAAAATGCAGTACTTTTGCACCCGATTTGATGTTAAATCATTAAAAAAGTATGAAAAAATCAATTCTTTCGCTGGCTTTTGTGCTGGCAAGTATCGGTTCTCAGGCCGGCGGTCTGGTGACCAACACCAATCAGAATGCAGCTTTTCTTCGTAACTTCGCCCAGGAAGGTCAATACGGCGAAATTACAGCCATTTATGCCAACCCCGCAGGCGGTGCTTTCCTGCGCAAAGGCTGGCACCTTTCTCTGAACAACCAGGTGGCCATTCAGGAGCGAGACATCTTGACTTCGTACCCCCTGTTTCAGTACAACACAAAGGATCCCAAGGCCGAGCACAAGTTTGACGGCGACGCTCAGGCCCTCGTGATTCCCTCCTTTACCTTTTCTTATAACTGGGACCGTTGGAGCATCTCCGCTCACTTCGCAGTAGGCGGCGGTGGCGGCAAGTGTGAGTTTGACAACGGTCTGGGTTCTTTCGAGACCCTGTACGCCACCTCTATTTACGGTATGTTCAGCCAACAGGGCGCACTTCCCATTTATGGTGGCTATAACATCGGCCGCAGCTATATGAGGGGCAGCAACTACTTCTACGGCCTGCAGGTGGGCGGTACCTACAAGATTCTCGACAATCTGTCGGCTTTCGTCGGCATCCGCGGCGTGTATGCCACCGCCAACTACAACGGCTTCGTGAGCGGTGTCACCTATAACATTTTGAATCCCGTGACCGGGCAGGCTACAAAGGCTTATGCCGATGCAGATCTGTCGCTCAACTGCGACCAGCACGGTTTCGGCGTGACGCCCATCCTCGGTATCGACTGGAAGATTAACGACCACTGGAACGTGTCGGCCAAGTACGAGTTCAAGACCCGTATCCGTCTGAAGAACTCCACCAGCATCTACGCCGGTGATAATCTGGCTCCAGTTCTGGTGGGTAATCCCGTCATGAATAAGTTTAAGGATGGCGACGAGATTAAAGAGGACATCCCCGGCATTCTTGCTATCGGTGCTCAGTACAGCCCCATCAAGAGTCTGAAGATTGGTGCCAGTTACCACTGGTATCAGGACTCCGAGGCCTCCAAGTTTGAGGATCTGCAGCAGTACAATCACGACTCGCATGAAGTGCTGGCCGGCATCGAATGGCGCACAGGCAAGTGGATCACCGTATCCGGCTCTTGGCAGAAGACCATGTACAACGTGGACGACGAGGGTATGAGCGACGTGTCCTTCAACCTCTCCAGCAACTCCATGGGTCTTGGTATGCGCATTCACTGCACGAAGGACGTCAACGTGGACTTCTCCTACATGAAGACCTTCTATCAGGATCGCACCGTGACCACTGCACTGGCTCCCGGTCTTAACAAGACGGATACCTATCACCGCACGAACGATGTCATCGGTATGGCCGTCAACATGAGCTTCTAAGCTAAATCATTGTCACAACAACTATAATGAAGAAAGTTGCATTAATAACAGGTGTCACCGGTCAGGACGGCAGTTATCTCAGTGAGTTCCTGCTGGCTAAAGGCTATGAGGTGCACGGCATCATCCGCCGCTCGAGTGTGGACTATCGTGAGCGCATTGCCCATCTTGAGGGCAAGCCCAACTTCCATCTCCACTACGGAGATTTGGGCGACTCCATGTCGCTGGTGAAGATTGTGGCCAAGGTGCAGCCCACCGAGATTTACAACCTCGCCGCACAGAGTCACGTGCAGGTCAGCTTCGACGCTCCCGAGTTCACGGCCGACGTGGACGCTACAGGCGTGCTGCGTGTGCTGGAAGCCGTGCGTGCCAACCATTTGGAGTCCAGCTGCCGCATCTATCAGGCCTCTACTTCCGAGCTCTACGGCAAAGTGGAGGAGGTGCCTCAAAGCGAGACGACGCCCTTCCATCCGTATTCGCCTTACGCCGTAGCTAAGCTCTACGGCTACTGGATCGTAAAGGAGTATCGCGAGGCTTATAACATGTTCTGCTGCTCGGGCATCCTCTTCAACCACGAGTCGGAACGTCGCGGCGAGACCTTCGTCACCCGCAAGATTACATTGGCTGCCGCACGCATCGCACAAGGCAAGCAGGAGAAGCTCTTCCTGGGCAATCTCTCCTCGCTGCGCGACTGGGGCTACGCCAAGGACTATGTGGAGTGCATGTGGCTCATCCTGCAGCACGAGACGCCCGAAGACTTCGTCATCGCCACCGGCGTGCAGCACTCCGTGCGCGAGTTCACCACACTGGCTTTCCACTATGTGGGCATTGAGCTCAAGTGGGAAGGCGAGGGCCTCAACGAAAAGGGTATCGACCAGAAGACCGGGCGCGTTCTGGTGGAAGTCAGCGAAGACTTCTACCGTCCCACCGACGTGGTCAACTTGTGGGGTAATCCTGCCAAAGCCAAAAAGGAACTTGGGTGGAATCCCCAGACCACTTCCTTCGAAGAGCTGGTGCGCATCATGGTGGAGAGCGACATGAAGAAGGTTGCTGCCGACAGCGTGGCCGCCAAGGTGCATGTCAATCTGGCCGAATATTTGGAGAAAGGTCTTGTGAAATAAGCACCGCTTTTCCCCGAACACATTGTTATCAATAAAAGAATCCGCGTAGCCGATCAGGGTTGCGCGGATTCTTTTGATTCTGAATCTGTTGTCGTCTCTGTTTCCCTTTGGGTTTTGGCTTTCGCTTTTGCCGGTGTGCGGCGGGTGCGCCGGAAGAGCTGGTTGAAGCGGTTGAACTCCTTCTGAAACTGAATGCCTATGCCCTGAGTGTTGAAGGAGTTCTGCACGAAATAGCGGTCGTTGGTCTTGTTGTAGCCCTTGATGGCGATGCTGCCGTTGCGCGTGAGCAGATACTGCACGTCAACATCGGTGATGATGTTGCGTGTGGTGTAGTAAGACTCTCGATAGCCGAAATTGCCGTTGACGAGAAGGCGGTTGTCGAAGAGTCGGCCCGAGAGCATGCCCTCCACGTCGACATTGTCCCAACCCGTGCTGCCAGTGCGCACGTTGGCACCGAAGTTCCAGTTGTTGGAGCCGATGGCGCTGCCCAATAATTTGTTGAAGCGCTGGGAGAGGGTGGAGGCCATGAAAGAATACATCGCCGTGCCGGTCTGGCCCGCCGTTCCCTGTTGCGCCTGTGCCTGATAACTGTAGAAGCGTCCTACGCCGAGCAGATAGATGACCTGCATGTTACGCTCCTCCTCGGTAGACACCATGCTGTGGACGATGCGCTTCTCGTCTTCGGTGGCGTTGGGCAGATCGAAATCAAAGGTGATGACGGGAGAAGCCGCGCGTCCTGTGACGTTCATCAGACAGTCGACGCGTGTGTTGTTGAAACCCAATGAGCTGCTGCCCAAATCGTTGAGCGAGACATTTGGCACGGTGTAGGCTGCCTGCAGATTGAGCACAGCATTGAGTGGCGGGCCCGCGAACGATACTGTGCCGCCGGGACGGAAGGTGAAGTTCTTGCGGATAATCTCCTGGAAGGAGAGGTTGTAGATGCCGTCCACGATGGTAAAGGTGCCGTAGAGGTTGAAGCGCCCCTTGTTGTGGAAATTGGCCAGAAGACGTCCTTCGCCGCCGATGTCGATGAGGTCGTCGCTTTTGCGGTTCATCAGCAGGCGCAGTCGCATGGAGGGCGACATGTCCATGTCGATGTTCACGCGGATGTCGGTGGAGAGTTTGCTCAAGTCGCGCGCCGAAGAGGTGACGGATACATCTTCAGTGTGTCTGAGGCTGTCGACGACGGCGCGATCGACGTAGGTGATAAAGTCGCTGTTGGTAACACCGCCCGGTGTGTCCACATTATAGGTGAGGGAAGAGCCTTTCTCCGGAGCGATGGCAGCATCGACCTGCAGCTTGCCTTCGCCGCCGAAAAGGTGCACGTTGCCTGTAGAGAAGAGCGTGCCGTAGAAAGGTTGGTCGTCGAAAGTC
>ONSH01000028.1 GCA_900320435.1 uncultured Prevotellaceae bacterium
GTGCCGATCTTCGGCGCATAGGAATCCGCGAGGCTGCGCACGTTGAGATTCGTCGTGACCCGGTATTCGGCGGGAAGTCTGATTTCCCCGGCTTCCTCCTGGGCGCCGAGCGTCAGCGTCAGCGCCAGGGCGAGTAGCGTGAAGAAGTAGCGTAGAGTAGGCATCATCTTAATCGAGCAGGGCAGAGACGAGGTCGCCGTGTGTTTTGGACATGATGTGGACGATTCAACAATTATGCCACAAAAATACATCTTTTTTTGCTTCCCTTCACTGATTCTATTGAAAAAAAGTTATATCTTGTGGCCGATTTTGAGATGTTTTACTGATAATATCAAATGAAAAACGATTAATATACCCTTTAAAACGGATATAAAATGACGAGAAGACATTTCATCACTGCTGCGCTGTGCTGCTTCGCATGGCTCGCACAAGCCAAGGAGACGGGAGAGAATATATTCATGCCCGAGGCGCCCGACTACAGCGACCCCGCCATGTGGATCACGCTGGATCTTGATACCGCCGGCAACGGCGCCGATATCTTTTACGTCGTCTCCACATGGGAAGAAGACTGGCAGGGGAGTGACGGACGCACCAGCCACTGGGCCGACGTGTGGAACCCCATACACCGCACACGGATGGCCAGGGAGATACGGCGCGCCGCAGCCTATATGGCGCCCGGCAACAGGTTTTGTGCCCCGTATTACCGCCACACGACGATGGAGGCCTGGCTGACGCAAAACGAAGACACCATCAGCCGACGCCTGCGGCCCGCCATGCAGGACGTGTGCGAGGCCTTCGACCGCTTCTGCGCCGCACGCGACAAGGCGCGGCCGCTCGTCATAACGGGATTCAGTCAGGGCGCACGCGCCGTGGTGACGTTGCTCAAACACATGAGCGACGAGACCTGTCGGCAGCTGGCGGCCGCCTACGTGCTGGGCTATAAGGTGACGGAAGCGGATCTGGAGGAATGTCCCCGCATTCGTCCTGCCAAAGGGGAGAAAGACACCGGTGTCACCGTATGCTACAACACGGTGAAGGATGTGAAATATGTAAAACCCGTCATCGCGGCCTCCGCCGTATGCATCAACCCGGTGAACTGGCGCACCGACGCCACTCCGGCCGTGCTGCACGACAGCATCATCGTAACACTCTCACCGGAGCACCACGTGCTAGTGGTCAGCGGTTACAGCGCCTCGGAATACAAGCCCTACAGGAACCTGATCAACGTGGGCGACATACATAGCTGCGAGCCCTGGCTCTACAGCGAATGCCTCAGGCGCAACATTGCCGCGAGGGTGAGGGAGATGAGGACTCTAAAATAGACCACAGATTACACGGATTTACACGGATATTTTAGAGGTCTTTGTCCATACGGTAGCAGGTGAAGGTATCGCCCTCAATGCGCCGGTCGAGGTGGGGCACATAGCCCATGGACTCATAAAAGGGTATCTTGTTGTCGCGGCTCTCGACGGCAACACGGATGAACCCCAGCTCCCGGGCCCAGGCTTCGGCCTCACGGACAACCCGTGTGCCGAGGCCCCGACGGCGGTATTCGGGCAGCACGACGACACGCCCCAGCATCATGCACTCTTCGTCTTCAGGATAAAGGCGGCAGGTGGCTACCGGCAGATAGTCGTCAACGGCAACGATATACATGGTGTCCGGTGTGTCGTGTGCGTCAAACTCCACGTCGAGCGGAATCCGGTGCTTCCTTGCCATCGCCTGTATGCGGACGTAGCAGGCTCCGGCCCGTGCGGCTGTCGTTGTTGCTCTGATGATGTCCATGGCGCAGACACTCTCCTGTCTTAATCGAGCAGGGCAGAGACGATGTCGCCGTGGCGCTTCTCGTCGTTCTTGACGCTTTCGACCTCGGGGAAGTCGGCGATGAGGTGCTCGTAGCCCACCGCAGCGTCGTACTCGCCCTTGGCAATCATACGGTAGAGGCGCGTCTTCCCCAACAGCCGGTAGAGCAGCGGCAGGACGACGGACATCGTCTTCTGAGGCTTCAGGGTCTGTTTGGTGTAAGCATGGAAAACACTGGCGTGACGGCCTTCCTCCCGCGCAAGCTGCAGGAAGGTCTCGCGCTCCCTCTCTGTCTTGACGACTTGGGCCAGCCGCTTATACATCAGCACGGCATTTGTCTCACCCTGCTGGCTGCGCAGCAGCTCCTTGTATTGTTTCGGTGTCATAATAAGACTTTGCGGGGCAAAGATACGTTTTTTAATTGAAAATTATGGTTTAAAGTTTAAAGTTTTTTTAGTTCAATGCGTTATTTTTTGGGGGCATGCATTAAATATTTTTTAAAAAATGAGAAATCGGGGTTCCTGGTATTCAAAAAAACTTAAAACTCAAATCTCAAATCTCAAATCTCAATATTATTTAGTATCTTTGCATTGCGAAAGACACAAAAACGAAACGGATACCGCAATGAAAAACCTATTCCTCGCCGTGCTGCTCAGCATGGCAAGTCTCAGCGCCGGGGCGCAGGATCCCTGGCAGAATCCCAACCTCAGTGCCAAAGAGCGTGCCGCAGACCTCTGCAGCCGCCTCACCCTCGAGGAGAAAGCACAGCTGATGCTCGATGAGTCGCCCGCCATCCCGCGTCTGGGCATCAAGAAGTTCTACTGGTGGAGCGAAGCGCTGCACGGCGCCGCCAACATGGGCAACGTCACCGTTTTCCCCGAACCCATCGGCATGGCAGCCTCCTTCGACCCGGACTTGCTCTACCGCGTGTTTGACGCCGCCAGCACCGAGATGCGCGCCCAGTACCACAAGCGCATGGATAACGGCGGAGAGGACGAGAAATTCCACTCGCTGAGCGTGTGGACCCCCAACGTCAACATCTTCCGCGACCCGCGCTGGGGACGCGGACAGGAGACCTACGGCGAAGACCCCTATCTGACCGGTGTGATGGGCCAGATGGTGGTGAAGGGTCTTCAGGGTCCCGAAGACAGCAAATACCGCAAACTGTGGGCCTGCGCCAAGCACTACGCCGTGCACAGCGGACCGGAATACACGCGCCACACCGCCAACGTGACCAATGTGTCGCTGCGCGACCTGCACGAGACCTATCTGCCCGCCTTCAAAGACCTGGTGCAGAAGGCTAAGGTGAGAGAGGTGATGTGCGCCTACCAGCGCTGGGAGGACGAGCCCTGCTGCGGCAGCAACCGTCTGCTCCAGCAGATCCTGAGAGACGAATGGGGCTTCCAATACCTCGTGGTGAGCGACTGCGGCGCCGTGAGCGACTTCTGGCAGAACCACAAGACCTCCAGCGACAAGGTGCACGCCGCCCGCGTAGGCACGCTGGCCGGTACCGACGTGGAGTGCGGATGGGACTATGTCTATCGCTCCATCCCCGAGGCTGTGAAGAAAGGATTTCTCACCGAAGAGGAGGTGGACAAGCACGTGAAGCGCCTCCTGGAAGGCCGCTTCGACCTGGGTGAGATGGACGATCCGAAGCTGGTGGCGTGGTCGCAGATTCCGTACTCCGTCATGGACAGCAAGGAGCACCGCCAACTGGCCCTCGACATGGCCCGTGAAGCCATCGTGCTGCTGCAGAACAAGGACGACGTGCTGCCCCTCAAGAAAGGGAAGGAGCGCATCGCCGTAATCGGCCCCAACGCCGACAGCGAGCCCATGCTTTGGGGCAACTACAACGGCGTGCCCAACCGCAGCGTGAGCATCCTGCAGGGCATCAGGAACAAACAGAAAAAGGTGACCTGGATGAAGGGCTGCGACCTGACGAGCGACCTCGTGAACGAGTGTCTGATGGCGTCGGACTGCGCCATAGGCGGGCGCAAGGGCGTGCGCGGCACCTTCTGGAACAACCTCAAGATGGAAGGCAAGCCCGACGCCACACAATACTACACCACACCGCTCGCCGTCACCACTGCCGGCATGCACCAGTTTGCCCCCGGCATCAAGCTGGAGGGCTTCTCGGCCAAATACGAGACGGTGTTCACGGCCCCTGCCGACGGCGAATACGTGGTGAAGGCGGAAGGCACCGGACACTTCGAGGTGTGGGTCAACGGAGAGCGCAAGAAGCGCGAGCACACCTGGCGCACCGCCGACACCGAGACGAAGATCCAGGCTGAGGCCGGCAAGCAGTACAACATCGAGGTGCGCTATAGCCACGTGGCCACCTGGGGCAGCGACCTCAAGCTCAACATCGCCCGTCAGACGCCTATCGACTACGCCGCAGTGGCAGCGCAGCTCAAGGGCGTGGACAAGGTGATCTTCGTGGGCGGCATCGCCCCGACGCTGGAGGGCGAAGAAATGCCCGTAAACATCGACGGATTTAAGGGCGGCGACCGCACCAGCATCGAGTTGCCCAAGGTGCAGCGAGAACTCCTCAAGGCCCTCAAGGCTGCCGGCAAGAAAGTCATCTTCGTCTGCTGCTCGGGTTCCGCCATCGCCCTGACGCCGGAGACCGAGTCGTGCGACGCCATCGTGCAGGCCTGGTATCCCGGCGAGGAAGGCGGCACGGCAGTGGCAGACGTGCTTTTCGGCGAAGTGAACCCCAGCGGCAAGTTGCCTCTGACCTTCTACCGCTCCACCGAGCAGTTGCCCGACTACGAGGACTACAGCATGAAGGGCCGCACCTATCGCTACTTCTCCGATCCGCTCTTCGCCTTCGGCTACGGACAGAGCTACACGAGCTTCGAGATCGGCGAGGCCACGGTGAAGCAGCAGGGCGGGGAAGTGACCCTCACCGTGCCGGTGAATAACACCGGTAAACGCGCCGGCACCGAGACGCTGCAGATCTATATCCGCGACACACAGGACGCCGAAGGCCCCCTGCGCTCCCTGCGCAGCTTCCGCCGCGTGGCGCTGAAAGCCGGAGAGAAGACCGACGTCAGCCTGACGCTCACGCCTGAGAGCTTCGCCCTGTTCAACCCCGAATGCAACGCCATGCAGCCTCGCAAGGGCGGCGTCTATGAAGTGAGCTACGGCAACAGTTCGCGCCCCGAGGACCTCAAGAGCGTCACGGTCACGCTGGCAAGGTGATAATTGATAATTGATAATTGACAATTGATAATTTAGTAATTTAATAATGTATAATGTATAATTTGTTAAGGCTATGAAGAATCAGTATTTATTGCCCTCGCTCATTCTGGCGCTGGGGTTGTGTGTGCTGGGCTGCTGCATCAAGAGCGGCGTGCAGAACTTCAAGAAGATGGACCGCAAGGTGACGGTGAAGGGCCTCTCGGAGCGTGAGGTGCCCGCCAACAAGGTGACCTGGCCCCTGATGTACAAGGAGCTGGGCAACGACCCCTCGGCTATGTACGAGCTCATCGCCGAGAAAAACCGCAAGGTGGTGGCCTTCCTGAAAGCCGCCGGTCTCAAAGACTCGGAGATCAGCGTGAATCCTCCCACTATCCGCGACCGTCAGGCCGACAACTACAGCAACGAAATCATGAACTACCGCTACAAGGCCGAATGCGTCATCACCGTGAGCTCCACCGACGTGGACAAAGTGCGCGAGCTGATGAACCGTCAGCAGGAACTCATGAAACAGGGCATCGCTCTGGTGACGGAAGAATACGGCGACACGCAGCGCGTGCGTTACGATTTCACCGGGCTGACGGACATCAAGCCCGAAATGGTGCAGGAAGCCATGCAGAACGCACGCCAGACGGCGGAGCAGTTTGCCAGCGACGCCCAGGCTGAAGTCGGCGGCATCATCTCAGCGCAGCAGGGCCAGTTCAGCATCGAAGACCGCGACCCCAACACGCCTTACATCAAGCGGGTGCGTGTGGTCAACACCGTGGAGTACGCCATCGACTAAGCTACGGCATTACACAGCAAAAAAGAAGCGGGGCCCGAAGGGGGCTCCGCTCTTTTTATGCGCCGGACGACAACAGGTGCTTTAGAGCTGCTGCATGTCGTTGAGTTTCTTGTAGTAGCCGTTCATCGCCAGCAACTCCTCGTGGGTGCCGCGCTCCACAATCTGACCCTCGTAGAGGACACAGATCTCGTCGGCGTTCTTGATGGTGGAGAGGCGGTGGGCAATGGCGATGGTGGTGCGCGACTTCATGAGGCGCTCCAGAGCCTCCTGCACCAGGCGCTCCGACTCGGTGTCGAGGGCCGAAGTGGCCTCGTCGAGGATGAGGATGGGCGGATTCTTCAGGATGGCTCGGGCGATGGAGACGCGCTGGCGCTGTCCGCCGGAGAGACGTCCGCCGCGATCTCCGATCATCGTGTCGTAGCCGTGCTCCGACTCCATGATGAAGTCGTGGGCGTTGGCAATCTTGGCGGCTTCGATGACCTGCTCCATCGTGGCGCTTTCGACGCCGAAGGTGATGTTGTTGTAGAAGGTGTCGTTGAAGAGAATGGCCTCCTGATTGACGTTGCCGATGAGCGAACGCAGGGAGGAGATGGTGACGTTCTTGATGTTCTCGCCGTCGATGAGCACCTCGCCCTCCTTGATGTCGTGGTAGCGCGGCACGAGGTCCACCAGCGTGGATTTGCCTGAGCCCGACTGACCCACCAGAGCGATGGTCTTGCCCTTCTCCACCGTGATGTTGATGTCGCGCAGGACGGGGCGGCCCTCGATGTAGGAGAAGGAGACGTGCTTGAACTCCACACCTTTGGTGAAGTCCTTAATCTCCTTGGCATTCGGGAGCTCCTTGATGGGGTTCTCAGCCTTGAGGATGAAGTCGATACGGTCCATCGAAGCCAGGCCCAGGGGAATCTGGTAGGTGGCGCGCGAAAGCTCCTTGATGGGGTTGATGACCGAATAGAGAATCACCATATAGAAGATGAAGGTGGAGGCGTCGATGAGGTTGGAGCCCTGAAGGATCAGCAGGCCGCCGAACCACAATACGACGACAATGATGATGGTGCCCAGGAACTCCGACATGGGGTGGGCGGCATTCTGACGGATGACCATCTGGTTCATGCCGCGGCGGAACTCATCGTTGACAAAGATGAAGCGGCGCGTCATCTTCTCCTCGGCGATGAAGGCCTTGATGATGCGCAGGCCGCCGAGGGTCTCGTCGAGTTGGGCGATGATGTCGCCCCACTGACCTTGCACGGCGCCGCTCTGAGCTTTCAGCTTGCGGGATACGATGCCCATGATCCATGCGGCAATGGGGGCTACAACGAGCACAAAGCAGGTGAGCTGCCACGACACGGTGAAGAGGGTGAAGAAGCACACCAGGATGGCGATGGGCTGGCGGATGAGCATGTCGATGCTGCTCGTGATGCTGCTCTCGACACACTGCACGTCGGCACTCATTCTGGCGATGATATCGCCTTTTTTCTCCTCGGTGAAGAAGCCCAGAGGCAGAGCCAATACCTTCTTGTAGACCTGGACGCGGATGTCACGCACCACACCGGTGCGCAGCGGCACCATCACGGCGGAAGAGGCAAAGTAGCCCGCCGTCTTGATGCCCGTCATGACAATGAGGGCCACGCCCATGATGACCAGCGTGAAGAAAGCGCCGTGGGCGGCAATCATCTCCTGACACCAGGCATAGCCGTTGTTGATGATGTCATCCTTGTGGATGTGCGACCAGTCAATCTCGCGATAGGTGTAGACCGTCTGGTCAATCTTGAAGAGGATGTTGAGGATGGGGATGAGGACGACGAAAGAGAAGACGTTCATCCACTGGGCAAAGAAGTTCAACACGACGGCCCACCCCAAATATTTGCGATAGGGACGCAAATAGCGGGCCATGATGGAGAGGAACTGTTTGAGCATAATCCAAATTTGTTTGGGGGCAAAAGTAGAAAAAATATTCCACATGACAAAAAATCTGGCGGGCCGGAGGTGCGAACTCAAAACTTTTTGCTATTTTTGTGCCCATGATACGCTCTTTTCTCCTCAACTTCCTGTGGGCTTACCTCATTATGGGGCTTTGCCGTGCAGTCTTCGTTGCGGAGAACTGGGGGCTCTTGGCGCCGCAGTTGACGGCGGAGCCTTGGGGACGTCTTTTCACAGGCTCCCTGCTCTTTGACACCTCGGCGCTGCTCTACCTTATGGCGCCCTATGCCCTCGCCGCGCTGCTGCCGCTGCCGGCAGAGTGGAAGGCCCGAAGGGGCTACAATCTCGTCCTGCGTCTGCTCTTCATGCTGGCGATGGTGCTCATCGTGGTGAGTAACCTGGGCGATGCGCTCTACTTCCCTTACACGGGTCGTCGCACGACAGGGACGGTGATGAGCGAGTTTGCCCATGAAAACAACCTTTTGGGTATTGTCGCTGCCGAGATGTTGCGCCACTGGTATATCGTCATTGCCGGCCTCGTGATGCTTTGGGCCTCGTGGCGCTGCTACAGGAGCGTCAGTCCGTTCCCTTGGGAGCGGAATTCCTGCAGGCGCAGCACCGCAGCAGCCCTGCTGGCGCTCGTCTGCTATGTGCCGCTCTCCGTGGCCGGCATGCGCGGCGGATTCACCACAGCCGTGCGCCCCGTCACCATCAGCAACGCCTTTCAGTATGCCGCCTCGCCGCAGACGGCAGCCGTCGTGCTCAACACTCCCTTCTCGCTCATCCGCACCTGGAACAAAGCCGTCTTCCGCGACCCGGGCTACTACGGCGCCGAAGAGTTGGACCGCATCTATTCTCCCGTACACCCCGCCAGCGGAGAGGAGATGCTCAGACGCAACGTCGTGGTGATGATTTGTGAGAGTCTGGGGCAGGAATATTTCGGACACTACAACGACTACGAGGGGCAGACGCCCTTCCTCGACTCGCTCTGCCGCGAGAGTCTCACTTTCCAGGAGAACTACGCCAACGGGCGCAAGAGCATCGACGGCATGCCCTCCGTGCTCTCGTCCATCCCGATGATGGGGGAGCCCTTCCTCTTGACCCCTTCGGCGATGAACCGCGTGGGCGGTTTGGCGCGTGAATTGGGCGGCTCGGGCTACGAGACGGGTTTCTTCCACGGCGCACAAAACGGATCGATGGGTTTTGAGGCCTTCGCCCGCAACAGCGGCTTTCAGCGCTACTGGGGGCGTACGGAGTTCGACGCCGATGAGCGCTTCGGAGGCGAGAAGGAGTTCGACGGCATGTGGGCCATTTGGGACGAGCCCTTCCTGCAGTTTATGGAGCGCATGCTGACGGAGCAGACGAAGGAGCCCTTCATGGCAGCCGTCTTCACCGCATCGAGCCACCATCCCTACCGCATCCCCGAGCAATACGAGAAGCAGTTCCCGGATAATCCGGACAATCCGATGCACCGCTGTGTGCGTTATCTCGACCTCTCGCTGCGCCGCTTCTTTGAGGCAGCAAGGAAGGAGCCCTGGTTCCAAAGGACAGTATTTGTCATTACCGGTGATCATACCAATGCCAGCAGCCGTCCGGAATACCAGACGGAGTGGGGCGTGTTTCGCGTGCCGGTGATTTTCTACGATCCCGCGGGGGAAATCTTCCGTCCCGAGCGGCGCGAAGGCCCCGTGCAGCAAATCGACATCATGCCCACCGTGCTTTCGGGTCTGAAATACAACAAACCGTATATAGCCTTCGGGCAGGATGTGCTCTCGACGCCGGACTCGCTGCTTTGGGCTGTCACCTGGCAAGGTTCGCTCGCCATGAGGGGCGGCAATGAAGCGCTGAGGCGCGCCGTGGAGCAAAGCTACATGCAGCGCATGCTGGGCGACAGCCTGGTGATTGGCGGAAAGGAGGAAAAGAGATGATGAAATCGCTGAAAACTTTCCTGCTGACGCTGCTGCTCTGGACGCTGACGGGCACCCTGGGCCACGTGCTCTTCCTCTTGCTCTACAGCGGGCTGATGGCCGGCACGGCATGGAACGAAAGGCTGATGGCTCCGCTGCAGGCGTTGAAGCTGGACGTTGCCGTCGGCGCCTATTTGACTGTGATTCCCGGTTTGCTTCTGGTCGTCGGTGCGGGAGGTCGCTGGATGAAGGCCCTCTGGAGCGCTTACTTCGCCCTCTTCGGTGCCGTCTACGCTCTGGCCACCGTTGCCAACTTGGGACTCTACGGGCCTTGGGGTTTTCCGCTCGACTACACTCCCGTGCTCTATTTGAAGACCTCGCCAGCCGAGGCTTTTGCATCTGCATCCTTTTGGCAGATGTCGGCTGCCGCAGCGACAATGTTTCTTCTGGCTTGGGGCGTGTGGCGCCTGAGACCCCGCTATGAAGCCTCTCCAGGATGGGGCGGACGTCTGGTGCTGCTTCTGCTGACGGGAGCGCTGGTGCTGCCGATGCGCGGCGGCCTCAGCACCGGCACGAACCATACCGGCACGGTGTATTTCTCCGAAAACATCAGGCTCAACCACGCCGCCGTGAATCCCGTGTTCAGCTTCATTGAGAGCGCCACACATCAAGAAGACCTCTCCTCGCAATACCGTTTCATGAGTGACGAAGAGGCGGAACTTTTGGTGGACAACCTCAATCATGAGACGGATACGACGACTTTGATGCTTCGCGACAGCCTCTTCACGGCAAAGCCGGAGCGCATCGTGCTGATTATCCTGGAGAGCTTCTCCACGCAGCTCATGGAGGAAGCCGGGTTGGTGAGAGGCACGGTGCCGCAGCTGGAGCGGCTGGCCTCGGAGGGGTTGTTCTTCACTCGATTCTACAGCAACACGATGCGCACCGACCGTGCTCTGGTCAGCGTCTTGAGCGGCATCCCCGCATTTCCCACCTACTCGCTGATGGACCAGCCCCGCAAGACGGCGACGCTACCCTCGCTGGCTTCGGCCCTGAAGCAGGCGGGCTACAGCACCCGCTACTACTACGGCGGCGACACAAACTTCAGCAACATGCGCTCGTATCTGGTAGCGGCGGGATTTCAGAACATCGTCTCGGAGAAAGATTTTCCGGCTGCGCAGCGTACCGGGAAATGGGGTGTGGCCGACGGGCCTGTGTTCGACCGCGCGGCTGACGATCTGGAGATGATGCCTCTCGGACGTCCCTCGCTGACGGTGGTGCAGACCTCCAGCAGTCACGAGCCCTTCGACGTGCCGGGTCACAAGGCGCTGGCGCATCCTGCGCTGAATGCTTTCCACTATGCCGACTCCTGCCTGGGACATTTCGTGGACAGGTTGCACCGTCTGCCCGGTTGGGAGCGCACACTGGTGGTGGCGGTGCCCGACCATCAGGGGTGCTATCCCGAGGTGATGGACAACTATGCACTGTCGCACTACCAGGTGCCGTTGGTGATGACGGGCGGCATTGTGCGTGCGCCCCGGAGGATTGACACTTTGGGCTCGCAGACGGACCTGGTCGCCACCTTGCTCTCCCTCGTCGGCGCCTCTCACGAAGCATTCCCATGGTCGAAAGACATGTTGGACGATGGGGCAGCCCACTACGCCGTGTTTGCCGTGCCCGACGCCGTGGGTATGGTGCGGGAAGAGGGCGCCCTCATCTGGGACAACACTTCCGCCCGCGTGATGCTCTCTACCTGGTCCGAAAAGCAGCAAGAGGGAGCGCTGCAGACGCTCAAAGCATACTATCAGAAACTTTATAAGACCGCAGACCGACTATGACATGGCGCGAACTGAGATACAGGCTGTTTTCGTGGAGGAAGTTCCCTCCAATCAAGCCCTCCGATGACCCCATCGACGTGGTCATCCCCGTAGTGGCCAAAGACCTGGGCACGTTGCCCCTCTGCATCGAAGGCGTGAGGCGGCAGGTGCAGCATCCGATAGAAAACATCTATCTGGTGGCGCCCGACGACGAGCGGGTGAAGCAGTTCTGCCGGGAGCAGGGGCTGGTGTATGTGGAGGAGACAACGGTGCTCGGCTTCGGCCCCAAGGCGCTGAATCTGGGCGATCGCAGCGGATGGCTCTTCCAGCAGTTTATCAAGTTGAGTGGAGGGGTGGGCACCTGCCGCCACTATCTCTGCATCGATGCCGACCACGTGCTGATCCGCCCCCACGTGTTCCTTTCCGCCGCCGGTGAAACGGTGTTCTACATGAGCTACGAATGTCATCAGCCCTACTACGACAACATCCTCAGGCTCATCCCCGAATTGAAGTTGGCAGACCTCTCTTACGTCGCTCACAAGATGCTCTTCTCCAAGGCGCATCTGGAGGCGCTTCACCGGCGTTTGGAGCAGGGCGGAGAGAAAGCCTGGTGGGAAGTGGTGCTCGAAAGCTACGACCGGACGCAGGGCTCGGGCTTTTCAGAATTTGAGCTTTACGGTAACTTTGTGCAAAAGAAACTCCTGCGGCCCTGGCTGCAGAAGCGCCTGCCCAATAAGAAGATGGCCGACTACGAGACGCTGCGCCGGCGCTACAGCGGTGGCCGCGCGTCCCTGACATTCCCCCAATATATGCGACAAAACCAATGATATTCGCCCGCGATAAGAGCCAAATGTGCAACAACCTGTTGCAGTTTGCCCACGTCTATGCCTATGGACGCGAGCACGGGAGGCATGTGCTTTCCATGCGCTTCTCCTATAAATATCCCTATTTCCGCATACGTCACACCCGACACACCAGTTTCACGCTGTATCTGGCGGCGAAGGTGCTGGCAGCGTTGCGCATTCTGCCGACGGCCTCTTATCGGGACGGATGCGATCCCGTGGCGCTGGAGCGCATCGTGGAGCGTCATCGCAACGTGGTGGTGGCGGGATGGAACGTGCGCTACTACGATCTCTTTCTTAAATACCGCGATGAAATCTGCAGCCTTTTCCAAATCGACGAGGCTTACACGCTGCCCGTACAGGCCAAGATGAGGGTGCTGGACGAAGAGAAAGGCGTGCGGCTGGGGCTGCACATCCGACGGGGCGACTACGCACAGTGGGCCGACGGCCGCTATTTCTACGACGACGCTACCTATGCGGCTTTTGTGCGCGGCTTTGTCCGCCTGCATCCGGGGGAGACGGTGCATGTGTATCTCGCCACCAACGACCCCGCCGTGACGGAGGAGGCGTTTTGCCGCACTTTGCAGGAAGGCACCGAAGAAGGGGAGAAACAGCCCAAGGTGCATCTTTTGGGCGGCACACCGCCGGAAGACCTCTACATGCTCTCGCAGTGTGACGCCCTCATCGGTCCGCCCAGCACGTTCACATTGGTAGCGGCGATGTATCGCGACATTCCGCTCTGCCGCATGGATCAGGCCCGGGCGGAAGCGCTCTCAAAGGAGGACTTCAGGAAATTCGACTACTGGTTTCGCCGCATTGAGTAGGGCGGACGGCCACCCAGATCATTTCAAGCCACACCAGTGTGTAGCCGAAGACGTCGAGCCACAGGTCGGCGTGGAGGAACTCGTGCACCGAGACGGGACAGAGCACGTCGCTGGGCACCATGCCGAAAAGCACGAACATGGACCAGAAGAGCACCTTGTCGTAGACCGTATGCTTGTCCCACAGCCAATAGCAGAGCATGTAGCCTGAGAGGGCAATGATGTAGGTGTGCGTCTCGGGGCAGTCGCTCAGAAGAATGACGTAGCCCATGAGAACGCCGAGGGCGTGGGCGCGGAACTTGAAGTCGCTCCAGCGTTCGCGCCTCCAGAAGAACAAGACACCCAGGACGGCCAGCACTCCGAGCTGGAAGAGACGGTAGTCGGCCAGGAAGAGCTGCTTGAAGCCTGGGGCAAAAAGCAGGCCCACGAAGTCCACGTCGCTGTGGTGGGACTCAATCATCGACAGCCAGCTTTGGTAGAGCGGAATCAGACCGTCGAAGCCCACCTTGAGGGCCGGCATGAGGAAGAACATCAGGCCGCAGGCCGCAGCGTAGCCCATGTGGCGCCAGAAGCGCGGGTAGCAGAGCAGAAGGCCGAGCTCGATGCCGCCATAGATTTTGGTGCAGGCGGAATACATGATGAGCAGTATGGCCCAGAAGAACTGGCCGCGCTCCATCAGAGTGAAGGCAAAGAGGAAAATGTAGCACACCACCGTGTTGAACTGGAAGCAGAAGATGCTCTGCTCCAGAACCAATAGAAGGAAGAGGAAGATCTTGAGCCGGTGGTCGGCATACTGTTTGGGCAGAGTCCAAATGGACAGGAAGAAAAGGGTGTAGTTGGCCAGATTCCAGATGAAAGGCCCGAGCCACCAGGGCGAATAGGCCACGGGGGCGAAGAGGAAGTTGAAGTTGGGAGTGTAGAGGAAGTAGATGCGATGGGCCTGCACCCAGTCGAGGGTGTAGACGCAGATGCCGTTGAAGAAATCGACGGTGGAATCGCGGTAGTCGTAGTAGTTGGTGCAGCGACCCCGGAAGGTTTCCAGAGCCGTAGCCGTGATGGCAACCAGCATGCCAAGGATGAATACGTTTCTCGGATTGGAGAAGAAGGTGACGAGCGCCTGAGTTATTTTTTTCATGCCTGAGTGGATTTATGCGTGAAGACAAAGCGCAGTATGGTGTACTGCACGAGCATCGCCGTCACAATGACGGGAATTGGGGCCACATAAGGCGGCACGCCCAACCAGAGGAAGAGGTTGAGCAGGACGATGTGGAGCACGTAGTTGACCGCATGACTTCCGGCGAAGCCTGCGAACTTGCCCCAGGCAGGCCGGGCGCGAAAGGTGAAGACGCTCGTGAGCCAGAAGTTTGCGAAAAAGCTTGCAATGTAGGCCACGGTGTAGGACACATTCACCTCCACCGTGCTCCACAGCAGCAGGCAGTAGAGCCCGTAGTGCAATGCGGTGGACGCGACGCCCACGATGCAGAAACGGACGAAACGGCGCTCAATAAGCGAGGAGAAGCGCGGTGATTTCATCAATCTCGCTGTCGGTGAGTTCGTAGAAAAGCGGCAGACGCACCAGACAGTCGCCGTAGCGGTCGCATTCGGGCAGGGGGCGTCCGTCGTGACGGGGTGCGTAGTAAGTGCTCGAATGCAGGGGCAGATAGTGGAACGTGGACTGCACGCCGTGGTTCTTGAGGTAGTTCATCAGCGCCGTGCGCTCCTTAAGAGAGGGGCAGAGCAGATAGTACATGTGGGCGTTGTTGGTGGCGTAGTCCGGCGTCTCCGGCATGACGCAGATGCCGTGGCGCAGGCGTCCGAGAAGCGCCTCGTCGTAGCGCTGCCAGATGTGCAGACGTTGGCCCTGAATGTCGTCAATCTGCTCCAGCTGGGCCCAAAGGTAGGCGGCGTTGAACTCCGAGGGGAGGAACGAGCTGCCCATGTCGCACCAGCCGTATTTGTTCACCATCCCGCGGTAGAACTCGGCGCGGTTGGTGCCTTTCTCCCACAGAATCTCACTGCGGCGCACGAAGCGCTCGTCGTTGACCACCAACATGCCGCCTTCGCCGCTGCTGATGTTTTTCGTCTCGTGGAAAGAGAATGCTGCCAGATGGCCGATGCCGCCTAAGGGACGTCCCTTATAGTAGGCGTCGATGGCGTGAGCGGCATCTTCCACCACCAGAAGGTGATGCTCTTCGGCCAGGGCCATGATGGCGTCCATGTCGCAGGCCACGCCGGCGTAGTGCACCACGCAGATGACGCGGGTCTTCTCCGTGATGAGCGGGGCGATGGTCTCGGCCGTGATGTTGGGGTTCTCCCTGCCGCTGTCGGCAAAACGCACGGTGGCGCCTTCTCTCAGAAAAGCGAGCGCCGACGAGACAAAGGTGTAGGAGGGCACGATGACCTCGTCGCCCGGCTTGAGCTCGCACAGCATGGCGCACATCTCCAGGGCGTCGGTGCCGGAGGTGGTGAGCAGACACTTGCGAAAGCCGTAGCGCTTCTCGAAGAAGCCGTGACACAACTTGGTGAACTGGCCGTTGCCCGACATTGTGTCGCTGTGGCAGACCTCCTCGATGTAGGAGAGCTCGCGACCCGAGAAGTATGGTTTGTTGAACGGTATCATGCGATGAAACGACTAAATATTGAGCGTATCCTGAACGATGAACACGGGGCGACCCTTGACCTGGTCGAAAATCTTGCCGATGTAGAGCCCCAGAATGCCCATCATGAAGAGCAGCAGGCCGCCTACAAACCAGATGGAGAAGACCGTCGTGGTGTAGCCGGCCACTTCGTTCCAGCCGGCAAACTTGGCAAAGATGTTGTACACCGCCATGAGAAACGAGAAGAGGCTCATGATGAAGCCCAGCGTGACCGCCAGCTGAAGCGGGCGGTTGGAGTTGGAGATGATGGCGTTGAAGGACAGACGGAGCAGGCGAGAGAGGTTGTAGGAACTCTTGCCTTCCAGCCGGTGGTCGTGCATCACGTCGATACCCGTCTTGCGGAAGCCCAGAGTGTGAATGAGTTCGACAAAAGAGCGACTGTATTCGGGAATGCTGCAATAGACCTTGACGATGCGCTTGGAATACACGCCGAACTCAGCCACGGCCTTGTCGGTGGAAAATCCGCTCAGGAAGTCGTAGACGCGGTGGAATACGGCGGAGGACATGCGCTTGAGGAAGGTGTCGTCACGGTGCACGCGGCGGGCACTCACGATGTCGTAGCCCTCCATCGCTTTGAGGAAGAGCGCCGGAAGGTCCTCCGGCTTGTTCTGCAATACGACAGACCGGCCGTGATGGCATAGGGCTGGCCGAAATTGTGGGCCAGGTTGATGCCTTTTACCTTCGCATCGCGGGCACACAGGTTTTTGATTTCCTCCCAGGAGGCGTCGGGCGAACAGTCATTCACCAGAATGATCTCGTAGTCGGAGGTCAGTGGGGCGACGGCTTTCGAAATGCGTGCCACCAGCTCCTCGAGCATATTTTCCCCGTGGTACACGGGAGACACCACACTTAATTTTGAAGCATTCATGGTGCAAATGTACGAAAAAAAGTCATATTAGCCAAAAACTTTAACCTTTAAACTCTAAACTCTAAACTTAATTTCGTACTTTTGTGTTATGAATCGACCGGATTTTCAAAGCCACAAGTTCTGTATGCGCCAACTCCACGGATGGAGCAGAGTGACGTATTGGTGCATTTGGAGTGTTATTTGGTTATATTCCCTCATCCCCCTTCGGGTGCACTATGCCGTTTCCGACTTACTGTATTGCCTGGTCTACCACGTTGTGAAGTACCGCCGCAGCATGGTGCGCCGCAATCTTTCGGATAGTTTTCCCGAAAAAACTGCCGAAGAACTGCTCAAGACAGAGCGGGAGTTTTATCACTGGTTTTGCGACTACATCATCGAGACGTTTGCCTTGGCTTCCATGTCGCATAAGGAAATGCGTCGACGCGTCACTTATCACAATATGGAGTACATCCGGGAGCTCTTTGACAAGGGCTACAATGTGGCCCTTTATATCGGCCACTACTGTAACTGGGAATGGATTATCTCCATCGGTTTGCATTTGCCCGAAAACGTGTGGGCCGGGCAGGTGATTCACGAACTGGACTATAAACCTCTGGACAGTGTGTTCCTGAAATTGCGCAGCAGCATGGGCACGGAGAGTGTGACGCGCGACGTCATCCTTCGCAAGATTGTGCGTGTGACCCGTCAGGAGAAGCGACAGATGGTGGTCGGTTTCATTTCCGACCAGAGCCCGATATATCAGAGCGCCCATTATTGGACGGATTTTCTCAATCATCCCGACACGCTGGTGCTGACGGGTACGGAACGTATTGCCAAACAGTGCAATTTTGCGTGCGTCTATTTGGATGTTTCGCGTCCCCGTCGGGGCTACTACGAGATCAATGTGGTGCCGATGGTGGAAGAGTCCAAGAGCGTGCCCGACTGGGAAATCACGGAGCAATATTTCCGTCTCTTTGAGCAGACCATCCGCAGGGCGCCGCAATATTGGCTCTGGACCCACAACCGGTGGAAGCGGGATTTGGAGGGGCTGAAGCAGTACAACGCCACCGTCAACAAGACCCACAACCGCACCGAAAACGCCAAAGAAGAAAGTACCGGCGCATGAGGCTCCTGCACATCATACGGGGACACATCCACAAGAACAGCCATCTGGTGTTTTATCTCAAGGGGCTGTGGCGGCAGTTTTTGCCCGATGCGTTCTGCCTGATGCGATTGCGCAATCGCCTGAGCGCTTTGAAGAAATGCAGCGAGGAGGAGCGGCGCTACATCCTCGACAGGGTGAACTTCTACTGTCATCTGGAGGCGCCCATCACGCTGTCCGACGGGGCTTATCCCCTTTCGCGCTTCACGATGGAGAAGAAAAACCGCGAGGTGACGGGCAAAATCAACAGCACATACTTTTACGACTGCATGGAGTACACCCGCTTTTTCCCCAAGCGCCTGAAGTGGATGATGCTCAGCGGCGACGTCAGTCATACGCTGCCGCAACCGGGATTCACCAAAAGCCGTCCCATCCTGCCGCCCGAAGAGCCGAACAACAACATCCTGCTCAATATGGACAAGGTGCGTCATTTCCTCTGGATCAAGGATCCGATTGCCTGGGAAGAGAAGCAGACGCGCATCCTCTTTCGCGGCGATGTCAACGGCAAACCCCATCGCGAGCGTTTTCTGGAGATGTGGCAGCATCATCCTCTGTGCGACTTGCAGGCCGGAGGCGGCCTCACGCTCTACGACCATTTGAAGTACCGCTACATCATGTCGCTCGAGGGCAACGATGTGGCCTCAAATCTCAAATGGGTGATGTCGAGCAATTCCGTCGCCGTGATGCCGCGCCCGAAATACGAGACCTGGTTCATGGAGTCGCGTCTGCGTCCCAATTATCATTATATAGAGATCCG
>ONSH01000108.1 GCA_900320435.1 uncultured Prevotellaceae bacterium
GTTGTTGGAGCCCTCGAGCACGTAGAACGAGTGGTCCTGCTCGAACTCCTCCAGCTGCACGCTGCCCTTGCCGTTCTCGTAGCGGGCCACGAAACGCCAAACCTTGTGCTCCTTCTCCAGGCGCTGGCGACGCGCCTCGAAATCGGCGTCGAGCGACGGCAGGTTGGCCCAAAACTCCTCCATCGTGCCGTCGAAGAAACTCTTCGGGATGAAGAGGTTGGCCTCCACGTCCTCCTGGTTGATCCTGTAGCCGGCCTCACGCGTGAGGATGACCAGCTTGCGGATGACATCCTTGCCCGAGAGGTCGATGCGGGGATCGGGCTCGCTGTAGCCCTCAGCCTTGGCCATCTCCACAGTCTTGGAGAACGGCACTGTAGCCGAAATCTTGTTGAAAATGAAGTTGAGCGTGCCGGAAAGGACGGCCTCAATCTTCAGTATCTTGTCGCCGGAGTGGCGCAGGTCGTTGATGGTGCGGATGATGGGCAGGCCGGCACCCACGTTGGTCTCGAAGAGGAACTTCACGCCGCGTTTCTGAGCCACCTGCTTGAGGTGGCGGTAGTTCTCATAATCGCTGGAAGCTGCAATCTTGTTGGCAGCCACCACGTTGATATTATGATCGAGGAAGTCGCCGTAGAGTCCGGCCACATCGGCCGAAGCGGTGCAGTCGACAAAGACACTGTTGAAGATGTTCATGCCGATGACCTCGTCGCGCAAACGCCGGATGTCGCTCTTGGGAGCGCTCTTGAGACGCTCGCGCATGTTCTCCGTCAGAGCGATGCCGCTGCGGTCGAAGATGGCGTTGTGACCGCTGGCCACGCCCACCACATTGAGCAGCAGGCCTTCCTCCTTCTTGAGCTTCTCCTGCTGCAGGCGGATCTGCTCCAGGAGCTGACCGCCCACAGTGCCCACACCGCAGATGAAGAGGTTGAGCACTTGGTACTCCGAGAGGAAGAACGAATCATGGATGGAGTTGAGCGCCTTGCGCAGGCTGTTCTCCTGGATAACGAACGAGATGTTGGTCTCGCTGGCGCCCTGAGCGCAGGCGATGACGCTGATACCGCTTCTGCCGAGGGTGCTGAACAGCTTGCCGGCGATACCGGGAGTACGCTTCATGTTCTCACCCACGATGGCCACAGTGGCCAGGCCGCGCTCGGCCTTCATGCGGAACATGCGGCCGTCCTCAATCTCCTTCCGGAACTCCTCGTCGAGCACACGGCAGGCCTTGTCCGTATCGCAGTCCTGCACACCGATACTGGTGTTGTTCTCCGACGAGGCCTGCGACACCATGAAGACCGAGATGCCGTGCTGGGCCAAAGAGGTGAAGATGCGCTGGTTCACACCGATCACACCCACCATGGACAGGCCGCTCACGGTGATGAGACTGGTGCCCTTGATGGAGGAGATGCCCTTGATGCTCTTGTGCTCGTCCAGCTGCACGTTCTGCTTGACGATGGTGCCCTGAGCCTCGGGGTTGAAGGTATTCTTGATGAGGATGGGAATGTTCTTGCGGCACACGGGATAAATGGTGGGCGGATAAACCACCTTGGCACCGAAGTTGCAGAGCTCCATGGCCTCCACATACGACAGCTCGGGAATGACGTAAGCCGAAGAAATAACCTTCGGGTCGGCCGTCATGAAGCCGTCCACGTCGGTCCAAATCTCAAGCACCTCGGCATTGAGCGCCGCAGCGATGATGCTGGCGGTGTAGTCGCTGCCGCCGCGACCCAGATTGGTGATCTCTCCGCTCTCCACATCGGTGGAAATGAAACCGCCCACGATGGCCACCTTGGGCAAGGTCCTGAAGGCCTCCTTAACCAGCGAGACCGTGCGCTCCTGAGCCAGGACGTTACGGCTGCCCTGCTTGGCGGTCTTGATGAAGCTGCGGGCGTCATACCACTCGGCTCCTTCAATCATAGCGGCCACGATGCGGGAAGAGATACGCTCGCCGTAGGATACGATGGCGGCCTCCGTCTTGGGCGAAAGGTCGCGGATGAGATAGACGCCCTGATAGATGCTCTTGAGCTCGTCGAACAGTGCATGCACCGTCTCCGTGAGAGCGGCACGACGGTCCGGAGCTATGACGGCCTCGATCATGGCATCGTGGCGCCCGACCATATCGCGAAACGACTCGGCATAAGCTCCGTCGCCGGAAACAGCCTGAGAGGAAGTGCGGATGAGCTGGTCGGTGATGCCGCCCAGGGCGCTCACCACGACAATCACCTGCTCACGCTCGCCCTCCACGATGCGCTTCACATTCTGTATGCTTTCCACGGAACCGACGCTGGTTCCGCCAAACTTCAGTACTTTCATTTTGTACGCAAATAACAATTTTCGAGCGCAAATTTACAAAAAAAATCCTACATAGAACTAAAAACACCCCGAGGCCGGAGCGCATCTCCTGTTTTTTTTGTATATTTGTGCTGAAAATAACAGCCTTCTTACAGGATAGAAATGAGGAAAAACATCATACTGGGCTTTTTGCTCGCATTCGTTGCAGCCAACATTTCAGCCCAGAACCCCAACCAAATGCCCAAAAAGGCGCAGGCCATCAACCTCTCCGAGCGCTGGGGCAACTACGAACGCAGCCAGTATTTCGGCGTGCGTTTCGGCATGAACGTCTCGCAAGTGATGTTCTACGGTCCCGATGTGGACAACAGCAGCCGCGTGGGATTCAACGGCGGACTGGTGGCCGGATTCATGCTCTCCAAATCGACCCCCATCTTCATTGAGACCGGCCTGCTCTATCAGGGCAAAGGTGCCTACGTCAACAACGACCGCGACGACCGCGTCACCATCAGACAGCACTTTCTGGAGATTCCCGCCATCTTCAAATACAAAATACAGACTGGCGTCGAGCATTTCAAGGTGCAGCCCTTCGTCGGCATGTTCATGGCCTTCGGCGTGAGCGGAGAGACCCGATTCTACGGAGCCGACCCCGAACGTTATCCCGTAGACGACCGCGGGCGCTATAAGCGCGACACCTTCAGCGAGGGCGGCCTGAGAGCTTTTGACCTGGGGCTGAAGATGGGCTGCGGCCTGTCCATGCGCAACTTCTATTTCGAGCTGGGCTACAGCATCGGACTGGTGAACGCGGCCCGCGACAGCTTCAACGACTTCGGATTTGACAACTTCGACAACAGCATTCACACCGGATGCTTCTCCACCACCCTCGGACTCGACTTTTAACGCATCACGAACATCCTGTATATGAAACGACTTTTTACACTTCTCCTGCTGAGCCTCCATCTCGTCGCCGCAACGGCCCAGGTGCAGGCTTTCATGAAACTGTGGGACAACAAACACACCTATCCTCGCATCAACCAGATAGAGTTTCAGGGCGACGTGCCCACACTCGACAGCTATAACGCCATCTACGGCCACGGCGCCATGATGGAGAACGAATATTGGGGCCTCCGCATCTATATGGACCACCGTCAGAGCATCGACCTCTTCGGCAAGAGCGGGCGCCAGCTGGAGTTGCACCTCACCAATTTCTATTCCACACGCGAGGATTTGGCCAAAGGGCTCGGTTGCGACATCCTGTGGGCCGGCCAGAGCGTGGCGGCAGGCTCGCTGCGCGGATTCATCCCCGACGGTACGGACGCTGACGGCATCATGACCGGACACACCGTCTACGTGGACTCTGTTGCCGCCCGAGGACAGCGCATCATGCGCGAAGGACCCGACACCTGCGCCGTGATGGTGTGGGACCGCGACTGGATGTTCAACGGCCACAA
>ONSH01000027.1:0-4130 GCA_900320435.1 uncultured Prevotellaceae bacterium
GCGTCGAGCTTCTCCATAGCCTCGCGCCAGCGTCCCACCTGATTGAGCAGCGTGATTTCCTCCAGCACGAGATAGTCGCGCTGCGCGATGGATTCGGGATATTTCTGCAGGAAGGCCAGACGCTCGCGGTGGGGCCTCTGCATGACTTTGTAGAGCTGGTCCAGCTCCATCAGCACGCGGGCGTCGCGCTTGTCCAGACGGAAGGCGCGTTCCATAAGTTCGACGGCTTCCTCCTTGAGCCCTTCCTTGTTGAAGCGCGCGAGAGCGAGGTTGCGCCACACGGTGGGGAACTGCGGATTGAGGCGCGCGGAGAGTTCCCAGTTGTCGACGGCGACGTCGTATTGGCGCTTGTCGTAGTAGAGGCAGCCCAGAAGATAGGGCGCGAGGGCCGTTTCGGGATATGAGGCTTCCTCCCTGCAGGTCAGCGTTTTGGCCGATTCCAGCGCGAGAATGTCCTCCAGACGGTTGGGGAAGCAGCAGTCGCAGGAGCGCTTGCGGACCTCTTCCTGGCAGCAGCGTCGGGCCTCTTGCTTGTCGCCCAGATGCAGACAGGCCCATCCCAGATAGTAGCAGGTCATCGGATTGGCGCCCTCGACCGTCTTCAAAGCGTGCGTGAGGATGCGGCGGGCCTCCTCCCACTGTCCGGCAGCCGCATAGTCGAGGGCCAGCTCGTGGTGGTTCTCGATGTTGCCGTGCATGAGGGTGTCGATGCGCTCCAAGTCGGCGCTTTCACCGCTGATGAGGGCCTTCTCGTAGAGGCATCCGTAGTTGAAGGGATCGATTGCGAGCGAGCTCTCGATCCAGGCGAGCGCCTCGTCGCAGCGCCCCGTCTGTCGCAGGATGCAGGCCTTCAGCGCCCGTGCTTTGTGGTTGTGGCTGTTGCTGATGAGGGCGCGCTCCACTTCCTCCAGAGCGTCCTCCCAGCGGCGATCGCCGGCGCTGATCGAGGCGGCTTCGAAGTAGGCGGCGTCGGCCCAGGCTTTGTTCCACGAAGCCTTCCAAAACAGCTCGTAGGCTTCATGCAAGTGTCCTTGGAGCTTCAGCGTGAGGGCCAGATAAAACAGGGCTTCTCCGTCGTAAGGGTTGGGGTTGCGCTTCTGCCACACGCGCACCGCCCGGCGCAGATGCTCTTCGGCCCGAGCGAAGCGTCCGCGACGCAGATACCACAGGCCCGTCTGCGTGTTGCAACGCACGTCCATAGGATCGCGGCGAAGGGCCTCTTCGTAGTAGTCGAGCGCCGACCAGGTGGCGTGACGGTATTGCTCCAGATGCAGGCCCGTGAGATAGAGCTGGTCGATGCTCTTGCACTCGACAGGCGTCAGAGCGGCTTCGGCGGCGTCGGGAATGGGGCGCACGTCGTCGGGTTCGGGCGCCCACGAGAGCAGGTCCACGCCGCCACCGGCGGGCGCGATGCTCAGATGCAGGCTGCTGAAAGGAGCGCCTGCGAAATCCACCTGACGGCTGAAGACCTCCTCCGGCGAAAGCGTCGCCTCGCAGCGGAGAAGCTCCCTGCCGCCTTGGCCCGTCAGCGTGATGACAACCTCGCGGCGCGAAGTGGCCAGAATCTGCAGGCGGCCGTCTTCGTGGATGTTCATGATGAAGTCTTTGGTGGCCTGCTTGACGATGCCGAGTTCGCGATAGGGCATGAAGTACTGCGTGAACTGCTTCTCCTCGTAGGGCATGAGCCAGGTGAAGTCGGGCTGGTTTTCGGTGTAGACGCCGGCCATCAGCTCGATATACGGGCGGAATCCCGTGCGCGAGATGCCCCACTTGGCGGCTTCTTCGCGGTCGATGTCGTCGGTCAGGTTGCGGTCCCAGGCGCGTCCGAAGTCGCCGTTGCCCCAGGTCCATTGCTTCTTTCCGGGCGAGAAGTGGTGCGAGGCCACATGCAGCATGCCGGCCTGCGAGTCGTTCTCGTAGCCGCCCTCGAAGTCGTATTTGGAGTTGACGGCCATGTAGGAGGTGGGCACCTTGATATTCTTGTAGTTGCTGATGTCCACGCCGGCCGAATAGTCCATCTTGTAGTAGGTGCCGGTGGCGATGGGGAAGCTGCTTACGGCGCGCTTGCCGTGATCGAACACGGCGTTGACGTCGGGCGGGAACACGCTCTGATAGGCGTCGTTGACCTCTACGGCCGGATTGGCCCACCAGAGGAAGGTCTGAGGCAGCGGCGTGCGGTTGGAGAGGCGCCCCCGAATCTCGAGAAAGGCACAGCCCGGACGCAGTGTGAAGCCGACGAGACCCTTCTGGCGGAACATGCGCTCCTGCTCGTTGCACCAGACGGTGACGCTGCCGTCCTCTCCCTCTTCGATGGTGCAGTCCACCGGCAGATAGGTCGAGGGGCGATGGTGCTGCGGCCAGTTGAACTCGATGCCGCCGCTGATCCAGGGGCCTGTCAGGCCGACAAGCGCCGGCTTGACGACGTGATTGTAATAGACAAAGTGGCGCTGGCGTATCTTGTCGTAGGCCATCTGCACGCGTCCGCCCAGTTCGGGCAGTATCATGATTTTCAGATACTCGTTCTCCAGATAGACGGCGTTGTAGTCGTGGTCGGTCTTCTCGTCGGCGATGCTCTCGACGACGGGGTAAGGATATACGACTCCTGAGGAGCCCTGATAGACTCTCTTCTCGAGGAATATGGGGTTCTTCTCTTCGCGTCCGGCCTCGTAGGTCGGAATGGTGACGGTTTCTCTCCAGGCTTTGGTCATTTCCGTATGGTTTTGTTTTTTGTTCGTGCTATATATAAAGGTATGCTCAGTCTGTCAGCTCCTTTTCCAACTCCTCCAGGGATTTGCCCTTGGTCTCCGGACAATAGCGCCAGAGCAGGAGGAAGGCCGAGAGGCAGATGAGCGAGTAGATCCAGAAGGTGCCGTCGCTCCCGAGCGAGGCGTTCATCGAGGGGAAGGAGAACGTCAGCGTGCAGCAGCCCGTCCACAGGGCAAACGTGCAGGCGGCCATCCCCACGCCGCGCACCCTGTTGGGGAAGATTTCGGCCAAAAGGGTCCAGGTGACGGGGCCTAAGGTCATGGCGTACACGGAGATGGCGGCAACAACCAGCACGACCATCAGCGTGCCGGTCAGATGCTGGTAGTATCCGTAGCCGAGGATGGCGTAAATCGTGCCCAATCCTCCGGCGCCGATGAGCATCAGCGTGCGGCGGCCCCACTTCTCGATGGTGTAGAGGGCGATGAAGGTGAAGAGCACGTTGGCGATGCCGGTGATGACGATGTTGATGAACATGCCGTCCACGTTGAAGCCCGCCCCGATGAAGATCTCCTGCGCGTAGTTGAAGATGACGTTCGTGCCGCACCATTGCTGGAACACGGCGATGAAAAGGCCCAAAAGCAACACGCGGCGGTATTTCGGCTGCAGCAGTGCGGAGAGGGCGTTCTTCCGCTCGTTTCCGACGGCTTTGGGCGCAGATTTCAGGCGCATGAACACCGGGCTCTCGGGGATGAAGAAGCTCATGAAGAGGAAGAGCGCCGCCGGCGCCGTCTCGGCCCAGAACATCCAGCGCCATCCCCACTCGATGTTCCATCTCAGGTTCTCTTCCGTCGTGACGTCGCGGGCCAGAAGCAGGTTCACCACCTGCGCCGCCAGGATGCCCAAGACGATGGTCATCTGGTTGAGGCTCACCATCCTGCCGCGAATGTTGGCCGGAGACACTTCGGCGATATACATCGGCGCCAAAGCGGAGGCGACGCCGATGCCCACGCCGCCCACAAGACGGGCGATGTTGAAAAGGGTGAAGTCGTTGAAGAGTCCGGTGCCGATGGCCGATACGGTGAACAAAACTGCAGAAGTCATCAGCAGAGGTTTCCGTCCGAAGCGGTCGGCCAGAGCGCCTGCGACCATCGCGCCGAGCAGACAGCCCACGAGCGCCGTTGTCATCGCTACGCCCTGAAGCACAGGCGAGTCGGCGATGCCGAAATAGAGCTCGTAGAAGGGTTTGGCCCCTCCGATGACCACCCAGTCGTAGCCAAACAGCAGTCCGCCCATGGCGGAAACCGAACAAATGAAGAGAGTAAAGCGGTTAGTGTACATAAAATCGCGCGGATAATGTGTTTTCGGCTGCAAAGGTATGGCAAAAATCGGCAGCAGAGAGAAAAAAATCCGTCAAACAGGATGGA
>ONSH01000027.1:4147-27852 GCA_900320435.1 uncultured Prevotellaceae bacterium
GACGGATTTTCCGGCGAACGTTCGGTGGTGTTGCCTCCGATGGTGGTGGACATGGAGCGCGAGGACGCCCTGACGTCCAGCCTCTTCGTGACCGATATCGGCTATTATCCCCATGCGGCCCATCATTGCCGCGAACGTAGGGAGGGGCTCTCGGAGCACGTGCTGATCTATTGCGTGGAGGGATGCGGCTGGTATCGTCTGAGTAACAACGTGATGGAGGTGCGTGCCGGCGATTTTTTCATCCTGCCTGCGGGACGGCCTCACGCTTACGGCTCGGCGGAGGGTGAGGCATGGACAATTTATTGGGTGCATTTCGGCGGCACCCACAGCAATATTTACGTCGACGGCGCCCAGGAGCCGCAGCGCATCAACACCGCCATCAATTCGCGCATCATCGACCGCAACAACATTTTTGAGGAGATCCTGACGACACTTTCACACGGTTGCGGATTGGAGCATTTGCGCTACGCCTCCGCCCTGCTGCATCACTATCTGGCCTCGATGCGCTATCTGGACATGTTTCGTGCGGCAACTCAGAAGGATTCCGCCTCGGCTCAGAGCCAGTATATCGACCCCGTCGGCGCCGCCATTCACTACATGCAGGAGCATGTGGAGCAGCGCATCACGCTGAACGACGTGCTGCACTACGTGGGCTATTCTTCGAGCCGTTTTTCCAAGCTGTTCCGTCAGCGCACCGGCTGCAGTCCCTTGGCCTACTTCAATCTGCTCAAGGTGCAGGCCGCGCGCCGCTGGCTCGATGAGACCGACCTGTGTCTCAACCAGATCTGTCACAAGGTGGGCATAGAGGATCCCTATTATTTCTCGCGCCTGTTTTCCAAGACGATGGGGCTCTCGCCTCAGGCCTACCGTAAGCGCCAAAAGGGCTGAACTTTAGCGGTAGCTGTAGACGATGCTGTGGCCGTCGATGGCGTCAATGTCGCGGCAGCCGGTGGTCTCCACGCGGATTTCATCGTAGAGTCCGGCATCGATGAAGGACTGATGAAGCGTGCGTCCGCCTTCGACAAGCAGGTGCTGCACGCCGCGTTGATAGAGGTCTGCAAGAATGTCTTCCAGCGATTCCTCATGATACACCAGAAAACCTTCCGTCAAGTCCTTCGGTAAACGATGGTGCCGGTCAATGGTAAGGCGCAGAGGCTGTTCGCCCTCAATCCGCCAATCGCGCACCGTGAGCGACGGATGGTCTGTGAGCATCGTGTTCGTCCCCACGAGTATTGCTCCGCACCGCGCTCTCAATCTGTGAACGAGCATGCGGGTGAAAGGCGTTGAGATCTGTCCCTCCATGCTGCCGTCGGGATGTTGGGCCCATTTCAGCGTCACGTAGGGGCGGTGGAGCCGATGAAAAGTCATAAAAACGCGGTTGAGCAATGACCTCGCGCCCGGCGTCCTTCAACTTTTGGATGCCCAGCCCGTCGACCTTGGCAAAGGGGTCTTTGCAGCCGATCACGATGCGGGGAATCCCGCGCTCCACAATCATGTCGGCGCACGGCGGCGTCTTGCCCCAATGGGCGCAGGGTTCGAGTGTCACATAGATGGTGCTCTTCCGAAGTAAGGGGAGATCCCGCTCGCTCACGCTGTTGACGGCATTCACCTCGGCGTGCGGACCGCCGCATTTGCGGTGCCATCCTTCTCCGATGATGCGCCCGTCGGCCACGATGACGGCGCCGACCATAGGGTTGGGCGCTGCGGCGGCCTCTCCGCAAAGCGCCAGTTGCAGGGCGCGCTGCATATAGATGTTGTCTTCTTTCGTGCTCATGGGTCTAAATGTCCGGCGAAAAGCCTCTGGAGTAGAGAAATTTCGATGAGCGTCTGTCGCACGGCTTCGTACTCTTCGTCGTCGATCTCCTCGAGTGCTTCTCGGATGACTTCTTCCGGCAACTGCAGGGCGTACATCATGTAGCGCAATTTCCCGCGACCCCACTGGTTGTAGCGCAGCTTGTCCAAGGCATAGGCCCGGGCAAAGCGTCCGTCGTTGATGTAGTCCTCGCGGCGCAGCTTTTCGATGATGCTGTCGGCAGCGCTTTCCGGCAGCTGCCAGCGGCGCATCTTCTCGCGCAGCTCGTGCTCACAGTGTTCGCCCCGGGCACAAAGCGCCTCAAGCTTTTGCAAACACGAATCGGGGGTTATGGAATTGGTCTTCATGTATGGATATGTCGGTGAAACCGTGTTTTTCGAGCATCGCTGCCACCTCTTTGGACAGGGCCCGGTTGATCTCCAGAGCGAGCGTCCCGCGGGGCTTCAGGCTCGTTTTGGCCACTCGGGCAATGGGGTGGTAGAAGCGCAGAGGGTCGTCGTCGGGCACAAAGAGGGCGAGCGAGGGTTCGTGGTCCAGCACGTGGGGCGCCATCTCCCGCTTCTCGCTCTCGCGGACGTAGGGCGGATTGCTGACCACAAGGTCGAACAGTCCGCTTTCGTAGGCGGGGGAGGAGAGCAGGTCTTCCTCGCGGAATGTGACGTTCGCTCCCAAGGTTTCGGCATTTTCGCGGGCCACGTCGAGCGCTCCCCGACTGATGTCCGTCGCCGTCACGTTCATGCCGCTGAGAGCCAGGGTGACGGCGATGCACCCGCTGCCCGTGCAGAGGTCGAGGGCAGATGTATGGCTGTTTTCCGGGAAAAGGGAGAGTATGAGGCGCACCAGCTCTTCCGTCTCGGGGCGCGGAATGAGCACGTCCGGCGTGACGCGAAACTGGCGTCCGAGAAACTCGGCCCGGCCCAACACGTATTGCACGGGACGTCCTTCATGCAGCTGTTTGAGAATCTCGCGCCATTCTTCCTCTCGTTCTTCGGGCAGATGTTCCATCCGTCCCAGCAGCACGTCGGTCTGCGACAGCCCGAAGCGGCTTTCGGCCACCAGGCGCAAAATGGCGCTGGCTTCGCGCCGTCCGTAGAGTTCCGTGAGTCTGTCCATTGCTTTTGTCTGCAAAATTAAGGAAAAATCTCCACTTTTGAGGAAAATTTGTTGTCATTTAACTCCCTTTAACTACCTTTTATCCGCGCAACTGCCAAAAAAGTCGTATCTTTGCGCCCGGTTTTCGATAAATGAAAAAAATGATGTTCAGACACTCATATATAGCCGTTGTGCTGTTTTCGCTGCTTTTGCTGTCTCTTTCCGGATGCAAGGAGGAAGAAACGGAAAACACGCAGGACTATTGCAACATCACCAGTTTCTCCATCGGCACGCTGAAGCGCACCGTGGTGAAGCGCACCGGTCACGGCACGGTCGTCAAAAGCGTCAGCACCATCTACACGACAGGATGGAAGTTTGCCGTGGACCAGATAAACAACAATATCTACAATCGCGACTCTCTGCCGACAGGCTGTGCGCGTCGCACCCTTTTGGACATCACCTACAGAGGCAAGACACTTTACTACAGGAATGCCGAGGCCGATGACAGTGTGCCCTGGACGGTTTATGCCTCCAGCGACAGCGTGACTATTCCCGAAAACGGCATGGATTTCCGCGTGGAGGGAAACGGTGGCATCAGTCGCACCTATCATGTGAAGCTCAATATCCACAAGCAGGAGGCCGGCGACTGGGAGTGGGACGACGAGACCGGCGAGCTGGATATGGACGATTGGAGCAATGCACGTTTGGTGACGCTGGGCAACACGGTGTTGCTCTACGGCACTCCCGACGGCCAAAATTGGGAGCTTTGGAAGCCCCAGAGCGAGGGCTGGCAGAAACTTACCATTTCCGGTCTGCCTGCCGATGCGAATATCGCAAACATCGTGGCCGGCAGAAAGCTGTATGTCAGCGATGACGACGGCAAGGTGTGGACCAGCGACGACGGTGCCTTGTGGACGGAGCACGGATTGACGAACGCCAAGCGCCTCGTCGGCGTCTCGGACAACAGACTCTACGACGTTCGTGACGGTCTGCTTTATTCCGGCGCTTTGAGCGGCGACGCGGAGTGGGAAGAGGAGGTGCTGGACGATCAGCCTTTGCAGATGTCGGACCTCTCCGACCTTGACAGTATCCGCTGTCTCTTCTTCCATCGTGAAAACAGTCTCAAGCGTATGCTGATCGTGGGCACCTTGAAGCAGTCGGTGTCGGATGATTCCGTGACTCCGGAGTGGGGCAAGATGTGGACTGCCGACGGCGATGAGTTGACCAGGGCCTGGACATATTACACACCGGCTTGGCAAAACCGCTATGAGTTGCCTGTACAGCGGCAACAGGCCGTGGTGCTGACCAATGACAATCTGGTGGCCTTCGGCGGTGACAACAACGAGGAGGACGATGATTTCATTCCCCTCAATCTCATTTACGTTTCCGTGGACTGCGGCCTGACGTGGCACACCGGCGATCTCCTTTATCTGCCCGACGAGTTGTGGGGTAAGCAATGTTTGTGGATTAACGCTGCCAGCGATGCTGACGGCTTTGTGTGGGTGGTGGCCCGGGTGCTGGATGCAGAAGCCAACGAAGAAACCTATGTGTTGAGGGGATGGCAAAACAGCCTCGTTTTTGCCCAATAAAGAGAACGGACGAAAAACAGTGAAGCGGATCCTGACCATAATTTCTCTCTGTCTTCCCCTGCTGCTGCAGGCGGAGGAGTTGGAATACAAGATGGACATCGGCGGCGGCGTGGGGCTCAGCCATTATTGGGGCGACGCCAACACAGGCACCAGTGCAATGGGCGCAGTCACTTGCCGCTATATCTTCAATCCTCACATGGCCATCAGGATGGGCATCGAAGCCGGCGGTGTGACGGGCAGCACTGAGGGGCTGTATATCCCCGTGGATGCCGGCACGCCGGGCAAGGAAGGCGGCGCCCGTCTTCAGGACTTCAGCTTCTCCCGCGGTGTGATGGACATCGGTGCGCAGTTTGAGATCAACTTCCTGGCTTACGGCATGGGAGCCGGCTATAAGAAACTCTCACGCATCACGCCCTACGCTCTGGTCGGCTTTGGCCTGACTGTTGGCATGGGCGGAGGTGCTCCTGCCAAGGGCGGCATCAATTTCCCCGTGGGTTTGGGCGTGAAATACAAGGTGAAGCCCCGTCTGAATCTGGGTTTGGAGTGGGCGATGCATTTCTCCACCACCGACGGCCTGGATATCACCCGGGAACAGCGTCAGCTCTCCGACCCCTACGGCATTGAGAGCGGGTTTATGAAAAACAAGGATTCGTACAGTTTCCTCATGTTTTTCGTCACTTACGATATCTTCCCTAAATACAGAAAATGCAACAATTGAACCATATACCGGAACATATTGCCATCATCATGGACGGCAACGGCCGTTGGGCCAAGGCCAAAGGCTTGCCCCGTACGGCAGGCCATGTGGAGGGCGTGACCACGGTGAAGCGTATCACCGAGGAGGCCGCCAGGATGGGGGTTAAATATCTGACGCTCTATACCTTCAGCACGGAAAACTGGAACCGGCCCCAGGCAGAGGTGGAAGCCTTGATGGACCTTGTCATCACGGGGTTGGAGGAAGAGCTTTTTACGAAGAACAACATCCGTCTCCGCGTCATCGGCGAGTGGGAACGTTTGCCGGAAAATGTGCGCCGTAGTCTCGGTGACTGCATGGAGCACACCGCGGGCAACACACGCATGACGCTGACCATCGCCCTGTCGTATTCCAGCCGTTGGGAGTTGACGCGTGCGGTGCAGGACATCGTGAAAGAAGGGCTTCGTCCGGAGGAGATCACTGAGGAGACCCTGTCGCGCCACCTGACCACGTCGTTCATGCCGGATCCCGACCTGTTGATTCGCACAGGCGGCGAACTGCGCATCAGCAACTATCTGCTTTGGCAGTGTGCCTATACGGAATTCTATTTCACCGACGAGTATTGGCCCGATTTCACCGCGGACTCATTGCACCGTGCCGTAGAGGAGTATCAGAAGAGACAGCGCCGTTACGGCAAAACCGGAGACCAGATCACCAATGAGCAGTAAATCCGTCATATTATTAACCCTTTGCCTCATGCCCCTCTTCGTTCGGGCTCAGTTCGCGGAGAGAGACACGGCGGTGACGGTTGACTATGCCCGTACGCCCCGTGAATGCGTCATCGGCGGCATTGAGGTGGACGGCGTGAAAAACTTTAATCAGCAGCTTCTGGTGGGCCTCTCCGGCCTGAGCGTCGGCCAAACGGTGAAGCTCCCCGGCGAGGAGGTTACGAAGGCCATTCGCCGCTTCTGGCGCAACGGTCTGTTCGCCAATGTCTCCGTGAAGGTGGACAGCATTGTGCGCAGCGCAGACCACAGTGCTCCGGATTCTGCCTACCTGCACATCTTCCTGACCCAGCGCCCCCGTATCTCGTCCATCACCTACCACGGCGTGAAGAAGGGCGAGCGCGAAGATCTGGAGGAAAAGCTCGGACTGGTGAAGGAAAACCAGTTGACGCCCAATATGCTGGACCGTGCACAGATTCTCGCTCATCGCTATTTCGACGAGAAGGGCTACAAGAACGCAGAGCTGATCATCAAGCAGCACGACGATCCGGCTCATCCCGACAAGATTGCTTTGGACGTCTATGTGGACAAAAAGCAGAAGGTGAAGATCAACAAAATCTACATCTTCGGCAATAACAATCTCTCGGAGCGCGCCATCAAGGGCGGCCTGCTCAAGAAAGGCGTCCTGCGCAAGATTCGTGAGACCAAGGGCTGGCGCAACTGGTTCCGCAACCATAAGTTCGTGGACAGCCGCTACAAGGAGGCCAAGGAAAATCTGGAGAAAAAATATGCCGAGTTGGGATTCCGTGATGCCGTGATTGCCGCAGACAGTGTGGTGCCGGCACCCGGCAAGGACAACATGGTGGACGTCTACATCCATCTGGAAGAAGGCCAGAAATACTATGTGCGCAACATCGAGTGGGTGGGCAACACCGTGTATCCCACCGACCTCTTGCAGCGAATTCTCAATATGAACAAGGGCGACGTCTACAACCAGTCGCACATCGAAAAGCGTACCCTGACCGACGAGGACGCCATCGGCAACCTTTATTATAACAACGGCTACGTCTTCTACCGCCTGACCCCCGTCGAGGTGAACATCGTAGGCGACAGCGTCGATTTGGAGATGCGCATCGTGGAGGGCCAGCAGGCCCACCTCTCCAAGGTGAGGATCTCCGGCAATGAGCGCGTATATGAAAATGTCATCCGTCGCGAACTGCGTACGAAGCCGGGCGACCTTTTCTCCAAGGAGGCCTTGGAGCGCAGCTACCGTGAAATAGCCTCTATGGGTCATTTCGACGCCGAGCATATCGACTATAAGGTGGAGCCCGACATGGCCAACGGCACGGTGGATATGAGCTGGGGTGTGACGCCCAAGAGCAACGACCAGGTGGAGTTCTCTCTGGGTTACGGACAGACCGGTGTCATCGGTAAGATCGGTTTGAAGTTCGGCAACTTCTGTATGGCCAACCTGTTCAAGAAGGGCGGCCTGCGTCGCGGCGTGATGCCCAACGGCAACGGCGAGACCTTCTCCATCTCCGGTCAGACCAACGGTACATACTATCAGTCGTACTCCATTTCCTACATGAATCCCTGGTTTGGCGGCAAGCGCCCCAACACCCTCTCGTTCTCGGCCTTCTACAGCCGCCAGACCGACGTGTCAAATTCTTACTACAACTCGGCTTACTACAACAACTACTATTCCTCCTACCTCTCCGGTATGGGCACGAGCGGCTACAGCTACTACGAGAACTACTACGACCCGGACAAGTATGTTCAGATGTTCGGCACCACGCTGGGTTGGGGTAAGCGTCTGCGCTGGCCCGACGACTACTTCTATTTCCAGGCCGTCCTGGGCTACACGCGCTATATGTTGAAGGACTGGAACTACTTCCTCATCTCCAACGGCTCGTGCAACAACCTCAATGTTACGCTGTCGCTGTCGCGCAACTCCACCGACAACCAGATTTATCCCCGTCGCGGCTCGACGTTCTCTCTCGACGTTTCCTTCACGCCGCCCTATAGCCTCTTCAACAATAAGGATTACTCCAAACTGGCCACCAACCCCAACAGCGCCACCTATCAGGACGAGCTGCAGGAGAAGTATCGTTGGATTGAGTATCACAAGTGGAAGTTCAAGAGCCGCACCTATACGGCCCTCAATTCCTCCAACAAGTGCTTTGTGCTGATGACGAGGGCGGACATCGGTATCCTGGGTTCTTACAACAGCAACAACAAGTCGCCCTTCGAGACCTTCTATGTGGGCGGTGACGGCACCTCGGGCTACTCGTCCACCTATGCCACCGAGACCATCGGTCTGAGAGGTTACGACAACGGTTCGCTCACGCCCAACCGTTCGCTCTTGGGCTATGCCTACGACCGATTCACCGTGGAGCTGCGCTATCCCTTCATGCTGGGCGCCTCCACCAACATCTACGGTCTGGTCTTCGTAGAGGGCGGCAACGCCTGGACCGACATCAAGAAGTTTAACCCCTTCGACATGAAGAAGTCGGCCGGTGTGGGGGCACGCATCTTCCTGCCTATGGTGGGTCTGCTGGGTATCGACTGGGCCTATGGCTTCGACGAGGTATACGGCAGCAAGACCACAGCGGGCAGTCACTTCCATTTCATTCTCGGACAGGAGTTCTAATATCAGATACAAGAAACACCGTAAAGAAAGATAACTATGAAAAAGATTCTTTTATCCCTTACGCTTTTTGCCGTCTGCGCCATGACGGCTTCGGCTCAGAAGTTTGCTTTGGTCGACATGGAGTACATTCTTAAGAACGTGCCCGCCTACGAGCGCGCGGGAGAACAACTCAACCAGGTGTCGCGCAAGTGGCAGGCTGAGGTGGATGCCCTTCAGCAGGAGGCCGAGACACTCTACAAGAACTATCAGTCAGAAGCCGTCTTCCTGAGCAACGAACAGAAGACCAAGCGCGAGGAGGCCGTGGTGGCCAAGGAGAAGGAGGCCGCCGAGCTCAAGCGCAAATATTTCGGTCCCGAGGGCGAGTACTACAAAAAGCGTGAGAGCCTGATGGCGCCCATCGAAGACGAGATCTACAACGCGGTGAAGGACATTGCCGACCAGAAAGGCTACAGCCTGGTGCTGGACCGTGCCTCCGAGTCTGCCGGCATCATCTTTGCCTCCCCCAAGGTGGACATCTCCAGCGAGGTGCTGACCCGTTTGGGCTACAATTAACGGACAACGAATCATAAAATCAAATAAAACTTAGAAAGATTATGAAAAAGTTTCTCGTAATGGCATTTGCCATGATGGCCATGACGGCCGGTGCACAGAAGTTTGCCCATTTCAACAGTGCCGATGTGATTCCCAATATGAAGGAATACACCACCGCACAGCAGGAGTTGGAGACTATGGGTAAGCAGTATGAACAGGACCTCAAGCTGATGCAGGACGAACTGCAGAAGAAGAGTGACGAGTATCAGAAGGAGCAGGCCAATCTGCTTGAAAACGTGCGTCAGCGTCGCGAGCAGGAGTTGCAGGACCTCTACCAGCGTCTGCAGCAGAGCTATCAGGACAACCAACAGGCTTTGGCCAAGGCTCAGCAGGAGAAGCTCGGCGCCATCCAGGAGAAGGTGCTGGCTGCCGTAAAGAAGGTCGGTGAAGCCGGCGGTTATGTCTATGTTGTGGACGTGTCCTCCGGTGTGATTCCTTTTGTCAACACCGCCCTGTCTACCGACATCACCGCAGAGGTGAAGAAAGAGGTGGGCATTGTTGCCGCTCCCTAATCAGCCAAACATTTTATCCTGCCATGGCGGCGCCGATAGGAGTTTTCGACAGCGGATACGGCGGTCTGACGATACTGAAGCAGATTCGCCGCATGATGCCCGAATACGACTATCTCTATCTGGGCGACAACGCCCGTGCGCCGTATGGCCCCCGTTCTTATGAGGTGGTGTACGAGTTCACTTTGCAGGCCGTACGCCACCTCTTCGATGCGGGCTGTCCGCTGGTCATTCTGGCCTGTAACACAGCCTCAGCCAAGGCCTTGCGCAGCATCCAGCAGCGCGACCTTCCCATTATGGATGATCCCTCTCGCCGCGTGCTGGGCGTCATCCGTCCCACGGTGGAGAGCGTAGGCGATGTCACGAAGACGCGCCATGTGGGGCTTTTTGCCACACCGGGCACCGTCCGCTCGCTCACCTATGAGATAGAGATTCACAAGCTTTTCCCCGATATCAAAGTCACCGGTGTGGCCTGCCCCATGTGGGTGCCGCTGGTGGAGAACGAGGAGTTTGCCTCCCCCGGTGCAGACTATTTCGTGAGGAAATATGTGGATGAGCTGCTCGGCCTCGACCCTGAAATTGACACGATTATTCTCGGCTGCACCCATTATCCTCTTCTTTTGGACAAGATCCGGGCCTGCTGTCCCGAAGCCGTTGCGCTGATGTCGCAGGGCGACTATGTGGCCAACAGCCTTCAGGATTATCTTCAGCGCCATCCCGAGATGCAGTCGCGCCTGTCGCGCGGTTCATCGCTCAGCATGGAGACCACCGAACAGCCCGATCAGTTCTCTTCTTTGGCTTCACTCTTCCTGGGCGAAAGCGCCGGTGTGGACGTGAAGCGTATCACGCTGTAAACAGCCAACCCTCCCATCACGGCCACCGTCAGGAAAATGGTCAGGAAGTCACCCGCGTGCATGCTCACGGGGTAGGACTCCACCAGATAGGTGCCGTCTTCTCCACCCATTTTAATCAGCCCGAAGTGCTCCTGCAGTCCGCAGAGCAGGGCGCCGAGCCCCAAGCCAATAGCGCAACCCGAGAGTACAATCATCCAACCCTCGTAGAGGAAGATGCGCCGCCTCATGGAGAGGGGGCAGCCCAAGCTGCGCAACGTCTCCAGGTCTTCTTTCTTGTCGATAATCAGCATGGAGAGACTGCCGATGATGTTGAGCGAAGCCACTAAGAGGATGAAGCAGAGAAAGAGGTAGGCGATGAGCTTCTCCACCTTCATGATGTGAAACACGTCGCTCTGCTGCTCGTAGAGATCTTCCACGATGAATTCGCTGCCTTTGAGGATTTTCTCGATGCTGCTTCGGCTGCCGCCTTCGTTCAGGCGCACTTCCAGGGCGGTGTATTGCCCTCGGCGGTCGAAGAGACGTTGCGCGAAGCCCAGCGAGCACAGGATGTAGTGGTTGTCGTATTGACTCTGATGCACCATGAATACCAGGCCGGGGGAGTAAAGCTCGTCTTTGTTAAAGCTGCTCATGGGGTTGGCCATGTTGACCTGCTCGCCCTTTTTTGGGGCGTAGATGGTGAGCGGCTCGTCGAAACTGGCGCCCAGGCCGAGTTGTCCGCACAGGCCGATGCCCAGGATGCCGTATTCGAGCACGTCGACGTGCAGCATTGGGGCGCCTTCTCCATAGAGTATCTTGTGGATGTCGGTCTGCTCGGTGAAGTTGTCGTCCACACCCTTGAGCGTGACCACCATCTGCTTGCCGCCTCTCACGATGAGCGCCTTGTCTTCCACCACCGGCGTCAGCACTGCCACATCGGGCGAGGCCTTCAGGGCTTTGATGTGAGGGTCGTTGGCGCTGAAAGGCCGTCGGTCGGCCATGGTGATGCGCAACTCGGGGTCGAATTCGGTGAAAAGGCTGGCGACGAGCTCCTGGAAGCCGTTGAATACGCTCATGACGCACACCAGCGCCATGCTGCCCACCACCACGGCCAGCATGGAGATGACGGAGATGATGTTGATGGCGTGGTGCTTCTTCTTGGAGAAGAGATATCTCTTAGCTATGAAGAAGGCGGTCGATGTTTTCGACATAGTCCAGGGAGTCGTCCACGAAGAACTTCAGCTCGGGGATGATGCGCAACTGCATGCGCACACGACGTCCCAGTTCGTAGCGGATGGTCTTCATGTTCTGATTGACGTTGGCCACAATTTCTGCGCTCTTTTCGCTGGGAAAAACGGAGAGATAGGCGCGGCAGACGCTCATGTCGGGCGATATGCGGCAGGCTGACACGCTCACCAGCGTGCCTCTCATGGCCTGCGTCTCTTTCTGGAACATGTCCGAGAGCTCCTTTTGGATGAGGCGGGCTACTTTGTTCTGCCGTGTGGTTTCCATCAGAATTGTGCAGCAATGGAGGCGGCGATAGCCGTCATCTCCTCGGGGGAGAGCTCCAGTTTCTTGTTGGCAAAGTTCAGGTCTTTTTCGCTCTGCATGGGCACCAGATGCACATGGGCGTGAGGCACTTCCAGACCCAGCACGGCCTGACCTACTTTCACGCAGGGGATGGCCTTCTTGATGGCCACAGCCACATGCTTGGCGAAGATCTGCATGCGGCCGATTTCTTCGTCGCTCAGGTCAAAGAAGTAGTCTACTTCGCGCTTGGGCACCACCAGCGTGTGGCCCTTCTGCAGCGGAGCGATGTCGAGGAAAGCGAAGAATTCATCGTCTTCGGCCACCTTGTAGCAGGGGATGTCGCCCTTGATGATTTTGGAGAAAATGGTCATTCTTCGAAGCTGATTGAAAGGATTTCAAAGGTCAATACGCCGGCGGGCACCTGCACGGGCACCTTCTCGCCCACCTTGTGGCCCAGCAGGCCCTTGGCGATGGGAGATTCTACGCTGATTTTACCTTCGCGATTGTTGGCTTCCGTACCGGACACGATGCGGTATTTTGCAGTCATGCCGTTGGCCAGGTTCTTGATCTCCACGGTGCAGAGGATGCCCACCTCGTCGCTCTTGAGGTTCTTGGTGTCGATGATTTTGGCGTCGTGGATGGTCTGCTTGAGCATGGCGATTTTGGTCTCCAGTTTGCTCTGCCATTCCTTGGCGGCGTCGTACTCCGCGTTCTCGCTCAAATCGCCCTTGTCTCGGGCCTCAGCAATGGCGGCGCTGGCGGCGGGACGCTCCACGCTCTCCAAATGCTGAAGTTCGGCCACGAGCTTATCGTAGCCTTGTTGTGACATGTATGCCATAGTATAATTAGAAATATGTTTTTCGTGTAATTTGCGCGCAAAGGTACGACAAAAATGCGAATGGAGGAAATATTGGTTAAAAAATAGACTCTTGCAGCGATATTTTCTCCGCTTTTGTCTCTTATATCATATATTCTTTGTATATTTGCACGATTTTTGACGTATTTATTCCAACTATTATCAACAAGATGAACGTAATTACAAAGACCGTTTCGCTGCCTGATGGACGCACCATCACCATCGAAAACGGTAAATTGGCCAAACAAGCCGATGGTGCCGTCGTGTTGCGTATGAACAACACCGTGCTCCTGGCCACTGTTTGTGGTGCCAAGGACGCAGTTCCCGGCACAGATTTCATGCCTCTTCAGGTAGAGTATCGTGAGAAGTACAGCGCAGCCGGCCGTTTCCCCGGCGGTTTCACCAAGCGCGAAGGTAAAGCCAACGACGATGAGATTCTCACCTGTCGTCTGGTGGACCGTGCTCTGCGTCCCCTCTTCCCTAGCAACTACCACGCTGAGGTGTATGTGAATGTGATCCTTTTCTCCGCCGACGGCGTGGACATGCCCGATGCTTTGGCAGGTTTCGCCGCCAGTGCAGCATTGAGCTGCAGCGATATCCCCTGGGACGGCCCCATCAGTGAGGTGCGTGTTGCACGCATCAACGGTGAGTATGTCATCAACCCCACCTTCGAGCAGTTGAAGCAGGCCGACATGGACCTCATGGTCGGCGCCACCGAAGAGAACATCATGATGGTGGAGGGCGAGATGAAGGAAGTCAGCGAGCAGGATCTTCTGGGTGCCCTCAAGGCTGCCCACGAGGCCATCAAGCCCATGTGCCGCCTCCAGAAGGAGCTGGCCAAGGAACTCGGCACCGACGTGAAGCGCGAGTATTGCCACGAGGTCAACGACGAAGAGCTCCGCGAGGAGGTCAAGTCCAAGTGCTATCAGCCCGCTTACGACGTCACCAAGCAGGCGCTCGAGAAGCATCAGCGCGCCGAGGCCTTCGAGAAGATTCGCGAGGACTTCAAGTTGGCTTATGCCGCTGCTCATCCCGAGCTTTCCGACGACGAGCTGGAGGAGAAGAACGGTCTCGTTGACCGTTACTACCACGATGTGGAGCGCGACGCCATGCGCCGTTGCATCCTCGACGAGGGCATCCGTCTCGACGGCCGTAAGACCACCGATATCCGTCCCATCTGGTGCGAGGTCAGCCCTCTGCCCATGCCTCACGGATCGGCCATCTTCACCCGTGGTGAGACTCAGTCTCTGTCTACTACCACGCTGGGCACCAAGCTCGACGAGAAGATGGTGGACGATGTGCTCGACAAGAGCTACATGCGCTTCCTCCTTCACTACAACTTCCCTCCCTTCTCTACCGGTGAGGCCAAGGCTCAGCGCGGCGTAGGCCGTCGTGAGATTGGTCACGGCCATCTTGCATGGCGCGGTCTGAAGGGTCAGATTCCTGCCGACTATCCTTACACCATTCGCGTGGTGAGCGACATCCTCGAGTCCAACGGCTCCAGCTCCATGGCTACCGTTTGTGCCGGCTGTCTCTCTCTGATGGATGCCGGTGTGCCTCTGAAGAACCCCGTGAGCGGCATCGCTATGGGTCTGATCAAGAACCCCGGCGAAGACAAGTATGCAGTCCTCAGCGATATTCTCGGCGACGAGGATCACTTGGGCGATATGGACTTCAAGACCACGGGCACGCCCAACGGTCTGACCGCTACTCAGATGGATATCAAGTGCGACGGTCTCTCCTACGAGATTCTGGAGAAGGCCCTTATGCAGGCCAAGGCCGGTCGTGAGCACATCCTGGGCGAGATGCTCAAGGTGTTGCCCGCTCCCCGTCCTGAGCTCAAGCCCCACGTGCCCCGCATCGAGCAGATTACCATTCCCAAGGAGTTCATCGGTGCTGTCATTGGCCCGGGCGGCAAGATCATCCAGGGTATGCAGGAGGAGACCGGTGCCATCATCACGATTGATGAGGAAGACGGCGTAGGTAAGGTGCAGGTGAGCGGCAGCGACAAGGCTTGCATCGACGCAGCTTTGGCCAAGATTCGTGCCATTGTGGCCATCCCCGAAGTGGGTGAGATCTACGAGGGCACCGTGCGCAGCATCATGCCTTACGGCGCTTTCGTTGAGTTCATGCCCGGTCGCGACGGTCTGCTGCACATCAGTGAGATCGAGTGGAAGCGCCTGGAGACGGTCGAAGAGGCCGGCATCAAGGAAGGCGACACCATCAAGGTGAAGCTCCTCGAGGTCGATCCCAAGACCGGCAAGTTCAAGCTCTCCCGCCGCGTGCTTCTGGAGAAGCCCGAAGGCTATGTGGAGCGCGAGCGTCGTCCCCGTCCCGAGCGCGGTGAGCGTCGTCCCCGCCCTGAGCGCGGCGAGCGTCGTCCCCGTCCTGAGCGCGGCGAGTCTCACGACGAGCAGCCCTCTTCCGAGGAGTAAGTCTCGCGAACCTTAATTAATATATATATATGGGACAGCCCGGAGCACTTCACGTGCCCCGGGTTGTTTGTCTTATGGCCCATTGTGTGCGTTTCGGAGGGTGTTTTGCTAAAAAAATGATTTTTGCGGACAAAGGATTGCCAAAGATGTCATCCGGCTCGAAAATATTTGTTATCTTTGTCCCCGTTGAATTATTTATAAGTACACAGTATGAGAAATGAATGGAGAGGCTTCAAGGGCGTGAAATGGCTCGACGAAGTGAATGTGCGTGATTTTATTCAGAACAACTACACCCCCTACGACGGCGATGAGAGCTTCCTTGAGGGTCCTACGGAGGCAACCAATGTCCTCTGGGGCAAGCTGCAGAAGCTGCAGAGAGAGGAGCGCCTCAAGGGCGGCGTGCTCGACATGGAGACCGAGATTGTCAGCTCGATGACGGCCTACGGCCCCGGTTACATCGATCCCGAGACCAAAGACCTTGAGAAGGTTGTCGGCCTTCAGACCGACAAGCCCCTCAAGCGCGCCTTCATGCCCTACGGCGGCATCAAGATGGCAGAGCAGGCCTGCACGACCTACGGCTACAAGCCTTCGGAGAAGCTCCATGAAATCTTCACTAAATACTGCAAGACGCACAACGACGGTGTGTTCGACGCTTACACCGACGAGATGCTGCGCGTGCGCCACAACCACATCCTCACGGGTCTGCCCGACACCTACGGTCGCGGCCGCATCGTGGGCGACTATCGCCGTGTGGCTCTTTACGGCATCGACTTCCTCATCGAGCAGAAGGAGATCGACAAATACAACTGCGGCAAGCGCCAGATGAGCGAGGACATCATCCGTCTGCGTGAGGAAATCTCCATGCAGATCAAGGCCCTCAAGGGCATGAAGCAGATGGCCGAGATCTACGGCTACGACATTTCTCAGCCCGCCAAGAACGCCCGCGAGGCCGTCCAGTGGCTCTACTTCGGCTACCTGGCTGCCATCAAGACGCAAAACGGCGCCGCTATGTCCGTCGGCCGCATCTCCACTTTCCTCGACATCTACATCACCCGCGACCTTCAGGAGGGCACTCTCACCGAGAGCGAGGCTCAGGAGCTCATCGACCACATGGTCATGAAGTTCCGCATGGTGAAGTTCGCCCGTATCCCGTCCTACAACGAGATCTTCTCCGGCGACCCCGTATGGGCTACGCTTGAGGTGGCCGGCATCGGCCAGGACGGTCGTCATCAGGTGACGAAAAACTGCTACCGCTTCCTCCACACGCTGGAGAACATGGGTCCTTCGCCCGAACCCAACCTCACGGTGCTCTATTCGCCCCGTCTGCCCGAGACCTTCAAGCACTACGCCGCTATGGTCAGCGTGAAGACCAGCTCCATCCAGTATGAGAACGACGATGTGATGCGTCCCATCTGGGGTGACGACTACTCGATCTGCTGCTGTGTGAGCGCCACGCAGACGGGCAAGGAGATGCAGTTCTTCGGCGCCCGCGCCAACATGGCCAAGACGCTCCTCTATGCCATCAACGGCGGCGTCGATGCCAAGACACGTGAGCAGTGCGGCCCCAAGTTCCGTCCCATCACCAGCGAATACCTCACCTGGGAGGAGCTCGAGCCCCGCTTCCGCGACACGCTCGATTGGCTGGCCGACATCTATGTCAACACGCTGAACCTCATCCACTACATGCACGATAAGTACTTCTACGAGGCCGCCGAGATGGCGCTCATCGACACCGACGTGCGCCGTACCTTTGCTACCGGCATCGCAGGCTTCAGCCATGTGGTGGACAGCATCTGTGCCGTGAAGTATGCCAAGGTGAAGATCATCCGCGATGAGAACGGCTTCAACTACGACTATGCCATCGAGGGCGACTTCCCCCGCTACGGCAACGACGACGATCGCGCCGACGAGGTGGCACTCTGGGTGCTGAAGACCTTCCTGGCCAAGATCAAGCGTCACCACACCTACCGCAATTCCGAGCCCACGACCTCTATCCTGACCATCACGTCGAATGTGGTTTACGGCAAGTACACCGGCAATCTGCCCGACGGCCGTCGCGCCGGCACGCCGCTTTCTCCCGGTGCCAACCCCAGCTACGGCGCTGAGAAGAACGGCCTTCTGGCTTCGCTCAACTCTGTGGCCAAGATTCCTTACGAATATGCTCTTGACGGCATCTCCAACACGCAGACCATTGCGCCTTCGGCCCTCGGTCACGACGACGAGGAGCGCGCCCAGACTTTGGTGCGTGTGATGGACGGTTACTTCACGAAGGGCGCTCACCATCTGAATGTCAACGTCTTCGGCGTGGACAAACTGCTCGACGCTATGGAGCATCCCGAGAAGCCCGAATACGCTAACTTCACCATCCGCGTCAGCGGCTACGCCGTGAAGTTCATCGACCTGACACGTGAGCAGCAGGAGGACGTTATCGCCCGTCAGGCTCACGAGCGTCTCTGATATGACCTGCACAGGTTTCATCCATTCCACCGAATCCTTCGGCTCCGTTGACGGGCCGGGGATTCGGTTTTTAATCTTCCTGCAGGGCTGCAGGATGCGTTGCCGCTATTGCCACAATCCGGACACCTGGAAGCTGTCTAAGGGCTCTGAGTCATCTGAGTGCTCTGAGTCATCTGAGCATTATCAGTCGGTGGAGCTGTTGCTCGACCGTGCCGAGCGCTATCGCGACTATTGGGGGAGGGAAGGAGGCATCACCGTCTCCGGTGGCGAAGCGCTCCTGCAGATGGACTTCCTCACGGCGCTTTTCGAGGAGGCGCACCGTCGCGGCATCAACACCTGCCTGGATACGGCGGCACAACCGTTCACGCGTGAGGAGCCGTTTTTCTCCCGATTCCAACGCCTGATGCAAAGCACAGACCTTGTTCTGCTCGATCTCAAACACATGGATTCCGAGCGCCACAAGTGGCTCACAGGCCACACCAACGAGAATATTCTCGACTGTGCGCGCTGGCTTTCTGACGCTGGCGTACCCGTGTGGATTCGCCACGTGCTCGTGCCGGGCATCACCGACGACGAGGAGCATCTTCGCTCCATGCGCCGCTTCATTGATACGCTCCGAAATGTTAAAAAAGTGGAGGTGTTGCCCTATCATACGCTTGGCGTCCAGAAATGGGACAAGCTGGGCATTCCCTACACGCTCAAAGATGTTCCTCTGCCTACGGCCGAACAGGAACGTCGGGCCAGGGAAATCCTTGTCAATTGACAGTGGCCTGAGAAGGGATTCTACATCCAAGGCGGCAAGAAGTTCTTTGTGGAGAACGGACAAACGTAAATTGTGTCCGTACAACAGTAACAATAAAGGCCCCGGAGTTCCGGAGCCTTTGTTTATTGTATAGAGCTTGTCGATCAGGCGTCGATCTTGGCGTAGACCGCGTTCTGCTCGATAAATTCGCGACGGGGACCGACATCCTCACCCATCAGCATGGAGAAGACGTAGTCAGCGCCGGCAGCGTCCTCAATCGTCACCTGCTTGAGCAGGCGCGTTTCGGGATTCATGGTGGTCTCCCACAGCTGCTCGGGATTCATCTCACCCAGACCTTTGTAGCGCTGCGTGTGGATGCCCTCCTCGCGGCCGTTGTTGTACTTCTTGATGAAGTCCAGGCGGTCCTGCTCGGTGTAGCAGTATTCCTCCACCTTGCCGATAGAGCAGCGATAGAGCGGGGGAGTGGCGATGTAGAGATGACCCTTCTGGATCAGCTCGGGCATATAGCGGTAGAAGAGCGTCATGAGCAGCGTGTCGATGTGAGAACCGTCGACATCGGCATCGGTCATGATGATCGTCTTGTAGTAGCGCAGTTTGTCGTAATTGGCCTCCTTGGAGTCCTCACCCAGGCCGAAGCGCACGCCCAGAGCCTGGATGATGTTGTTCACCTCCTCGTGTTCGAAGGCCTTGTGCCACATCACGCGCTCCACGTTGAAGATCTTGCCTCGGATGGGCAGGATGGCCTGATACTGACGGCTGCGGCCCTGCTTGGCGCTGCCGCCGGCAGAGTCACCCTCGACGATGAAGAGCTCGCAGTTGGCGGCGTCCTTGTCGGCGCAGTCGGCCAGTTTGCCGGGCAGACCGCCGCCGGCCATGGGCGACTTGCGCTGCACGCTCTCGCGGGCCTTACGGGCAGCCACACGGGCCGTAGCGGCGAGAATCACCTTGTCGACGATGAGCTTGGCCTCCTTCGGGTGTTCCTCCAAATAGTTGGCGAGCGCTTCGCCTACAGCCTGCTGCACGGCGCCGGCCACCTCGGAGTTGCCGAGCTTGGTCTTCGTCTGGCCCTCAAACTGGGGTTCGGCCACCTTCACGGAGATGACGGCGGTGAGGCCTTCGCGGAAGTCTTCGCCGCTGATCTCCACCTTGTTCTTGGCCAGCTTCTCCAGGTCCTTCTGGCACTGCTGCTCGGCGTAGCTCTTGAGCGTGCGCGTCAAAGCCGTGCGGAAGCCCTGAAGGTGGGTGCCGCCCTCTATGGTGTTAATGTTGTTGACGTAGGAGTGGAGGTTCTCGGAGTAGCCCGTGTTGTACATGATGGCCACTTCGATGGGCACCTGCTGCTTCTCGGTGTTCAGATAGATGACATCGTTGATGAGATGCGTGCGGGTGGAGTCGATGTAGCGGACGAAGTCCTTCAGGCCGCCTTCGCTGTAGAACACCTCGCTGCGTATGCCCTCAATGCCGCTCTGCTCGTTCACGTCGAGACGCATGTCGGTCAGCGTGATGTGGATGCCGGCATTCAGGTAAGCCAGCTCGCGCATGCGATTGGCCAGGATGTCGTACTTGTAGAAAGTGGTCTGGAAGATGGTGTCATCGGGCCAGAACTGCTGGCGTGTGCCGCGCAGGGTGGTTTCGCCCACCACAGCCACAGGGGCCAGAGGCTTGCCGCGATGATACTCCTGCTGGTAGATCTTGCCGTCGCGGAAGACCTGAGAGAGCATCTTCGTGGACAGGGCGTTGACACAGCTGACGCCCACACCGTGGAGGCCGCCGCTCACCTTGTAGCTGCCCTTGTCGAATTTGCCGCCGGCATGGAGCACGGTCATGACCACCTCCAGAGCGCTCTTGTGCTCCTTCTCGTGCATGTCCACGGGGATGCCGCGGCCGTTGTCCTGCACGGTGATGCTGCCGTCTTCGTTGATGGTGACTTCGATGTGGGTGCAATAACCGGCCAAGGCCTCGTCGATGGAGTTGTCCACCGTCTCGTAAACGAGGTGGTGGAGACCCTTCTCGGAGATGTCGCCGATGTACATGGCCGGGCGCTTGCGCACAGCCTCAAGGCCTTCCAGCACCTGAATGTTGGAGGCGCTGTAGGTCGCTCTGTTCTTTTCGATTTCGTCCATAAACAAAAAAAGCTGGCGTTATGCCAGCTTAGCGATGTAGTGAGCCAGCTTCGACTTGATGTTGGCTGCCTTGTTTTTGTGGATGATGTTTACCTTGGCCAGCTTGTCGAGCGCCTTCTGTACAGCGGGGTACATGGCGGTGGCAGCAGCCTTGTCTGTGGTAGCGCGCAGTTTGCGAACAGCGTTACGCATAGTCTTTGCGTAGTATCTGTTGTGGAGCTTGCGCTTCTGCTCCTGACGGATTCTCTTAAGAGATGACTTGTGGTTTGCCATTGTCTAAGTTTACGTTTTCGTTTTTTCTTCTTTTTATGTAGTCCCTAGGAGAGTCGAACTCCTCTTTAGAGAATGAAAATCTCTCGTCCTAACCGATAGACGAAGGGACCAACCCGGTGCTTTAGGTCATAAAGCGTGTGCAAAGGTACGGAAAAAAGCTGAAATACCCCGCGTTGGCCTGCAATAATTTCAAGAAAAAGCGGTTTTTGTAGTAAAAAGTGCCCTTTTTCTTTTGAAAAAACTTATCTTTGCAGTCGCAGAGATGGAAAAAACACGCGGCATAGTGTTGGGAAGCGTGCGCTTGACTGGCGACAAAGTCATCGTGCGCATCTTCACCGGGACCAGAGGCACGGTGCCCTTCCTCGTGAGGGTGTCGCGGGCCCGGGGGGCTGCCGTGCGCGGCGTGTTGCTCAGACCGCTCTACAGCGTGGACATCGACTATGACTTCCGTCCGACGCGCGAGTTGCAGACGCTGGGAGAGGTGCATCTGCGGACTCAGTATGTCAGCCTGCTCTATGAGCCCGTAAAGCAGACGATGGCCCTCTTTTTGGGAGAATTTCTGACCCACGCCCTTAAGCACGAGAGCGAAAACGCACCCCTGATGGACTATCTCGAAAAGGCCCTCCGCGAGCTCGATGAGGCCGGGGGCGGCTACACGGCCATGCACCTGGACATCGTGCGCGGCGTGGCGGACTACCTGGGCTATGGAGCGCCGCAGCTCCGGAGCATGACGCTCGCGGAGCTGATGGACTATTTCAGAATCAATGTGCCGGAGTTCCCGGAATTAAAGAGTCTCGCCGTTCTCAGAGACGTCCTTCACTAACTCTTTGATGTTGCGCAGTTCGTCACCGGTGCGCGTGCCGGTGGGACGGCCGTCCACACGGGCAATGACGTCCTCGTTGTCGAAGGTCTCTAGGTCGTAGATGTAGATGTTGGGACGACGCTTGGTGGCAGCGCCCGAGCCGTTGTAGTACTCCACCATGATGTCGTTGAGCTGCTCCAGGCGCTCCGTCTCGCGGTGGGCTTCTGCGGCAGCCTTCTCCTTGTCGTGGTTCGTGATGCCGGTGATGCCCTGCAGACCGAAACCGCTGGCCAGCAGCGTGATCTTCACCTTGTTGCCCAGAGACGGGTCGGTGGCCAGGCCCCATTTCACCTCGACATCCTCCTTGAACTTGGCCATGAAGTCGTTCACCTCGTTGATCTCCTCCATCATCAGGCTGTCCTTGCCGTCGTCGCTGGAGAAGTTGATGTTGAGGAGCACCTTCTTGGAGTTGTAGATATCGTTGTTGTTGAGCAGCGGAGAGTGGAGCGCCTCCTCAATGGCTTTGGTGACACGGCCGCTGCCTTCGCCGAAGCCGGTGGACATGATGGCCACGCCGCCGTTTTTGAGCACGGTGGTGACATCCTGGAAGTCCATGTTGATGATGCCGCGCATGGTGATAATCTCCGCGATGCTCTTGGCGGCTACAGAGAGCGTGTCGTCGGCTTTCTTAAAGGCGTTGATGACCGTCAGGTCCTGATAGATTTCGCGCAGACGTTCGTTGTTGATCACCAGCAGGGCGTCCACGTGTTTGCTGATCTCCTGCACGCCCTCCAGAGCCTGGAAGATCTTCATCTTGCCTTCGAAGAGGAAGGGAATGGTGACAATGCCCACGGTGAGGATGTCCATATCTTTGGCACACTGTGCAATGATGGGCGCCGCGCCCGTGCCGGTGCCGCCGCCCATGCCGGCCGTGACGAAGACCATGCGGGTGCCGTCGGTGAACATCTGCTTGATCTGCTCGATGCTCTCGATGGCTTTTTCGCGACCCACTTCGGGCTTGTTGCCGGCGCCCAGGCCGTCACCCAGCTGCACACGGGTGGGGACGGGCGACTCCTCCAGAGCCTTCTGGTCGGTGTTGCACACTACGTAACTGACATCGTGGATGCCCTCCCTGAACATGTGGTTGACTGCGTTGCCGCCGCCACCGCCCACACCGATCACCTTGATGATGCTGGGGTTGTTTTTAGGCATATCGAACTGAATGCCCATGCCAAAATCGTTATTCGTATCCATGATTGTAGGTTTTTCTGCGTTCAACATCATCTTTATTCGGGTTCGGACAGGCTGTCCTGTACTTTCTTCATCATATTCTTCCACCAAGACTCCTTCTTGGGAGTGTCTTCCTTCGCGGGCTTCTCGGGCTCCACGGTGGCGGTCTCGGCCGGCATATTGGCAACTGCGGTCTCCTCAGGCTGCACGGGAACAGGTTCTTCCTTGGGTTTCTCGGGCTCCTTGGAAGCCAGGCAGTTTTGGTCGCCGTGGAGCAGCAGGCCCATCAGCGAGAGATAACGTCCGTCCTCGGGGATGATGACACTGGGCGACGTCACGATGCCGTCGGGCAGGCCCTTGAAAATCTTCACCTGCTTGTTGCACTGAGCAAAGAACTGGAAACAGGGCACAATGTTCTTGGCGCGGGAAACGCCGCCCGTGAGCACCACCTGGCCCGAGAGCAGCAGGTCGGAGTAGGGCTTGATCTGATGCCAGGCGTTGGCCACAATCTCCTCGTAGCGGGCCTCGATGATGTTGAGCAACTTGTCGGTTGTGATCTTCTGACCGTAGTTCAGCTCGATGGTCTCTTCGTCGGAGACGGTGTCGTTGCGATAGGCCGTGCCGTGCTTGAGCTTCAGCATCTCAGCCTCGTCCCACTCTATCTTTTGGGCTGCAATGTCCTGAGTGACATTGGCACCACCGATGGGCAGCACGATGAGGTGACGGAGTATGTTCTTGGTGTA
>ONSH01000063.1 GCA_900320435.1 uncultured Prevotellaceae bacterium
GCCTTGCTGTAGCGCTCGTGACGCATCTCAGCCGCCACCGCCGTCTTGCCGCCCTTCCACTGCCACCAGAGCCGGGCTTTGGCACCGAGCACGTTGGAGCGGTGCTCGTTTTCGCCGGTGGAAGTGCCGCGGATGAGCTGGAAGTGGTCGTAGTTGCGTTGCCAATACACCTCCGGTGTCAGGGTTAGCGGTGAGCGGTTAGCGGTTAGAGGAATGTCGGCGGCGAGGGAGGCCAGCAGGCGCATGTTCTCCTCCCACTGGTTGGGATACTTGGTGGAGTAGAAGGTGTTGGCGCCGTACTGCTTCTGCGAATAGCCCGCCTGCCAGCGGAGCCAACGCCAGGAGCCGCTGTGGTAGGCCTGCGTCTTCCAGAAGTCGTCGTTGACGGTGCCGCCGTCGGAGCGCGCATAACCGCCCGAGAAGCTCTGACGCGCCACAGAGGCGCGGGCACTGCCCGCTGCGGTGCCGTATTGGCCGCCTTCGCCCCGAAGCGTGACGGCGGAGACGGAGTCCGTGCGGGTGATGATGTTGATGACGCCGCCGAAGCTGCCGCCGCCGTAGACGCGACCGGCTGCACCCTCAAGCACCTCGATGCGCTCGATGTCCTCCAGCGCCACGGGCAGATCGAAGGTGAGATGGCCCGTCTGGGGATTGCAGACGTTGACGCCGTTGAGCAGCAACGTCACCTGCTCCTGGATGCCGCCGTCAATAGAAATGTCCGTCTGCACACCGTAAGGGCCGCGCTGACGGACATCGACTCCGCTGAACAACTTGAGGAGATCGTTCACACTCTGTGCTCCAGAGCGCAGGACATCCTCTCTCTGAAGCACAGAAACCAGGCGCACCTGCTCCAACTGGGAGAGCGGCGCCAGGGTGGCCGACACGGTGAGCTCCGAAAGATCTTCCCCCTTCTGCTCTTCGGCCTCAATGCGCTCGGGAGCTGCGTCTGCGGCAGGAGCGGCCTTGACGAAGGACACGCTGCCGAGGGTAGCCACCGAGAGCACGCCGATGCGCACCTCGAGGGAGAGACTCCGGAACGCACTCCACGCCTTCCGCTCAAAACGGCGGAACGTGGCCGGACGCCCAAAGATTCTGTCTTGTTTCATTTGATTTTAAAGATTTAAAAAAACACGTATATCTATTGATATTTACGCTCGAGATCCTTGTGTATGTCGTCGAAGACGCGCGCCATCAGATCCTCGCAGGGCATATCCGCCGGGATGGGTTCGTGGATGGTGATGGAGAGGTGCGAGGGCGACGTGAGGCCGAGGCCTTTGGCTCGGGGCAACGCCTCGAAGCTGCCGTTGACGGTGATGGGCACGACGGGAAATCCGCAGGCCTTGGCCAGCACGAAGCCGCCCTTGTGGAAGGCGGTCATGCGGCCGTCCCACGAGCGGCTGCCCTCGGGAAAGATGCAGATGCTGTAGCCCTCGCGCATCAGGGCGGCCGCCTCGCGGCAGGTGCGGCGCACGGTGCCGGCATTGGCGTTGTCCACCATCACGAAGCGCGCAGCACGACAGGCGGTGCCGAAGAGCGGCACGCGCTCCAGTTCCTTCTTCATCATCCATTTGAAGTCGCGCCCCAGCCAGCCGTTGATCATCGGGATGTCGAGCATGCCCTGATGGTTGGCCATGAAGACGTAGTGCTCACCCTCGCGGAGACGCTCCCGTCCGTGCACCTCCACACGACGGAGCAACAGCCACAGCATGCTCTTTCCCCACCAGCGCGGCAGGATGCCCGTGCCCAGACGCCCCAGGCCCAGAAAGCAGCAGAGCATCATGCCCGTGAGGAACACAATGCTGTGCACCACGAGCAGGGGAATGATGAGTATCTGGTAAACCCGATACACGATTAAGGGTTAACGGTTAAGGGTTAATGGTTAATGGTTAAAGCACTCCCCCAAAGGGGGAGGTGGAGGGGGCTTTTATTTATCCTTTCTGCCGAAGATGGAGAAGTGGACATAGCGCTTGGGGTGGGCCTTGAGGTCGGTGACGAGCGAATCGGCCGACTGCACCGTGTGGTTGATGTTGGCATAGAGCGCACGATCCTTGATGAGGGCGCCCAGAGTGCCGTTGGGGTTCTGTATCTCCAAGACGAGCTGATCCACATCCTTGATGGTCTTGTTGACCGAAGCCAGAGTCTGCTGCAGGTCCAGACGGTTGAGGTTGCCCACGAAAGTGTTCATGTTGTGCCCCATCTCGGTGTAGGTGGCCGTCAGCTTGGGGATGTCGTTCTCCATGAGGCGGTTGAGCTGCTTGGTGGTGACGGTGAGGTCGGAGGTGATCTGGTCGGCGTTGACGAGGATTTGCTCCAGATGGGGGTTGCTGAGCAGACGGTTGACAGTGGTGATGAGGGTGTCCACCTTGCGTATGACGTTGTGCACGTCGGGCATCACGTCGCCCACCTTCTCCATCACGCCGAAGTTCTCCGCGCCGGGAATGGTGTCGCCCGGGCTGTAGGTGTAGACGCTGTCGCGCCCGAGGATGATGCTCATCGTGGAGGCCCCCATCAGCGAGGTCTCGATGACGGCGGTGGTGCGTCCGGGCAGACGCAGACGCGGGTCAAGGCTCACCTTGACGAGGATCTGGCCCGGCTTGCGGAAATTGTAGATCAGGTCGGACACGCGGCCCACGGGCACACCGTCGGCATACACGTGGCTGCTCTTGGCGATGGCTTTGGCGTTGCGGAAGGAGAAGTAGTACACCTTGTCCATGTGGAACACACTGAGCCCCTTGAGGAAATTGATGCCCATCACCAGCACGATGAGGGCGGCGATGCCGAACAGACCTATTTTGACTTCCTTCTTCATATCTTCTTTCTCTCCCTTCTTGGTTGATTACTGTTTCTTGTTCTTGTAGTTTTTGAAAGCGTTGTAGATGCTCAGCGCCATAGCCTGCTGGCCCTTCGCCGTGTTGAGATACTGCTCCTCGTCGGGCGTGGAGATGTAGCCCAACTCGATGAGCACACTGGGCATCGAGGTCTCCCTCAAGACCAGGAATCCGGCCTGATAGACGCCCTTGTTCACGCGGCCCGCCGTGCGGGCAAACTGCTCCTGCACCCCTTTGGCGAACTCCACCGACGAGGCCATATTCTGGTCCTGCATGAACTCGAAGATGATGTACGACTCGGAGCTGTTGGGGTCGAAGCCCTCGTAGTGCTGCTGGTAGTCGCTCTCCAGAGTGATGACGGAGTTCTCGCGCTTGGCCACAGCCAGGTTGTCGGCGGCGCGGTGCATACCGAGCGTATAGGTCTCGGTGCCGCGACGGATGATCTTGTTGGGCATCGCGTTGGTGTGGACCGAGATGAAGAGGTCGGCCTTGGCCTTGTTGGCGATGCGGGCTCTCTCGTGGAGCTCCACGAAGACGTCGGTCTTGCGCGTATAGACCACCTTCACGTCGGGGCAGTTGGCTGCGATGAGTTCGCCCAGTTTCAAGGCGACGGCCAGGTTGATGTTTTTCTCTTTGGCCACCTTGCCCACGGCGCCGGAGTCCTTGCCTCCGTGGCCGGCGTCAATCACCACCGTGTAGGCTCCGGCCCATTGGGCGCAGAGCGCAAGGAGGGTGCAGAGGATGAGTTTGCGTATCATTTAGGGCAGCACTTTTACGGTAGTTTTCACAGGTTTGAAGAAGCCCGAGGTCACCTGCACCTGACTGTTGCCCTTCTTCTGCTTGGAGCGCAGGATGACGAGCAGACGGCCTTCGCGCAGATGGCGCGTCATTGAGGTGATGACGGCTTCGGGCATGTTCGTCAGACCGAAGTATTCGAAGCCCGTCTTGATCACGCGACTCTCAGGCACGAAGAGCTCGTCGGTGTAGTGGTTGCCGTCGTCGAGCGTCACAAGTTCCGTGGCGCCGCTCACGGTCACCGTCACCTCCTGATCGGCGGTCGGCACAACGCGACCGGCGGCGTCCACAGCCTTCACCCAGAGATATTTCAGCGACATGCCGTCGGCCGTGAAGCTGCTTGCGGGCAGAATGCCTTCGTCCTCGATGACCAGACGTACGGGAGCACCGGCGGTCTGAATCTCGTGGCGGGCCACTTCCTTGCCGCCGTTATAGGCTACGGCCGTGAGACGTCCGCCCTCTCCGTAGGGCACATCCTGCCAGGTGCACACGCCGCGACGGAAGACGTCCGTCGTGTCGTTCTTCACGCGACCCAGAGAGCTGCCGTTGACGAGCAGATCGACCTCCTCGGCGTTGGTGAAGGCGCACACCTGCTTCTTGCTGCCGGAGGCCCAGTTCCACGAATCGCTGTAGGTCTTCTGCCCCACCTTCACGTCGTTCCAGTCGATACTCTCGCCGCCGTTCATCACACCGATGTGCACCACGGGCTTCTCGGGCTCGAAGGCGCCCTTGATGAGGTAAGCCTGCGGATAGGGAGCCAGCGTGTGCGAGAACCAGCTGTAGTTCCAGCCCTTCTTGGGCCATTTGTTCGACTCGCCCCAGTATTCGATGGCACCCCAGTAGGCCAGGCCGACGCCGCGCTCGCGGTTCATGCCGTAGAAGGGGGCCTGCAACTGGTTGGTGACGGCCTCGCTCTGGAAGAGAATCAGGTTCGGCGCATGCTCATAGTAACCGGGATAGGCGTCCCACTGATAGTTGAACGAGTTGACCTCGGTGGCCACACCCAGCTCGGGGGCCACATGGTAGGTCTTGAACTCCTTCTCCTCGCGGATGCCGCCGGCACGGGCGGGGAACTGCGCCACAGTGGTCGGACGGGTGGCGTCGTAGCGCTTGGTCATCACGTCGAAGATTTTGTAGGTCGTGATGCCCCAGTCGTTGGTGTCGTAGCCCGACCAGTCCTTGCGCGTCTGCAGCTCGTTGCCCAGACTCCAGAGGATGACGGAGGGGCTGTTGCGGTCGCGCTTCACCCACTCTTTGATGAGCTCGGGCCACAGCGCGGAGAAGGGCTTGCGGCCGCCCCAGTATTCGTTGTCGCTCCACTTGTCGATGAGCTCGTCCACCACGAGCAGACCCACGCGGTCGGCAATCTTGGTGAAGCTCTCGCTGTAGGGGTTGTGGGAACAGCGTATGGCGTTGAAACCGAAAGCTTTCATCTGGCGCATCTGGCGCTCGATAGCGTCGTCGAAGGCGGCAGCACCCAGAGCACCCAGGTCGTGATGGTTGGCGATGCCCTTGAGGAACACCTTCTTGCCGTTGAGTTTGAAGCCGAAGTCGGTGCCGTATTCGATGGAGCGTATGCCGAACTCGGTCTCCTGCTGGTCCACCAGGATGCCGTCGTCAAAGATGTCGGCGCGGCAGCGGTAGAGATAGGGCGTCTCGGGACTCCAGAGCTTGGGGTCCAGCACCGTCATGGGCATCAGCTTGAGCTCGTCGGTGGTGTGCTTCGTGAGCTGGTTCATCGTGTCGCGGGCGCTGACAATCTGACGGCCGTCGGCGGTGAAGATTGTGGCAACCACTTCGATGTGGTGCTTGCGGAATCCCGTCACCTCCACCTCGACCTGCACGGTGGCCTCCTCGGGGCTCACCTTCGGGGTATGCACATAGAGTCCGTGACGGGCGATATGCGTGGGGTTCTGCACCTTGAGGAAGACGTCGCGGAAGAGACCGCCGCCGGTGTACCAGCGCGAGCCGTTTTTCTTGCCCGTCGAGGCGCGCACGGCCACCACGTTGAGGGTGTCGTAGCGCAAAGCCTTGGTCACATCGCACTCGAAGCCGCAGTATCCGTATTCCGTCGAACCGACCTTCTGCCCGTTCATCCACACGTCGCCGTAGTACATGATGCCGCCGAAGTCGAGCAGCACCTCGCGGCCCATCCACAGGGAGTCGGCCTTGAAGGTCTTGCGATACCAGCCCTCGCCCATCGGCTTGAAGCCGCGTGCGCCGCCGGCACTCTCGTCCCAGGGCAGCTCAAACTGGAAGTCGTGGGGCAGCGAGAGCTTGCGCCAGGCCGAATCGTCGTAGCCCACCTCGGGACTGCCCTCGGCGTGGTTGAAGCGCCAGTCGAAGTTGAACAAGATCTTTTGGGCCTCCCGGAACGTGCTGAGGGGCACATTCTCTTTCACCTGCTGCTCGCGCTGCTTCTGATACTGCTGTGCATCGGCTGCAAAAAGCGGCAGGAGGAGCGCCGCAAAAGCTATAAGTGTCTTTTTCATCATACAAAATACGCTGATTCGGGCGCAAAATTAGCAAAAAGTTTTGTCTTTTCTCATTTTTTGATTATTTTTGTCACGCAAAATCACGAAAAACCGAAATAACAACCCCTTTATTACAATGAAAATCCTACTCACCGGAGGTGCAGGCTTCATCGGAAGCCACACTCTCATCGAACTTTCCGCCGCCGGCCACGAGGCCGTTGTGGTGGACAATCTCTACAACGCTTCTCCAAAGTGTCTTCCCCGCGTGGAGAAGATCATCGGCAAGAGCGTGCCCTTCTACCAGGTGGACATCCGCGACAAGGAAGGCCTGCAGAAGGTCTTCGACGCCCACAAGTTTGACGCCTGCATCCACTTCGCCGGCCTCAAGGCTGTCGGCGAGAGCTGCGCCAAGCCTCTGGAATACTACGAGAACAACATGAACGGCACCTTCTGCCTGCTCGACGTGATGCGCAAGAACGGCTGCAAGAACATCATCTTCTCCTCCTCGGCCACCGTCTACGGCGACCCCGCCATCATCCCCATCACCGAGGAGTGCCCCAAGGGCCATTGCACCAACCCCTACGGCCAGACCAAGTCGATGCTCGAGGAGGTGCTGATGGACGTGCAGAAGGCTGATCCCGAGTGGAATGTGTGCCTCCTGCGCTACTTCAACCCCATCGGCGCCCACAAGAGCGGCACCATCGGCGAGAACCCCAACGGCATCCCCAACAACCTCATGCCCTACATCACCCAGGTGGCTGTGGGCAAGCGTCAGGAGCTGGGCGTCTTCGGCAACGACTACCCCACCCCCGACGGCACCGGCGTGCGCGACTACATCCACGTGGTCGATCTGGCCAAGGCCCATGTGGCTGCCCTTCAGAGCATTGAGCGCAAGCAGGGCATCGCCATCTACAACATCGGCACCGGTCACGGCTATTCCGTGCTCGACGTGGTGAAGGCCTTCATCAAGGTCAACGGCATCGACGTGCCCTACAGCATCAAGCCCCGCCGTCCGGGCGACATCGCCACCTGCTACTGCGATCCCGCCAAGGCCAAGCGCGAATTGGGCTGGGAGGCTGAATACGGCATCGAGGATATGTGCCGCGACTCCTGGAACTGGCAGAAGAACAATCCGAACGGATTCGAGTAACGGTTAACGGTTAACGGTTAAAGAAAAGGCTGCCGGAGCAATTCGGCAGCCTTTTTTTGCGTGCAGGATTAATACCCGAAAACTTCCTCTATAGTGAGTCTGCGGACAGGGCCGATCTTCCCGAGCGACGTCATGTCGAGCTCCTTCTCGTCACCCAGGATGATATAGCGATAGGTCTTGTCGGCCATTGTCTTCTTCTCAAAGTTCACGATGTCCTGCAGCGTCACTTTGTCCAGATCCTGATATATCTTCCGGTTCAGGTCACAGTCCAGCCCCAGCTTCTTCATGGCGTTCCACATGCCGATGATGCCCATCTTGGTGACGCGCATGCTGGCCAACTGCTTGGTCAGAGCTTCCTTGGCGATCCCGAATGCCGTCTCGCTGGCAGGCATCCGGTTCAGAATCGTGTGGAAGTGGCTGATGCAGTCCATCATCTTGTCGTTCTGCGTGATGATGTGGGTCATATAACTCTCCTTGCCGCCCTTCCTGTCGGGACGTCCGTAGTAGGCCGACGCGCTGTAAGCCAGTCCGCGAGCCTCACGCATCTCCTGGAACACGATGCCGTTCATGCCGCCGCCGAAATATTCGTTGAACAGGCTTATGACGGCAGCCTCATCGATATTCCAATCGCGATGCTCGTCGTGGTACATACACATATAGATATTCTTGGCATCATACGGAGCTATCCACACCTCGTTGACAGGCGTCTGCAGGCGCTCATACTCCCTGTTCTGCGGCACGGGCATCAGCTTCCCGGGCATCTTGTGCGTCCCGGTCACGATGTCCGAAACCTCCTTCACGCTCATCGGTCCGTAGTACTCCACGCTGTGCTCGTAGCCGCTCAGGTTCTTCAGCAGGTCCACAAACACCTGCGGATCGGTCGTCTTCAGCTGCTCCTCCGTCATGACGTCGCGATTGAAGTTGCGCTCGCCGTACACGCCGTAGCTGTACAAGCGGTTGAAGCAGCCACGCTGGCTCTTCTTGGCGTCATCGCGTCTCTTCAGTATCTGGCCCACCATCTCGCCGTAAGCCTCCCGGTCCACCCTGGCGTTCTGCAGCAGCTCCTCGCCCAGAGCCAGAGCGGCCTGCATGTTCTCGCTCAGTCCCGTCAGCCACACGTTGACGGCATCGCCGCCTTCGCTCACACCGAAGTCGCAGCCCAGCTCATAGAACTTACGCTTCAACTCGGCGGCGGTGTAGCTGTCGGTACCCAGATAGTCGATATACTCCGTTGCCACGCCATAGCGATTGTCCGCCTTGCGGCCGAACTCATAGCGCAGGTTCAGCTGGAAGAGTCCGTTCTCCGTATTCCTGACATACTTCAGCGGCAGCCCCTTCCTGGTCCTGGCCATAGTCATATCCTTCTTAAAGTCAACGAATCGCGGCCGGATGGGCTCCACCCGGGCGTCCTGAATCTCACGCACAAAGCGGCTCATCGTGTCGCGGTTGGCGGGAATGGCCGTGATGGCCGGCTTGTCTATCTTTTTCTGGGTGTCGTCCACCCCCTGCTTCTTGAACACGGTGACGCAGGCCTCGGTGAAGAACCTGTCGGCGAACGCCACCAGCTCCTGCTTCGTAATCCTCGAGATGCGGTCGATGCTCTCCACCTCCTGCTTCCAGTCCACCTCGTTGATGAAGGCTTCCACAAACATGTCGGCTCTGCCCTCGTTGCTCTCCAACACCTGATAGCGGTTGCGCTTGTAGTTGTTGATGATGCTCGGCAACAGACTCTCGGGGAAGTCGCCCTTCTTCAGCTTTTCTATCTCGGCCAGCATCAGGCTGCGCACCTCCTCCAGACTCTGTCCCTGCTTGGGACAGCCCATCAGCATGAAAGCGCCGTGATCGCGCAGCAGCTCCGTGCCGGCGCCGCAGCGCAGCACCTTCATGGTCTGGTTCAGATCCAGGTCGAACAGTCCGGCACGCCCGTTGCTCAGCACACTCGACAGCAGATTCAGGGTGTC
>ONSH01000043.1 GCA_900320435.1 uncultured Prevotellaceae bacterium
AATCCCGGGTGGTTCTTCAGATTGTCAAACTCCTTGCTGTCCAGCTGGTTGGGGAAGCGGTCGAGGTTCTTGCGGATGAAGTCGCCCGCCTCGAAGCGGCTGCTGAGATAGAGCAGGTCGTAGTCCCAATAGAAGAGCGCCTGTCCGCGTTTCTGCAGCGTGGACATCAGCCGCTCTTCCACTTCGTTGAGCATGTTGAAGCCTACGAAGGCGTAGGTGGTCTCCTCGGGCAGGAGGTCTGTGAGACGAGAGTTTTCCGCCACCTCGCGCATGAGGGCTCCCTTGTAGGGCGCCACGTTGGCGGGCATGGCCTTTTTCAGGTTGCGGTAGAGCTGCGGCATTCTGTCCCAAAGGAGCCGGAACGCCGTCTTGATGCGGGTCAGATGGTCAGGCTCGAATTCGGCGAAGAAGTGCTCCAAGGCTTCTCTCTGATCGTCGCTGAGGAAATCGGTCTCGGTCAACTCGTTGAAGTCCTTGGCGTTGAGAAACAGTTTGTCGGCGTCCACCAGATGCTTGTCGATGTCCTCGAAGTCAGCAGGATTTCGCCCCAGCCCCAGAAGCGGTCGATGGTTTCTTCTCCGCGACGTTCTTCGGGCAACAGTTCCTGGTAGAGGCGGTAGAGTGTGGTGACGGCGGTGACGGGGTCGGCGACCGTCTTGCCGGAAAGGCGCATGAAGAGCTCGTCGATGCTGACGTAGCGGGGCGCCCAGACGGGTTCGTCGGAGACGGCCGAGATTTCCTGCGAGAGAAACAGACCGGCGCGCTTGCCCGGAAAGACCACCGTCACGCGTGAGAGATCTGCGCCCCAGCGTTCTTTCAGGTTTTCTGCCACAAGTCGGAGAAATGTCTTCATACCCGTCGTATTTTATTGATATCCACGAACCAAAGCCAGCCCTCTACGGTACATTGGGGGTACATCTTCTGCACCAGTTCCTTGTATTCTCTCACCTGATCGGGGTAGGAGGAGTGCCAATGGCCGAATTTGTAGTCGATGATGGTGATGGTGTCGCCCCGACGCACCACGCGGTCGGGACGGCGTTTGCGGCCGTTGTCGATGCGCGGCAGCAGGATGCTGCATTCGTTCCACACCTCGTTGGCGGGGTCGAACCACGAGCGGCAGTGCTCCTCCTGCATGATTTCGCTGAGATATTGGCTCAGTTTGCGTTCTTCTTCTCCGGGGCTGACGAGGCCGCGCTGTACCGCTTCGGCCAGAACCCTTCCGGTGTCGTTGAGGTCGTGCACCTGCGAGAATATATAATGGTAGAGCTTGCCCGTGTCAATTTTGTTCTGCTCCTCGGAGGTGAAGCATTCACTCTCGTTGGACTGCACAAAGTGGAGCCGGGCCTCGTAGTTGCAGGTGCTCACGGGATATCCCTCCGGCGTGGGGTTCATGCGGCTTTCGCCGCTGCGGGCGCCTTTGCTGAGGGGCTTTGTCACTTTCTCGCCCGCCTCGTACACACCCTCGCGTTCGCCGCCGAAGACGACGTCTGTGATGAGTTCTGCGACGTCGTAGTTCGTGGGCGCCTTCTTTCCCGTCTTTGTCCACACCATCAGGTTGCAGGTTGGGCGGGTGAAAGCCACGTAGAGTTCGTTGAGGGCGTCCACGCGTTTCTGCAGATGTTCCTCTTCGTATTGTTTATCGTAGAAGCTGTTGGCCATGCGCTTCTCCAAATTCACGGGCATGGCGCCCAAACGGTTGTAGAGATTGCCGCCTTCGCCCGTCTCGCACCAGAGGTTGGTGTCCTTGTCACGCTCGATGTCCCAGGCACAGAACGGCATGAACACGCTGTGGTATTCCAAGCCCTTGGCTTTGTGTATTGTGAGGATGCGTACGCCGGCGACTTTTCCCGATGGAATCGCCGTATTTTGATAATTGTCCTCCCATGCGGACAGGAAGCCCGGGAGGCTGCTGCTCTCGCTCTGAAGATGGGTGCGCACGATGTCGAGGAAGGCGTGCCAATAGGCGTCTTCGTGGCGGATGCGCTCCAGACGCAACCTTTTATATAAGGTCTCGATGAGCTCGTAGAGCGGCATAGCGGAGAGCGTCTCCCGTTCGTCGATGAGGAAGGCAGGTAGCAAATTTCTGACGGGGCGAAGGTATAACGAGGCCGGTGTTCCGTGATTGAAATCCTCGGTGAGATCGGGTGTTTCTTTATATAAGCGGATGAAACTGCGGCAGGGGATGGCGTCATCGCCTCCGCCGGCGAGCAGGATGCGCAGAGCGTCGACAATCAGCCTCACGGTGGTGCTGCTTTTGAGCAGGAAGGCTTCGTCGCTCACGATTTGCAGCTCTTCGGGAGCGTTGGCGGCGAAATAGTCCACCGTGTCGGTGATGTTGCTCTTCGTGCGGCAGAGTATGGCCATCTCTTCATAAGGCAGTCCGGCCTCGTGAAGCTGCAGCATTTCCTCCATCATTCCGTGCAGGGCATTTCCTTCAGCTTCTTCGTCGCAGGAGAGGGTGAGGCGGACGTATCCGAGCCCCTGTTTCTTTTTGGAAATTTCCTGACACACGTCGTTGTATATTTCCTCCAGTCGGAACGAAGCGTCGGGATCCAGACTGTCGAGCTGGCGGGCTGCTTTGGTGAAGAAGTCGTTGTTGAAGCGGATGATGTTTTCGCCGCTGCGCCAGTTCGTCTTGAGCGCCTCTTCGTGCGGGTTCCATTGACTCAGTTCTTCCTTGAGTCCGTGCAGCAGACTCCAGGCGCCGCCTCTCCATCGGTAGATGCTCTGCTTGATGTCGCCCACGATGAGATTGCTGCCGCCGACGGCTTGGTTTTCGAAGAGCAGCGTCTTGAAAATTTGCCATTGCAGCGTGCTGGTGTCCTGGAACTCGTCAATCATCACGTTGTGCAGTTTTGCACCGATTTTATCGAAATAAAACGGGGCGTCCGTGCCTTCGAGCAATGCGGCCAGAAGGAGCGGCGTTCGTGCCAGATCGAAACGTTCGTTTTCGTGGTTGATTTCTTTGACTTCCCGATCAATTCGGTCTAAAAGACTCAATGGGCTGATGTTTTTCTGGATGAGCTTTATGGTGCCGATTTCACGGAGTATCTCGATGAGATGGGGTGTTTTTTCGGAAATGACGTTGTGCAGACTTCCCAAAAGCGACTGCGCTTCTTCATTGCCCCTGTGCGCTTTGAGTAAAAGGCCGACGGGGTCGTCCTGAAATTTCTCCCAGGTTTTGCTCTCGGGCGTGCTGCCTTCCGAAAGTTTTTTGAGCTCGCCGCGCAGGGTGATGATGCTCTTGCCGCAGGTCTCGTCGAGCAACGGATCCGAGGCGGCCAGCTCCATTGCGGCAGCCTCCTGCGCGCATTCTTTTTCCAATGTTTCACGCCTGTCGCGCAGCTCCTTGCGGAAGAGCCCGATGCTTCGGCTGTCGGCCAGAAGCGCCTTCTCCTCAGGGGGCTTTTCCTGGAACTCGCGGTCGTAGATACAGTGTGAAAAATTCTTGATATCTTCTGCAATCTTCCAGCGCTCTCCGCTGTCGAGTCTGTCGCGCAGGAATCCCATCACGTTTTCGCGCGTATCCTTCTCGCTCTCCAGATTGTCGATGATGCGGTCGACGGCGCGCCCCGTCACTTCCGAGTCGCTTAATTCCACTTGGAGGTTGGCGCTCAGGCCGAGCTCGCGGGCCATATTCTTAAGGATGCTTTGGAAAAAGCTGTCGATGGTCTCCACACGGAAGCGGGAATAGTCGTGCAGAATGTCGGAGAGGGCTTTGCGGCAGCCTTCGCGCACAGCTTCGTCGCCCATCGGCGTGCCGGCGGCAGAGAGTCGCTCCCTGACGGCGCGCAGCATGTCTTCACCGTCTTGGTCGTTATGTCCGATGGCGTAGAGGGAGGCGAGGATGCGCTCTTTCATCTCGCCCGTAGCCTTGTTGGTGAACGTCACGGCCAGAGTGGCCTGATATTCGGCATCGGCCTGAGGCTGCACCATCAGGCGCAGATATTCGGCCGTCAGCGTGAAGGTCTTTCCGCTGCCGGCAGAGGCTCTGTAGATGTTCAGTGTGGACCGCTTCATGTCAATTTCTGTGCAAAGATAGTATTATTTTGCCGCTTATTCAAAAATGAGCGCAAAAAATTTGCCCGTTCGCCGAAATTCATGTACCTTTGCAGGAAAAATTCAAAGCTATGGCAGGATATTTGGTGGACGATGCGCGCAAAGTGACCACTCATCGCCTTATTGAAATGAAGCAGCAGGGCAAGAAGATTGCCATGTTGACCGCTTATGACTACAGTATGGCCCGCATCGTGGACGGCGCCGGTATGGACATCATCCTTGTGGGCGACTCCGCTTCCAACGTGATGGCCGGTTCGTTCACCACTTTGCCCGTGACGCTCGATCAGATGATTTATCACGCCAAAGCCGTTGTGCGCGGCACCCAGCGTGCGCTGGTCGTTTGTGATATGCCTTTCGGTTCGTATCAGGTGAATCCCACGGAAGGTGTCACCAACGCCATCCGCATCATGAAGGAGACCCACTGCGACGCCCTCAAGCTGGAGGGTGGGGTAGAGATCATCGACACCGTCCGCAAGATTCTCGACGCCGGCATTCCCGTGATGGGTCATCTCGGACTCACGCCGCAGAGCATCAACAAGTTCGGCACCTATGCCGTGAGGGCTCGCGAGGAAGCTGAGGCCGAGAAGCTGATTTCCGACGCCCACGCTCTGGAGGAGGCCGGCTGCTTCGGCATCGTGCTGGAGAAGATCCCTGCCGCTCTGACGCAGCGCGTCTGTCAGGAGTTGCGCATCCCCGTGATCGGTATCGGCGGCGGTCCTGCCGACGGTCAGGTGCTGGTGATTCACGACATGCTGGGTATGAACAAGGGCTTCTCTCCCAAGTTCCTGCGCCGCTACGCTGATCTCTTCACCGTGATGACCGACGCCATCGGCCGCTATATCACCGACGTGAAGAGCTGCGACTTCCCTTCCGCAGAAGAGAGCTACTAACCTCAGACTGTTGTCAGACTGTCGTCAGACTGTCGTCAGACTGTCCGAATTCGACTTTCCTTCGAGTTTCCTTCGAGATTCTTCGAGTAAACAGCAACGAAACACGAAGGATGCACGGTTGTTGTACGGGAACTGAGCGGGAACTGAACGATGACTTGGTGTCATCTTCGGCAAACAGGTACCGAAAGTCTCAAATTTGGCAGGAGAAGGTGGCAAAACTGTCCGTTTTTTGTTTTTTTTCGAGGCGAAATGTAACTTTTAACACATTTTTGCGAAAAAATATTTGCGAAATGAGCTCTAAGATGCTAAAAAGTGTTACCTTTATGCCGATTTAGGGCTATAAATAGCCATAATAGAGTGCGAAAACTAACGAACGAAACTAAAAAATACTAAAAAAACAACATGAAAAACAGTAACGTAAAACATCGACTTTCCCGCCTCTTGGGTGGTTTGTGCGGTGCTGCCCTCATGTTCGGGTTGTCGGCCTGTTCCGACGACCTGCTTGTCGGCACCCCCGAGTGGCTGGGAACAAGCATTTACGAAGAGCTTGAGTCGCGTGGCGATTATTCTGTTACCCTGGCGCTGATCAACAGTTCGCCGGTGGCAGCAGACAACTATCGCGAAATGCTCTCCAGAACGGGCTCGAAGACCCTGTTTGTGGCAGACGATGCCGCTTGGCAGCGTTTCTTCGACAAGAACAAGAAGCTGTCTGCCGAAAATCCCTGGAGCACCATCACCAGCACGGAGTCGTTCAACGCCAGCGGCAATGAGCTGAAGGTGCGCCGTCTCTTCAAGAGCATGATGCTCGACAATGCTTATGTGCTCGACCTGCTGGGCAATCTGTCCACCGATCCGTCGGCCACCAATGTGGAAGGAGCAGCTGACGCTTGTATGCGTCGCAGCACTTCGGTCGGCAACCAGGATATGCGCTCTGTAGTGAAGCAGGAAAACTTCCCTCCCGAGAAGTTGCCCAACGCTTCCGGTGTATTGGATATCGACTGGTGGGAGGACTTCCGCGACATGAGCTCCATCACGACGATGCCCGCTGTGCTCAACGGCCGCAACAACACGAAGCCTGCCAGCGCAGAATACCTCTATACCGTCAACGGTACGGCCGACCTGCCTTCAATGGTGCATTTCTCGCCCTCTTTTGCCATCAGCAAAGGCTTCAAGGGTGAGGATGTCAGCATCCTCTCCGGCGGTGTGGCCACCAGCACTTCGCAGACCGTCGTCAACGGTGTGGCCATTGATCCCGACAACTCCAACATCACCTGTCAGAACGGTTACATCCACAAGATGGTGGAGGTGCCTTATCCCGTTTCCAACATGATGGAGAAGCTGAGCTACGAGCCTCAGTACTCCACGTTCTATAAGCAGCTGCAGCGATTCAGCTATCCTTATTACAACAAGGTGCAGACCGATAATCTCGGCGGCCTTGAGGATGTATACACCATCCGCTACATCAACTCCGGCGACTACGCCAAGCATTGCGCGCTGACGCAGGACTACAGCGGCGACAGGGTGGCTACGGCCTATCTGCCTTACGACCCCGCGTGGAACCGCTATTACCTTTATAATACGGACGGTTCGTACACCTATCAGATGGACGCCGCTCTGATGCTCGTGCCCAGAAACGAGCAGATGGAGAGCTTCCTCACCAACGAGGGTAAAGATCTCACCGACAAATATGCCGCCGGTCAGACACCCAGTTGGGACCTCTATCCCGACGCCATTGTGGCCGAGTTGATGCAGAACTGTATGCTGCCCAACTTCCTGAGCTTCCTGCCCTCCAACGTTTCCAAGATCAAGGATACGTCGCAGTCGCTCATCGAAGGCTTGGACACCGACAAGATTGCCGACTGCTACGTCTGCGGCAACGGCGTCATCTACGGTCTGTCGATGAACATCGTGCCTCCGACCTATAAGGACGTGACTTCCACCATGTTGCTCAACAAGGAGAAGGACTTGGACGAGAGTCGCGACGAGGGCTTCTCAGTCTTCTACAACTTCATCCAGAAGGATAAGAATATTCCCGGTGCTTCCGCCGGTTATGCTTCTTACCTGAGCAGCTTCGACGGCACCAAGTATGTGCTCTTCTGCCCCTACGACAAGGCGATGAGAAAGGTGATCGACCCCTCCAGTGTCAACCGCACCGGCGGTTCGGCAGGCGAGACGGGTCCCGTCCTCTTCCGCTTCGACTTCGACTCCGAGAGCAAGAATCTGCCTTGGATTGAGCCTTATCGCTACACCGTGGACGATGCCGGTGTTGTGACTCCGGGTGCCCAGTATTCCAGGATGTCCAGCTATGACACCTTCGCTCCCACCACCAATTACAGCACCTGGTACAGCAGCATTTCCTACAAGATGCTCCGCTATATCATCGAGAACAGCGTCTGCCCCGTGTACAACCTCCCGGCAGAAGCCAATCCCCTGGAGCCTTCTTATACCTATTATAAAACTAAGGCCGGCTCCGCCATCAAGGTGGACTGGGAAAGAGGCGCGACAATCCAGACCGCAGGTTATGCCGGCGGCTATCAGGCTCAATACAACCGCAGTGTACCCAGCCCCGCCTCTTCGGTTAAGGCCAATGGTGCCGCTCTGCCTGTTGGTGAGGTGTTGCTTCCCGCAACGAAGTCGCCTTACAATGTGTTGAAAACCGAGTTCCCCGATTTCTTCAAGTACATTGAATCCGGCAATTCCAGCACATGGTACCGTACGCTCAACGACGGTAACTCGGACCACAAGGTTCTTGACCAGGGCGACTATGCCATCAGCCTGCTCCGTCCTTACAACTACACAATCTATGTGCCCACCAAGACGGCCATTGACAAGCAGGTCAACAGCTATCAGGTGCCCCGTCGCGCCTGGTTGGACGACATGGGCGGCGTAGATGCTACCGAAGCTGACATCCGTACGAAGTTCCCCGGCATCAGTGAAGATGATATTGCTGAGATTAAGACGATTCGTGCCGCCCTTGACACCGCGCTCAACCGCTATATTGCCTACCACGTGCAGGACTACGCCGTGTTCCTCGGCCAGCGCGACACCACCGGCGTGTTTGAGACCGGTCTGGTCAACAAGGCCACCAACCTCTTCTACGGTTTGCATGTAGCAGAGCATTCCTCTGCCTCCGAAAAGTCGCTCAAGGTGTTCCCCAAGGGATATGCCAGCAGAATGGTTACGATCGACCCCGCGAAGTGCAACATTCAGGCCACTCAGAACTTCTACATTGAGGCCAAGAACAACAGTGAAGCTTTGCAATTGGGTCAGATTTATTCTTCGGCCTACGCCGTCATTCACCAGATTGCCAATGACGAAGACCTCTATATGCCCTCAGAGATCAACCTCTGGAACAAGAGCATATATGACACCATGAAGGGTATCTTCGATCGCTACGGCGTCGCATTGACTGATCCTGTTCAGAATTAATGGAGACTATGAAAACACTTAAATATACCTTATTGACAGGTCTGCTTATGGTCTCTGTGATGGCCAGTGCGCAGATCAAACGCATTTCAGGTACGGTCAGCGACGATTTCGATGTGCTGCCGGGCGTGAATGTGCAGGAAGTGGATGCCTCGGGACGTACCGTGAGCGCCACAGTGACTGACATGAACGGTAACTTCGTTTTGGCCATCAAGAGCCAGAAGAACAAACTGAAAGTGTCTTACGTGGGTTTCAAACCTCAGACCCTTCCCATCAACAAGACGGTCTTTAAGATTATGTTGGCCGACAACACCACCACCCTGAAAGACGTGGAGGTGAAGGCCAAGAAGATGATGAAGACCTCCGGCCTGGCCATTCCCGAGCGAGAAGTCAGCTTCGCAGCCCAGGGCATCAGCTCCAAAGAGTTTGAAGGTCTGGGTATCACCAGTGTCGACGAAGCCCTGCAGGGTCGTATCGCCGGTCTGGATATCGTCGGTGTGAGCGGTGACCTGGGTTCCGGTTCGCAGATGCGTCTGCGCGGTGCCTCGTCCATCTCCGACAACGTGAGCGGCCAGCCGCTGATTGTGGTCAACGGTAACGTGCTCACCGACGCCGATATGACGGGCTTCGATCCCAACAACGCCACCGATGAGGACTACGCCGCCCTCCTGAAGGTGAACACTCAGGATATTGAGGACATCAAGGTGCTCAAGGACGGTGCCGCCGCTGCCATTTGGGGTAGCCAGGGCGGTAACGGTGTCATTGAGATCACCACGAAGCGCGGTAGCCGCGGTCCCGCCAAGGTGAGCTACTCGTTCACCGGCGTTGTCACCCGTCAGCCCGCCGGCTTCAAACTGCTCAACGGCGACCAGTACACCATGATGCTGAAAGAGGCCTACTTCAATCCTAACCAGATTGACGAGGCTTCCCACATCAAGGAAATCGACTATCCCGACCACTCCGAGTTCCCCGAGAGCTACATGTTCAACAACAACACCGACTGGCTCGACGCCGTCAAGCAGGTCGGTTTCCGCCAGCAGCACTACATCGCTGTGAGCGGTGGTGACGAGAAGACCACCTTCCGTCTTTCCGGCGGTTTTGAGAACGAAAGCGGTACCATCATCAAGCAGGGTCTGCAGCGTTTCTCCACCCGTATGGCGCTTGACTACTACGTCAACGACCGCATCACGCTGACCAGTAACTTCGACATGACCTACACCAAGAAGACCAACATCTACGGCGGTATCATCGGTGCAGCTCAAAAGAAGATGCCCAACATGGCCATCTATCGTGAAAACGTGGACGGCGTGCCCACCGACGACTACTACTATGCCATCCAGGCAGGTCAGGGCGTCTCCATCGCCGGTTACGACAACACGACGGCCATGAGTGAGCAGCTTAAGGACCAGCGTGGCATGGACAACATCATTGCCAAGCAGTATCTGGCCAACTATGTGACCAGCAACTACAAGATCACGCCCGAGTTGATCCTGAAGTATAAGCTGCTCGGCACCAACGCCGACAAGCATCAGTTGAACTACGAAGGCAAGGCCTACATGAACATCAGCAACGACTATGCTGACGAAGACCTGCCCCGCGAGCTCACCACAGCCAACTTCCTGGACACGCACTCAGCCTACAGCACCAGTGCCAAGAGCTTCTCGTTCAACACGAAGCACACCTTCACCTTCACGCCTCACTTCGAGAATGAAGACCACTATCTGACCGCTTTGGGCCGTTTCGAGCTCAACACCGGTAACAGCAGCACGCAGGCCACCAACGCCAACCGTCTGGCTGCCGGCATATCCAACCCCTCTTCGGGCGCTTTGCTGACCGGCCTGTCGAGCACCTACGGCGAGTGGCGCAGCATCTTCTGGACGTTCTCCACACACTACTCTTGGAAGAGCCGCTACATGGTGGATTTCACCCTCCGTATCGACGGTACGACTCGTTTCGGTGAGAACAGCCGCTGGGGTTACTTCCCCGCCATCTCCGGTCGTTGGAACATCATCGACGAGCCCTTCATGCAAAAAGTGAAGGAGAAGGCCCATATGAACATGTTGGGCATCCGCGGCGGCTGGGCTCTCAACGGTAACGCCCCCAACCGCGACTACCTCTACCTGAACACTTATTCTCCAGGTCCTTCCTACTTGGGCGTCACGAGCTACTCGCCCAACGGCGTCAAGTTGACCACCCTGAAGTGGGAGGAGCGTATCAAGTGGAACATCGGTATGAACCTCGGCTTCTTCGACGACATGCTGACGATGGACATCAACGTCTATCAGGAAAAGACCAACGGCATGTTGCTGCAGAAGGGTATTGCTTCGTCCAACGGTTACGGCGTGCTCTCTCACCACAACATCGGTGACATGAAGAACACCGGTTGGGAGTTCTACATCAACGGTAACCGTCTGTTCAAGAAAGGCAAGTTCTATATGGACGCCTACATCAACTTTGCCAACAACCGCTCCGTCATCACGGAACTGGATAACGCTACTCTGGAGGCCCGCAACATCGACCTCAACAAGAGTAACCCCAATGCCAGCATCATCGAGCGTGTGCAGGTGGACAACCCCTTCGGCTCCATCTACGGTTTCCGCTACAAGGGCGTTTACCAGTACACCTACGATGCAGCCATGTCTCTTAAGAACGCAGAGCGTGAGTTTGCCAAGTATCCTGAAAAGTATGCCGATCCTGCAGTGAAGAATGCTTACCTCAAGGATCATCTTCCTTCGAAGCTCTACGAGGCCGGCGTGACCTCTCTGGCAGAAGCCGTAGGTCGCGGCTACACCTTCCCCGTGGCCACCAATGCCAACGGCGACGTGATGTATGAGGCCGACGGCCGCACGCCCAAGCGCATGCGTGCCTTCTATGATAAGGCCACCAACAACACCGGTGCCTACAAGTTCGAAGGCGGTGATGCCATCTACGAGGACTTGAACCACGACGGTAACATCGACGAGCTCGACGTGGAGCATCTCGGCAGCTCTCTGCCTTTGCTTACCGGCGGTTTCGGTTTCACCCTGCACTACGACAAATGGAAGCTGATGGCCAACTTCAACTACCGTGTGGACGTGGACGTTATCAACCTCGACCGTCTGCACATGGAGGCCATGACCACCAACAACAACCAGAGTGAGGCCGTGAACTACCGCTGGCGCAAGAACGGTGATGTGACGAGCATTCCCCGTGCGCTCAACGGCAACAACAACTATAACACCATGATCAGCGACCGCTTTGTTGAGGACGCCAGCTTCGTGCGTCTCAACTACCTGCAGCTGGCCTACAGCTTCGACGCCAAGAAGCTGAAGAAGTATGGTCTGAACGCGCTGAGCTTCTACATCAGTGCCAACAACCTCTTCTGTCTGACCAAGTATACGGGTATCGACCCCGAGTTCGGTACACGTCAGTCCGGTATCGCTGTGACCGAGGGCCAGACGCCCCGTGCCAAGAGTTATACATTGGGTGTCACCGTAGGATTCTAAACTTGAAAGGAGATACAAGACATGAAAAACTTAAGCAATGCATATAAAGTAGCGGTTCTTGCTGTAGTTTCCGCCTTGACCCTGTCAAGTTGTGGCGACTACCTGGAGATAGAACCCAGAAACATCATCGACTACCTGGAGATAGAACCCAGAAACATCATCACGGAGGACAATTTCTGGGATGAGAAAGCCGACGTGGAGCAGATGGTTCACGGCTGCTACGTCAGAATGATGTCGGACGACGTGATGCGCCGCTGCATCGTGTGGGGTGAAGCCCGTTCCGAGAACGTAGTCAACGGTTCCGCCGACGGTTCCGACAACACCAGCGGTAAGATGGACAAGAGTCTGTACGACGTCATGCGCAACGGCATCCGCACCGATAACGCCTACACCATATGGGAGGGCTTCTACAACGTCATCAACCGTTGTAACATCCTCACCGTGAAGGCTCCGGAAGTGGCAGACATCGATCCGAACTTCTCCAGCACGGAGG
>ONSH01000025.1 GCA_900320435.1 uncultured Prevotellaceae bacterium
ATCGCCTGGATGAGGCCCACGCGATCGCACGACTCGACGTCCTGCTTCCAGGGCGTCACGTGCATCCAGCGCACGAGGTTGCCGCCCGAGGCCACCATCTGCCCGTTGGAGTAGTCGCTGAGCCAGGCCGGCACGCTGAGCCCCGTACCCGGCCATTCGTTGGAGGTGCGCTGGGCGTAGCCGTGCACCATCAGCACGCGGTCGTTGAGCCAGATCTTGCCCTCGCCGAAGCGGGTCTTGCGGAACCCCGTGCGGATGACGACCCGGTCGCTTCCGGCCTCATCAAGCGTTTCGCGCAGACAGGTCTCCACCGTGTAGAGATAGCCGTAGCCCCACGACCAGAAGTGGAGGCCCTGCACCTCCTGCGCGGCCTTGGCGACGGCGGTCTCTCCGGGCTGCAGGGTGATGCGCCCGTCGCCGTTGAATCCGGCCACCAGCTTGCCGTCCTTGTCCTTCAACACGACGGTCAGGAAGAAGGTCCGGGGGCGCGTGTCGTCGTTTCTGACCTGCGACTCCACATGAATGACGGCCTTATGGCCGGGGATGTCGAAATCCGTGGCATAGACGTAAGTGCCCGTCGTGCCGAGATCGGAGTAGAGCGGCAGCGTCTGGTAGAGTTTGCCGGTGACATGCAGCCGGACATTCTTGGGGATGCCGCCGTAGTTGGCGTTGAAGTTGCGGTCGTTCCATTGGTAGCGGCTGTCGTGGCGGCGCGAACGGTAGGTCCAACTGTTGTCGCAGCGCACGGCCAGGAGGTTGTCCCCTTCCTGCACATAGGGTGTCAAGTCGAAGCCGCAGGCCATCACGCCGTTCTCGCTGAAGCCCAGATGATGGCCGTTGAGGTAGAAGTCGGCGCCCTGACGCACCCCTTCGAACTCGATGAAGAATTTTTTGTCTCTCAACTCTCCACTATCCACTCTCCACTTTTTCCGGTACCAGCAAACGGTGTCGGTCAAGTCCGTGATGTCCTTCCTGAAGGCCTCGTCGCCGTTGAACGCATAGGGCAGCGTCACCGGCTGCCAACCGGCCCCCTCGCCTCCTCCCGCAGGGGCGGCTTCCACATCACCGATATGCAATTCCCAGCCGGCATTGAAGTTGAGCTGCTGCCGTGCGGTCGCCGCTGTCGTGAAGACGACGGCCAGTATGAGCGGGATGATGTTGTTCAAGAATCTCATGCTGTCGTGTTATCGGCCGAAATACTTTTTCCCGTTTCTGATATAGAATCCCCTGGGCCGCCCGGAAATCCTCCGGCCGGAAAGATCGTAAGCGTCGCCCCCGTCTTCCTGTCCGACGGCTTCTGTCGTGCGGATGCCCGTCGGGTCGGTGGCAACACGGATGATGCCGTCAACGGTCAGCGTGCTGTAGTCCCACACATAGCCTTCCAAAGGAATCTCCGGCTCGAAGGTCGGCGTGCCGCTGAGGGTGACGCTACCCGTGCCCGTGAAGACGTGACATTCGTCGCCGGCCTGCCAAATGCCGGTGCTGCGATACATCCGGAAGACGGGACTGTCGAGGCGGACGCTCCCGTTCACTTTCAGGGCGTCCGTGGTCTTGTTGCGCCCGATGACACGCACACGGATGATGCCGCCGCTCTGCACGGTGAGATTGCCCGTGAGGGTCAGCGTGCCGGCCGACGTACCTGTGGCCTTGCCGGCACCTATCATGCCGCCCGCGTTCACCGTGACGCCGGTCGCCGTGCCCGTGCCGACCACCGTGCCGCCGCTCTGGGCCGTGACGGTTGCCGTGGCGGTCTGGGTGGCATTCTCCAGACTGACGGTGCCTTCATATACATTAATCTTGCCCGCGCTCGTACCCGTGAGTGTGAGCGCCCCTTCGCCGTATTTGTTGAGCGTGGCGTTCGCTCCGACAATGCCGGCAAAAGTGGTGTTGGTGCCGAGGTAGCCCACATTCCACACGCTGGTGCCCAATTGGGCATCGGCATCGGTGGACGTCAGAGCGCCGATGCTGTGGGTATAGGAGTCTTCCGTGCCGCTGCCGGCCTTGACCCCGACGGCATACACGCCGGCTCCAGGCTTGAAGGTGCCTTTCTTCAGATTCATCGCAGCCGTCAGTCGGAATTGTCCGGAGGTGGGATTGAGCGTACCCTCAAAGTCCGCCATATTGGTGGAGAAGTCGCCCCGCACGTAGGGGAAGCTGATTTTAACGGTGCCCTCTCCCGTCCATTTGCCCTGCACGTTGCAGCGCTGTCCGCCGTTGACGGTCAGGGTCTTGTCTTTCATGACGTTGATGGTGTTTTTGAGGGAGGGCACGGCGCTGGTGCTGTTGTTGTTGAATATGGTGATGGCCGAATTGCCGGTCACGTCGATGGTCGAAGTCGGGGTGCCGAAGGTCGTGTTCCATACGCCCATCGCCAGCGTGCCGGCATTGAGCTCCGTCGACTTCCACGTGTTGTTGCCGGCATAGGTGATGTTGAGTTGTCCGCTGCCTTTTTTGACGAGACGGCCGGAGCCCTGCACGATGCCCTTCAGGGCGGTGACGCCACTGGTTATCTGTATCGTGGCCGTATCGTTGAGGGTCAGGCCGCGATTGGTGGCGGTGTTGGCGTTGCTGACGATGAGGGTCGCCTTGCCCATCTGCCAGTTCGAGGCGGAGGCAGAGGCGGCGCCGATGCTGCTGGGCAGGCCTCCGTCGGCCAGTTCGCTGACGCTGACGGTGCCGCTGTTGATGAGCGTCTTGCCGGTATAGTCGCTGTTGGCCGCATTGAGCGTCACGCGTCCTTTTCCGTTCATCACCACATCAGCGCTGCCGCTGATGCCGCCCGTGCCGCTCACGGTCACGTTCTTGGTGTCGTTTTCGAAGGTCAGACCGCTCACCGGCATAAGTTCGTCCAGCTGAACCGCCGTTGTCTGCGCGTCGTCGCCGATCACGATGCCGTCGCCGGCAACGAACTCCGTGCTCACGCCCTCCAGCACAAAGTTCTCCGTCTGATAGTCCCAGAGGCTGTTCACGGCACCCGACCAGCGCACGCCCTGAGCGGCTTCGCGCTGTGCGTTGATGACGAGCCACAGGGCCTGCCCTTCACGGACGATGTTGTAGGAGAGTCCCAGCAGACCCCGAACCGCAATCTTCGACACGTCGCCCGTGAAGGCGCCCGTGTATTCCACCAGCTTGTATCGGGCCGGCTGCGGAGCGGAGACGTCGGGAACCACCGTGAACACCAGCTGCCCTTCCTCCGTCAGCGTCAGGTCGCCCTCCACCTTCACGAGATCCGCCGCGGCGTCGGCGTCCCTGATGTCCGACTCGATAAACAGGCGTTGGTTCAGGGTGAGCCCCTGCTTCAGGGTGATGACGCCTATATCTCCGGCTTTGCCGCCGGGCATCAGCCGGCATCCTTCGTAGTTGAGCGCACCTTCCGGAATCAGCTTGCCCGCCACGACGGCGTTACCCGCCAGCGTGCCGCGGGCGCGCAGTTCCACATCTCCGGAGACGGTGCCGTTCACTTCCAGCGTGCCCTCCGAGATGAAGGTGCCGCCGGTGTGCTTCAGCGACGCATTGACCACGAGGCGTCCCTGCTGACTCTTCCAGAGCTCCGTCGGACCCGAGAGCGAGCCCGAGCCGGCGAGCGTGATGCTCTGTCCGCGCACGGGCATGGCGTAGAGGACGGACGGCGAGAAGTTGCCGCCGAGGGTAAACGAGCCGCCCTGATAGGTGTGGTCGAAAAGCACACTCTTGCCGTCGGCATAGGCAGCCGGAGCAGAACGGTCGAAGCGCACATACTGCCCGTCACCCGTGGCCACGAGGTCCGTCACTATACAGGGCGGCAGCTGCGGACGCGGCATGTCGAAGCCCAGATAGAAACCCGGATTCGGGCTCTGGTAGTAGCCCTTCGTGGAGCAGTCGCCGCGATAGTGCGGATCCTGCTGGAGACAGTAGATAAAGTCGGTGTCGGAGGCATAGTCGGTGGAAACGCCCGTAATGCCCACGATGACGCCGTTCTCCTTGTGGAGCAGGATCATCTCCTCGCGCCAGTCGCCGATGATGTCGCCCCAGAAGGCGGCGCGCATGGCGTAAACGGTGGTGTAGCGATAGCCGCTGATTTTGGCAAACTCCACCTCGCGCCCCTTGAAGAAGTCCTGCACATAGACGTTGTAGTGGCTGTCGCTCGTCTGCACGACTTCGCGGTCGGGCTCGTTGTCCCACCAGATGCCCTCGCAGGGGTATTGGTTCGTGTATCCGCTGATGAGGTTGCCCTGAGCGTCGTACACCTTGTCGTCCATGGTGGACCACATTTCCCAGCCCAGGCGGTTTCTGTCGATGTCGATGCACTCACCGCGACCCAAGTCGCCGACGGCCGAGAGATACCACTTCTTGATGAACTCGCCCGTGCGGGCGTCGTAGAGCACCTGTCCCAGCATATCGGGGGCATATTGCTGTATGGCAAAGGTCTCCAGCCCCGGACGCTCGGGGTCGATGTCGCTCGTGCGGAAGCGGTCGCCGTGGGCGATCCCCGTGTTGAAGAGCGTCTTGCCGTCGTTGTTCATGGTGTAGCCGCCCACGATCATTTCGTCGCAGCCGTCACCGTCCACGTCGCCCACACGGATCTGGTGGAAGGCCGGACCGCCGGTGGGCTCGTTGAAGAGCTCCCTGAGACTGCCGGCCGTGCCGCTGCCGAAGTCATAAGCCACACCCAGATTGTAGTAGTGGTGGTCGCCTCCCGTGCCGCGCGTGTGCCACTCCATCACCACCGCCGGGTGGATGCCGTCCAGATAGCAGACGCCCATGTGGCCCACGTGTTTGTTGTATTCGTCGCCCATCAGCGAGGCGCGGTTGGTGCGGTTGTAGTGCTGGTTGTAGCTCTGCTCTATCGAGGCCTTCTCGCTTCCGGTCATGCCGTCGATGACGGAGATGTAGCGGGGGGCGTTGCGCGCCGACTGCGTCTCGTAATTGATGATGCCGTCGCCGTCGGTGTCGCCCGTGGTCTTGCCCTTCACATAGAGGCCGAACGTCTTCGCATCGGCATCCCAGAACTGCGTGCCGTCCGACGACTGGATGACGACGTCGCCCATGCCGTCGCAGTCCATATCGGCGACGGTGATCATGTCGTCCTGTCCGGCACAGCTCAACTCGTTGGGCCCCAGCTTCACGGTCCACAGATGCCGGCCCGTGCGCAGATATCCCTCCACGTAGCAGTCCAGAGCGTCGGTGTTCGACTTGCGGTTGACCACATAGTCCATCTCGCCGTCGCCGTCGAGGTCCACGGGCCACACATAGGCGGTGTTGAAAGCGGCGGAAGCCAGTGGGGAACCTCCCTGTTCGAAGATGATGTCAACGAAGATGTTGCGCATGTCGTAGCTCTTCACCTCGTAGGGCACGCTCATGGCCGACTCCGTGCCGTCGGGAGCCACCATCGTCACGGCCACCTTTGCGCCCGAGGGCACCTGAGACGACGACGTCTTCCAACAGGTGTGCGCCGTCGCGGCCACCTTCGAGCCGTTGACATACACGTTGTAGGTGGCCTGCTCCGGCTCCTGGGCCAGACGCCGCCACGTGACGGTCATTTCACCGTTGTTGTTGACAGCCACCACGCCGCGCCCCAAGGGCTGCTGAATGCGTTGCGGGCTCACGGTCAGGGGCAGGAGCGTCATCACTGCCGCGAGAAGAAATCCTGTTGTTTTCATGCGAGTGTTTTTGAGGGTTAGTTTTCCGGTGGCAAAGGTCGCTGTTTTTTGCTTATGGCCCTAAAAACGTCGTCGCAGATAATAAGAATATCGTTGAATACTGACGGCATAAGACATTAGGTTCTGTAATCCTTCGGCATGACGCCGTATTTTTCCTTGAAACATTTGGTGAAATAGCTGGCGTAGGAAAAGCCGACCAAATCGGCAATTTCGTTCACGCTGCAGGAGGTGGTGCGCAGCATTTGGGCGGCGCGCTCCAAACGCTGGTTGCGGATGAAGTCCGTAGGGGTCTGCCCGGTGATGGCGCGCATCTTGCGGTGGAGATTGGCGCGACTCATGCAGAGGTCGGCGGCCAGAGCATCCACGGAATAGTCGGAATCCGTCATGTGGCCGGACACCGCCGCCACCGCCTTGTTGAGGAATTCCCGATCGGCAACAGGCAGAGCTTGAGGGGCGGCATCGCCGTTCAATTCGGGCGTTTTGGTTTTTTTGGCGTTGCTCACGAGCATATAGCCCGCGCCGAGAACCAGAATTGCAAAGACGATCCACAGCCAGACGTGCTCATACCACAGAGCCGGACGCACGATGGTCAGCACCTCCACGGGAGCGCTCCATCGCCCGAGCTCGTCCGTGGCCCGCACCTCAAGACGGGTGGTGCCGGCGGGCAGACGCGAGATTTTCACCACATGCTCGCCTTCGGGCAAGGGCGTCCACGCTTCGCCGTCATCCGTCCGATAGGCAAACTGCACCTGCGAAGCATGCTCGAAATCGAGCGTTGACAGACATATTTCCACGAAATCGGTCCCCTTGGGCAGCGTCAGACGCTCCTGCCCGAAGGCAATGAGCTGCCGGTGTCCGTCCACGTCGTATGCCGTCGCCACGGGAGAGACCTCAGCAGTGGTTGTGTCTGTCGCTATCTTCCCGGTCTTCAGGTTGAACATGCGCACGCCGGCGACACCTTCGGACAACAGCAACGCGCTGTCGCCCTGCAGCCTCAGGGTGCGAAACTGCGTGCTGTCCAGCAGCACCGTCAGCCGCCCTTCACGCCAGCGGCACACGCCGCGCGAGCGGCTCAGGAGATACAGACTCTGCGAAGGCTCCGAATAGGCCATGCTGCGCACCTTGTCCAAGTCGCCCTGCAGCAGCCTCATCTTCTGTCCGTCGTAGCCATACAGGGAGTGATACGTGCCGACGTAACAGGCGCCGGAAGCCGTCCTCACCCACGACAGGACGACGGTGTCTTTGCCCGTCATCTGCCGGCTCATGACAGAGTCCAGCATCTCTTTCGTCTCCTCCTCCGTCTGTTCGCGACGGCCTGCCGGGTATTGGCTCCAGTCTCCGTTCACCATTTGCCGTTTGCCGTCCACCTGTTTCAGGCAGACAACGCCGCCGTTCCACAACCCCGCCCACAGGGTGCCGTCTGCATCGAGACTGACGGAGAGAATGCTTCTGTTCTTTCCCTCCCACGCGGTCTCGAAGCGCTCCAAAAGTTTCGCGTCAGCGGACATATGCAGCAATTGGTTGCGGTAGGTCAGCCACATCGTGCCGTCGGGCGCCGCCAGCATGCAGGCGATGCGCTTGTCGGCCAGCTCGGAGCTGTCTTGGGGCGTCTTCACCACGACGGACTTCACCGCAAAGTCCTTCTTGCTCAGGATGTATGCCCCCTCCTTGGTGCCGAACCAGATGGCGGCCCGACTCTTCTGCTCCGCGATGCACAACACGTCGTTGCTGCGCAGCAGATCGGGATGCAGACGGTCGCTGCGAAAACTTTCCGTCTCATAGCCGTCGTAGCGGCAAAGCCCCGTCCCTCGGCCGCCGTACCACAGAAAGCCCTCGCCGTCGCGCAGGCTACACGCCACCTCCGTCTTCGTCATGCCGAAGCCGTCCGGTCCTGCGTTGGCGGTCAGGATGCTCAGCAGGAAGCAGCACAGAGAGAGGACTTTTCTCATAGGGTTGCGCTATGCGTCGGCGAAGGTGCGGCCGTCGTCGAGCGTGACCTGCAACGTCTTGTATTCGCTGTGGAAGTCGTTGCGGAGGCGGTCCAGATAGCGACGGCTCTCCCAGTGGCACATCGGCAGGTCGTGCAGCAGACAGTTGCCGCAGGTCTGAGGCTCTGTGGCGGGCACTTTGTCCTGCGTGAGAATCCACTCGAGACACTCCATCGTGAGCTGCCTCATGTCATCCACCGTGTAGTCGCCCGTCATGATGATGTACATGCCGGTCAGGCAGCCCATTGGGCCGACATAGACCACGTCGTCCTTGGCGCGGCTGTTGCGAAACCAGGTGGCCATCAGGTGCTCCATGCTATGCATGGCGGCGGGAGCGACGGCGGGCTCGCGGTTGGGCTCTGTGATGCGCAGGTCGAAGGTGGTGAAGCCCTTGTCCCGACGCGAGACGTAGATGCCGGGCTTGAGCTGCGTGTGGTCGATGGTGAAACTCTGTATGACTTCCATTTTTGCTTGTTTTTATAGCTTTCGCTGCAAATATACAAAAAAAATCCGTAACGGCGTTGCGACCGCTACGGATTTCGGTATTAACCCGTCTGAAATATCAGAATTTGTAATCCACGCCGAGGCCGATCACATGATTGGTGCGGGAGTAGGTCTCCATCACGGGGACACCGGAATAGCGGATGGGCTGCTCGCGGGTGTAGTCGCTGTAGATGGAGCAGAAGTAGCCGGCGTTGATGCGCAGATGGGGCGTCACGTTGAAGGCGGCGCCGGTGCCTACGGAGTAGCTGTCGCAGGCAAACGAGGTGTTGGCCTGATAGCCGTCGGAGAGGCCGTAGTCCGTGCGCTGAGCGCCGGCCGAGACGGTGAAGAGCTTGTTGATGTCCCACTCCAGGCCGACGAGAATCTCGTGCGTGTCGTGGGTCAGCAGGTCCTGACGGTTGCCCTGCATCTTGGCGTTCTTGTCGTTGAACCAGTGATACTCCAGCGTGCCGCGGAATTTGCGGGGGATGAACTCATAACCCACGGCGAAGGTGAGCAGGCCGGGCATGTCGTAGCGCGTCGTCTCGCCGTCGAGGTAGGGGCGCACCTTTTCGGCCATCTCCGGTCCGACCCTCTGAGCCAGAGCGGCCACGGTGGCGTCGTTGCCGTAGATGCGACTCAGGGCGTTGACGTCGGTGGTCTGACCCATCAGGCCCACGCTGAGCACCTTGGTGTCGTTGGGCGTGTTGAGCTTGCTGCGGAACTCGTAGCGGGCGGTCACGAGCAGGCGCTTGTAGCGATAGTTGAGACCCAGGATGGGCGCCACGCCGACATCGTTCTGGTCGGCATCAATCTGCAGATTCACCAGTTCGGAGCCCGTGGCATTGAGACGGCTGATGACGTGGCCGCGGTTGTAGCCCGTGTAGATGTTGACGCGCAGTCCGGCGGCGGCGGACCAGTGTTCGCTGAACTTGTAGGTGAAGCAGGCTTGAACCCCGTAGATGTACTGCTTGCCCGTCATGAAGGCGTCCACCGAATAGGCGGCGGGCGGGAGACCGTTTTGGTACATCATGCCGCGCACGGGGACCTCGAACATGGGGATGCCTTCGTCGTAGGTCACATGGCCGCCGCTGCCCACGATGCCGGCCATCAGAGAGACGGCCCAGCGCTTGTGCTTGTAGGCCGCAAAGAGGGCGGGCACGAAGGGATTGGCGTCGGCCTCGCCCTTGTAGAGCTTGTTCTCAAGGCCGATGGCGGTGGCGTAGGGTTGATTCACTGTGGCGTCAATGTTGCGCCACTGGAAGGGCTTCTGCACGTTGAACGACAGTTGCCAGCCCTCGTGGCCCCAGGCCAGTCCGGCGGGGTTGCTGTAGGCGGCGTCGATCTCGGTGGAAGCGCCGCGCGCCATCATGCGGTCGAAGGCGATGTGGTAGTTGGTGTTGGTCATCAAACCGCCGGCTTCGACTGCAGATGCGGAGAGCATCATGCAGCCCAAAGCCATCAAGCGGCCAAAAAATTTCATCTTTTTCATAAATGATGAATGTTCAAAAAATTACAAATAAACAAACGTTTTACCGAATTCCGGTGCAAAAGTACGGCGAAAGTGAAAGATAAGCGTTATCCGAAAAGTCTTTTTTATTGCCATATTGTAAGATTTTCGTAGTTTTGCGGTGAGAAAAGCCTGAAATCGATGCTGAATGATACCATCACCTATGAGCTCTTCCGCAACACGGAGATCTGGAAGGGCCACGGAGAGATCTTCCTCTCGGACCCCTTCTGGATGATACGCGGTTTCAACTTACGCGGGCGCGAGTTCCTCTTTCCCACACAGCCCTATCTCCTGCAGGAGCGGCGTGTGGTGTGGGTGAAGCAAGGATGGGCCGTCTACAGCTTCAATCTGGTGGAGCACCGTTTCGAGGCGGGCAATCTGGTGGTGTTCTACGGCGACACGCTGGTGGAGAAGAAGGGCTGTTCGGCCGACTTCGAGTTCGACGCCTTCCGCTACGACAGCCTCCTGGACGATCCCCCCGTGCCCCGGACGGAAGCCTCGGAAGGAGCGGACGCGGAGCCTCCCAGCTTCATCCGTCTGCCGATGGACGCGGCCTGCACGGCGCTCGTGGCGCAGCACTTCTCCCTGCTCTGGGACCTGGTGCGGCAAGAGCCCTTCCCCCGCGAGAATGCCGCGCTGCTGGTGCGCTCGCTGCTGCTCTGTGCGGCGCAACGCTACGGACAGGCGCCGGCCCCGCAGCCCCTTACCCGTCAGCAGGAGACGCTGCAGCGCTTCGTCGCGCTGGTGAGCCGCTACGCCGTGAGTGAGCGCAACATCCCCTTCTACGCCGACAAGCTCTGCATCGCGCCCCACTATCTCAGCACGCTGGTCAAGCAGATGAGCGGACGCACCGTGATGGACTGGATCAACGAGACTGCCGTGAAGGCCGTGAAGGTGTGGTTGGCCTACAGCGACGAGACCGCCGCACAGATTGCCGAGCGGCTCCGTTTCCCCTGTCCGGCATCGCTCACCAAGTTCTTCAAGCGCGCCACGGGGATGACGCCCGGACAATACCGCGCGGAGCACAAGGGCGCGGGCAGTTCCTCCAAGATAGAAAACAAACTTAAATCCATAATGTTATGATCAGGAAAACGATTTTCGCAGCCCTCGTGTGCTGCCTGTGTCTGCCCCTCGGGGCGTTTGAGCCCAACTGGGAGAGTCTGCGCACGTATGAAGTGCCGGAGTGGTTCCGCGACGTCAAGTTCGGCATCTGGGCCCACTGGGGGCCTCAGTGTGTGGAGGGTTCGGGCGACTGGATGGCGCGCGGTCTCTACGAGGAGGGCTCCCGTCAGTCGGATTTCCACCGCAGTCACTACGGCCATCCTTCGGAGGTGGGCTTCAAGGACATCCTGCCCCTGTGGAAGGCCGAAAACTGGGACCCGGACGCTCTGGTGAAGTTCTATAAAGAAGAGGTGGGGGCGCAGTATTTCTTCGCTCTGGGCAACCACCACGACAACTTCGACCTCTGGGACTCGCAGTATCAGGAGTGGAACTCCGTCAACATCGGCCCCAAGAAGGACATCCTGGAGGGCTGGTCGAAAGCGGCCAAGAAATACGGACTGCCCTTCGGCATCTCCTTCCATGCCGACCACGCCTGGACCTGGTATGAACCCTCGCGCGGTTTCGACATGAAGGGCGACAAAATCGGCGTGAAATACGACGGATGGCTCACGAAGGAGGACGGCTACAAGAAGAACGCCGACGGCACGGACAAGTGGTGGCGCGGCCTCGATCCGCAGCGCCTCTACCGTCAGCAACACGACTTCAGCGACCGCACCTGGCGCAACAACACGGGGCGCATCTGGGGCTGGGAAAACTGTTCGCAGCCCTCGGAGGAGTTCGTCCGCGAGTTCAAACTGCGCACGATGGACGCCATACGCCGCTACAAGCCCGATCTGATTTATTTCGACGCCACCGTGCTGCCGTTTTATCCCATCAGCAACGTGGGTCTGGAGATTACCTCCGAGTTCTACAACGAGGGCGAAAAGGTGGTCTTCGGCAAGATCCTCAGCGAGGAGCAGAAGGAGGCCCTCGTGTGGGACGTGGAGCGCGGCGCACCCAACGCCATCATCGAGCGCCCCTGGCAGTGCTGCAACTGTCTGGGCAACTGGCACTACAACACCGAGTTCTACGAGAAGGGCTGGTACAAGAGCGCCCACACCGTGGCCAAACTGCTGATGGACATCGTCTCCAAAAACGGCAACATGCTGCTCTCGGTGCCCCTGCGCGCCGACGGCACGCCTGACGAGAAGGAGCTGGCCATCCTGCGTGAGTTCGGCGCCTGGATGAAGGTGCACAAGGAGGCCATCGTGGGCACCCGTCCCTGGTGCAAATTCGGCGAAGGCCCCATCGCCGGGCAGGACATCAAGATCAACGACCAGGGCTTCAACGACGGCAACTACATCAAGGCCGGCAGCGAGGAGGTGCGCTTCACCACCAAGGGCGATATCCTCTATGCCGCATTTCTGGCCTGGCCCGAAGGCAGCCGCGAGGTGTGCATCCGCTCTCTGGCTAAAGGCAGTGTGTGGCGCGCGCGTCCCGTCAAGAGTGTTGAGCTCCTGGGCTTCGGCCGTCTGAAGTTCACGCAGACCTCACGCGGACTCCGTGTGGTGCTCCCCGCGGAGAACACCAACGCCCTGCTCCCCGTGCTGAAAATCAAATAGGCGATGACGCTTTGCGGGCGGCCAAAGGGGCCACGACGCTCATGAGCAGCAGCCCCGGCCATCCGCCGACAAAGTCCTGAAAGGCATAAGCCGCTCCCGTCAGAGGCCACTCTGCGAGGGCGGCCAGAATCCAAGCTGCGGCGATGGAGAGCGCAGCGGCGGGGATGTTGCGTCCGATCCGGCGGCAGATGAAGCTGGCGCACAGCGAGAGCAGCGTGCCCTTGAGCAACATGTCGGGCAACATGTCGGCAGCGGGCGCACCGAAGATGAGCCAGCCCAGCAGGGGTGAGAGCAGTGCGGCCGTCAGCCCGACCGTCAGTCCGCAGGCCATCGCGCCGATGAGGGTGAACCAGTAGATGGGCAGGAAGGCGATGCCGCCGCCCGGGATGAGATGAAACAGGTGGGGCAGGGCGATGTTGCCGGCGATGAAGAGCAGGCTACGGAGCCCCAGTCGGCCCGCGCTCAGAGTGTGTACTTGATTAATCATTGACCATTGAACATTGAACATTATTTCCTATGGGATGAAGACTTTTTCTCCGTTCACGATGTAGAAACGACCCCTTGCGGGCTTTGTCACTTTGTGCCCGCTCAGGTCATAGCAGTTGAGAGTTGAGAGTTGACAGTTGACAGTTGAACTATTATCTCTAACCTCTAACCTCTTACCTCTAACCTCGTCAATGCCCGTCGCTTCCTCCGCGGTGATGATTTCGAAGGGATAGCCCTCCAGCTCGGTATCGGGGCCGATCTGCAGCGCCCGGTTTTCCGTCATCTGCCAGAATTTCGTGCCGGTGGCGGCGTTGAGGGCGGCGTAGTTGTAAGGGGCCAGGAAGGTGATGTTGTGGTTGTTGCGGCGCTGAATCAGCGAGCCGCTGCCGGAGATGTATTTCCCCTCGCTGTTCTGTATGGCGTAGTTGGTGCCGCTGGTAGTGACGGTCCACTGCTGCGAGGCGTCGAGCGTCTCGCCGATCATCTTACGGGGCTCAAAGGTGAGAGGTGTGCCCGAGGTGAGCAGGAGGCCGCTCTCGCGGTGACGTATGGCATAGGCGCCGGAGAGCTCGCGTGCGGTTTCCTGCACCGTGACGGAGAAAGGGTATTCCCTGGTTTCACCCTTCACGGTGTAGCGCAGCGTGTGCGCCTGCGTGGCGTCAATGGCGGTCATCGTGTAGGTGAGGCCTTCCGTGCCGTCTTCCCACACGGCCGTGCCGCCGCTCAGTGCCTGGGGCACGTAGAGCGTGAAGCTCACATCGCTGCCGAGGCCCACGGTGACGGAGGCGGTGTCTTCCAGTGTGACGCCGTCCACGGTGATCTGCTGCATGCTCTCACGCACGTCGAGGTGAAACTTGATGGTGGTGCGTTGTCCGCCCTGGCTGACGACTTCGCATTCGAGGTCGCGCGGAGCCGTCACCGAGCTCAGCGTCACGCTGAAGTTCTTCGAGCCGGTGCTCCAGAGGCAGTTGCCGTAGCCCTGCGCGTCCGTCACCGAGAGCGTCACGCTCTTGCCGTAGAACACGGTGGTGCTGGCCGTGTCGCTCGTCACGCCGTCCACGGTGATGTGGGGTTTGACGTTGGCTTCGCGGCAGTCGCCCTGTACGGCGATGGAGAAGCATTGCTCGCTCCTGACGCCGTTGGCGTTGGTGTAGCTGACGCGGTAGATCTGCGAACGGTTGGCCTCCACGCTGATGCTGCGTGTGGTCTCGCCGGTGCTCCACTGCCACAGCCCCGTGTCGCTCTCTCCCGAGGGCAGCAGGGCCCGCATGGTGACGAGGGTGCCTTCGGCCAGAGCGCGCGAGGCTTCCGCGGTGGTCTGATAGGTGTTCACCAGGCCGCCGGCGTCGTTGCGCTGATAGGTCTTGCCGCCGTACGTGATTTCGGGCGTGAGCTCCGTGGGGCGCTCTTCGGGCGTGGCCGTGTGGTCGCGATAGTTCATCAGCACGCTGTAGCCCAGATGGTCGTATCCGCCGCTGGTGGCGCCGGCGCCTCCGCCGTCAATGCCCACCTCTTCGGCACACCATTCGGAGAAGGGCATCCTGACGCCCTTCACGCCTTCGTAGTGGCCGATCACGGTGCCCCAATAGGGGCGCAGCTGTGCCCCCAGAGCGGGAGCGGTCATGAGCCATGAGCGGGAGTCGGTCCAGTAGTAGCCGTTGGTGTAGTAGTGGTAGTTGGTCCAGGGCAGGTTTTCGATGCTCTGACACTGTGCGGCCACGTATTCTATGCCGGCGGCGATTCGGTGGTCCATCCACGAGAAGAGGTCGTCGCCCTGGTTCCATCCCTGATGGGCGATGTCCACGGCCAGGCCCAGCGCCATGGCGGCGTGGCCGGTGTCGCGTCCGCTCTCGTTGGTCTGACCCACCTTGCCGTAGGCGCCCGTCTCGCCCTCCCAGGCAGTAGTTGTCACGACGAGGTTGCCCCAGAACTCCGTGAGGCCGTCGCTGAGGATGGGCACATCGGTGCGCGGGTCTTTGAAGGTGCCCACCTGGTCGTATTTGATGAATGAGAGGCCCTGGTTGTAGATGAACACGTCATCGCAGAGCACGCCGATGGAGATGACGCACAGCGCGTTGCACAGGCCCCAGTTGCTCCAGTAGTGTCCGGGCGCCTGCCACCATTTGCCGACGTTCTCCCACGTGCCGTTTCTGTTGCGCAGAAAACCTATGGCGCCGGGATACCACACGTCGAGCATCCAGCGGCAGAATTCCTCGAAGTCCTCCCGGGCCCATCCCTCGTAGTCGCGCATGAGCTCTGCGGCCTGGGCGAACTCGTAGCCGTAGAGGCCGCGTGCCAGACACTGGTCGGAGTTGCCGGTGACGGTTTTCGTGGTGCGGGCCCACGCCATCAGCACGTCCACGGCATGTTTGGCGCAGGCCGTGTTGCCGTCGATTTTCCAGCGCAGCGCGTTCTGATAGGCGATGGCGGCGCCGCGTGCGGCGTTGATGTAGTTCTCTCCCACGCCGCCCCCGCGTACGATAGTTTCGGAGGGGTAAGTGGCGGCGGAAGCCTGGGCGTAGGCAGCTGTGCGCAGCACGTTGAGGGCTGCCGTCACGGTCTCGTCGCCGGCGGCCAACAGGGCTTTGATGCGATCGAAGTCGTCCTGTGTGTGGAGTCCGCCCGGATGTCGGAATCCGCGATTCGTGTCATAACTCTCCTGCGCCCCCGCCGTCATCACGGCAATGACGCACGCTAAAATGAATATCAGACGCCTCATGAATTATCAATTATCAATTATCAATTATCAATTTGAAAACTTCCATCCCCTGAACTTCCGTCCGCTGCCTTCAAGCTCCGCGCCGATGTAGAAGCCCACGCCTGTGGGTTGGTTGTAGGCGACGTTCTGAGCCGTCACCGAGGCGCGGTAAACGGGGTCGTGCAGGAAGCAGTGGAAGCGGTAGGGTGTCGGCAGCGGTGTGATGTAGATGCGCAGGAAGTTGTTGTCCGCCGTGCGTGTCACCACCTCTTCGCGCCAGTCGCCCAAGATGTCGCAGCAGAGTGCGGGGTTCGACTTCGTGCCGTTGTTGAACTGACATCCCTCCATCCTGAGCAGCGTCTCGCAGCGCACGCCGGAGTTGGGGTTGAGGGTGAGCTCCAGTTTGGCTTCGGGGTCGGTTTCGCCTTCTGCGGCCTGTGCCTTCTCCGGCCGGCGGTATTTGCTCACCGTCTCGTGGTCGAGCAGCTCGCGGCAGAGGTCGCCGTCCCACCAGAGGGCGAAGTTGATGCTGACGCGTGTCACGGAGTCCAGCAGGTTGCCCCGGTAGTCGCGTATGCCTTTGGTGTTCGAGGCCCACATCTCCCATCCCGGGTTTTCGGGATCGATGTCGGCGGCCAGTCCGCGCCCCACGTCATCGTTGTGGGGCAACATCCAGAGGATCTGTCCGGTCTGAGCGTCGCGCAGCTCGCTGTAGTGTTTGTCTTCGTGCACGTCCCACAGATAGAGGTGCTCCGAGAGGGGCAGCATGGGACAGAGGTGCATGGCGTCGCCGTGACCCAGACGGGTGTTGTAGTAGCCCGTGCCGTCGTCGTCCACGCACATCGAGCCGTAGGTGATCTCGTCGCGTCCGTCGCCGTCGATGTCGGCCACGCGCACGTTGTGGTTGCCCTGTCCGGCGTATTCGGCCCACCCGGGCTGTGCGGTGTCAAACACCCAGCGCTGCTTCAGCTTCTTGCCGTCCCAGTCCCATGCGGCCAGGACGCTGCGCGTGTAGTATCCGCGACACATCACCACCGAGGGGTGAACGCCGTCGAGATAGGCCACGCAGGCCAGATAGCGCTCCGAGCGGTTGGCGTAGTTGTCGCCCCAGGCTCTGAGCTCGCCCTGAGCGGGCACGTAGTCCACGGTGGCGAGGGCTTTGCCCGTCCGGCCTTCGAACACGGTGAGGTATTCCGGACCGCCTTTGATGAAGCCGCCGCGCCGTCCCTTCTGGTCCTGGCGGAAGCGCTCCGAGGGGTAGCGGTTGGCGTTGTAGTGCGTTTCGCTGTTGTCGCCCATCCCCACGCGGTAGTCGGCTTTGGCATCGCCGATCACGCGTCCCGTGCCGTCCACGGTGCCGTCGGCGGTCTTCACCACCAGCTCGGCCCTGCCGTCGCCGTCGAGGTCGTAGGCCATCATCTGGGTGTAGTGGGCGCCGCTGCGTATGTTGCGGCCCAGGGCGATGCGCCAGAGGCGGTTCTGCCCGCCTTTACCCTTCTTGCCGTCCAGGCGGTAGGCGTCGATATAGGTCTGGTTGGTCACGCCGCTCTGCGAGTTGTCGCGCGAGTTGGAGGGGTCCCATTTCAGGATGAGCTCCATCTCGCCGTCGCCGTCGAGGTCGGCCATCGTGGCGTCGTTGGCGTTGTAGGTCACGGG
>ONSH01000053.1 GCA_900320435.1 uncultured Prevotellaceae bacterium
CTCGGCAGGAAATTTGCAGGTTCGGAATAATTGTCGTACATTTGCGCCCGAATAATACAGAATACCATGAAGAGAACCCTCATCACTCTGGCAGCAGGTCTCGCCTGCATGACCGCCTTCGCACAAAGCGTCAACGTCAAATGGCCTCTGAGCGACAAGGACAACATCGCCGCCTGCGAAATCACCGGCGAAAAGAGCCTCAAAGGCTTCATCACGGGCAACTGCGCCAAGGGCCGAAAGATTGCCGAACTCGCCACCATGACAGGCTCCAACGCCGACGAAGGCTACACGCCCGTCAGCTACGAACCCGCTTTCACCACCTTCACGCCTGCGACCCGCGTGACAGAAAAAACGACGGGACACTACGTGCGACTCTACGTGACACCCGCCAGCGGACATACGTTCTACCCCAAACGCATCTCCTTCGACGCCGCCAAAGTCGGCACCGACGGCGGCAACTTCGATGTGTACTACAAAGTGGGCAATGCCGGCGATGACCAAACTCTGGCCGTCGGCCTTTCGCCCCTGCGCAACAAAATCGCCGCAGGAAACCCCACCGGCTACAGCCACTACGAGTACGATCTCAGCGGCCTCATGCCCTCCGACCAGATCTTCAACCTCTACCTTTATATTTATAACCTCAACGGCAAGGACCAGGACACCGAGGAGCAGCCAGGACACCGAGGAGCAGACCCTCTCCAAGTCGATGGCCTTCCGCAACGTGGTCGTCGAAGGCACTGTGGACGAAAAGATCTACCTGGTGAAGGACTTCGTCAGCAGCATGACCTGCTCGACGCTCGTCAACGCCGGAGAGCCCGACGAGACGCGCCTCGACTACGACCTGAGCGAGGCCGTGATGAACCTGAAGAACGGTGAAACCGCAGAATACGGCACCCGACTCTACGCCCATCCCGACCGCTTCACCGTCAACACCCTCGCGGGCTACACCTACAACGTGAGCTACAGCGACCAGACGGCCACCGTCGTCATCTACGAGGGCGACGAAGAGAGGCTGAGCTTCAAAGTGGGCTTCAACGTGAAGGAAGGGCCCTACAGCCCCAAGGGCAGACCCCTCAACAGAGGTCTGATGGCCCTGAGCCTCACCGGCGCCGGCATGGGCACGGGCAATCTGGTGTCCTGGCGCCACCGCGAGAGCGATGGCTACGGCGTGAAATACAAGCTCTATCGCGGCACCGCTGCGGAGCAGGCCACCGTGCTCAACAGCAACAAATACATCATCAACCGCACCAACTTCCGCGACACGGGCGGCGGCGCCTCCTCGTTCTACAAACTGGAAGTGTACAACGCCTACGGCCAGCTGCTTGAGACCGAAATCAGCCGCAAGACCTGGGACAACCAGACGATGGTCATCAAGACCAACCGGCCCGGCAACTCCATCCACGGCGCCACTTATACGCCCAACGACGCCGCCTTCTGCGACATGGACGGTGACGGCGAATACGAGATCATCCTGAAGTGGTCGCCCTCCGACGAGAAGGACGCCGCCTCCAGCGGCACCACCTCGGAGGCCATCTTCGACTGCTACAAGCTCGACGGCACGCAACTCTGGCGCATCCGCACCGGCGACAACTTCTTCACCAGCGCCCACACCATCCAGTTCATCGCCTGGGACTTCAACGGCGACGGCTACGGCGAGTTCATGATGAAGACCGGCCCGGGCACCATCGACGGCGAGGGCAAATACGTCGTCATGGGCAGCGACGATCCTCATGCCAACTGGCTCAACAGCAGGGGCAAACAAGTCTCCGGACCGGAATACATCACGGTGTTCAACGGCACGACGGGCGCAGAGATCAGCACCATCCCCTACCACACCAAATACGGCGACGTGAGCACCAGCATCTGGGGCGACAGCAACCAGAACCGCTCCGAACGCTATCTGGCGGCCATCGCCTGGCTCGACGGCCCCGAAGGCAATCCTTCGCCCATCTTCGCCCGAGGCTACTACAGCGGCGCCTTTGTGGCGGCCTACGACTTCGACGGCACGACGCTCAAGGAGCGCTGGGTGAGTCGCAACACGGTCAAAAACAAGGGTCTCTGGGGTGAAGGTTGCCACTGGATCTCCGTAGGCGACTGCGACGGTGACAGCCGTCAGGAAATCATCTACGGATCGGGCGCTCTGGACGACGACGGCTCGCTGCTCTACCGCACGGGTCTCGGTCACGGCGACGCGCTCCACTTGGGCGATTTCATCCCCGAAAGAGAGGGCATGGAGGTCTTCATGGTGCACGAAGAGAGCCCCTACGGCTACGACCTGCGCGACGCCAAAACCGGCGATTTCATCCATCATGTGACGGCCGGAGGCGACACCGGCAGAGGTCTGGCAGCCCACTTCGACTCCTCTTCGCCCCACGCGCAGTTTATCTACAGCGCTTCGGGGGCCATGTTCGACTGCCAGACCGGACAGGAAATCGCCCCCTCATGGGCCATCGGCCAATCGGGCGCCGGCATCAACTGCCGCGTCTACTGGGACGGCGATCTCTACGACGAGTTCTTCGACAAGAGCATCATCGCCCATTGGAATCCGACGGGAAAATATTTTGACCGCTACAAGTTCAACAACGGCAACTACCTTTGGGGCAAACTCAACAACGGTTCCAAAAACAACCCCTGCATCCTGGGCGACATCCTGGGCGACTGGCGTGAAGAAATCGTGACATGGAACGAGGCCGACTGCTCGCTCAACATCTGCGCCACGAGCTACGAATCCTCCTACCGCATCCCCCACCTGATGGACGACCTCAACTATCGTGCCCAGGTCATCACGCAGAACGTCTGCTACAACCAGCCGCCCCATCTGTCGTTCGACCCCGCCGTGAAATACAAAGGCAATCCCAATGTGGCCCAGCAGGAAGACCTGCCGGATCCGACGGACGTGGACGAGGTGAAAGCTGTCGCCCCCGCAGGCGAAGACGTTATCTACGACCTCGCAGGACGACGCCTGACGGGCAAACCCTCAAAAGGCTTCTACATCCTCGACGGCAAGACATATCTGGCACGATAGCCACAAAAAAGCGCGTATTTTTTGGCCATTCCGAAAAAAAAGCGTATCTTTGCGCCCTGGAACGCATAATACGCACGCGCAATGAACAAGAAATTTTCGATTTTACTGCTCTGTCTCTTCCTCTGCAGCGCCTTCATCAGCGCACAAGAGAAGAGCAGTCTGCACCAACGCGCAGAGGCCGAACAGGCCAAGGGCAATCCCGCCGGAGCCCGTTCGCTCTATATTAAAGCCTTTGACGACTACGCCGCCAAGAAGCAGCTTGAGTCGGCCGTAGAGTGCGGTGTGAAAGCCACTGCCATCTACCAGAAAGAAAACGCCTACAAGGAGGCCTTCGAATTCCTGCACACAGTGGATCAGGCCATCGGTGCCGAAAAGGACAAAGCCACACGCGCCGCTCTTCGCTACGAAGCCGCCAAAGGCCGCATGCAGCTCTACATGGGTCTGAGGAAGAAAGACCGCGTGGAGGACCAGCTCGAAAACATGGAGAAGCAGGCCGCCCAGTCGGGACGTGACGAACTCGTGAACGACGCCCTCTACCACCGAGCCATCTTCCACTACAGTTTCGGACAGAGCGCTCAGGGCGACGCCGTCTTCAAGGAACTGGCCGCCAAGCTGACCGCCCAAAAGGAATACGACAAGGTGGACCACGTCTACCAGACCCTCATCGCCAACGGACGCCGCAGCGGCAACGCCCAGCTGGTGGCTCAGGCCTACACGAGCTACATCGCCTGGAAGGACTCCGTCGGCGCCATCAAGAGAGCCGACGAAATCGGCGCCCTCAAGAAGCAGATCGCCGACCACGAAGCCTCCATCGCGGAGAAAGACAGCGCCCTGTCCACCCGCTGGATCATCATCATCGGCCTGTGCATCCTGGCGGCTGCGCTGGCTGCGGTGCTGATTCTCGGCGCCGTGATCCTGCTGCGCTTCGTCGTGGTCACGCAGAAGCAGAAGAAGACCATCCGTCTGGCCAACGAGACGAATGCCCTCAAGGCCAAGTTCATCAGCAACATCTCCAGCCAGTTGGAGCCCACGCTGCGCAAGCTGGACGCCAAGCTGCCGGAAGTGCAGGCCATGCTGAGCTTCTCCGACCACATCCAGATGCTCTCCGACTTGGAGAACTCCGAAGAAGAAGTGCTTCTGGAAGACACCCAGATACTGCCCTTCTGCGAAGCTTTGGCCGATGAAGCTCGCGGGCTCGTGAAGCCCGGCGTCACCCTGACGCTCAACGTGCCCAAGATGAACGCCAACATCAACCGCGAATACGTCACCCACATCCTCAAGCATCTCCTGGCCAACGCTGCGGAGTATACGCCCGCCGACGGCAAGATCTGGCTCGACTTCAAGAAGCGCAGCCCGCACAAATACCAGTTCCTGGTGTCGAACACGGGTGAAGCCATCCCCGAAGAGAAGCGCGAAGACGTCTTCAAGCCCTTCCTCGAGGTGCGCGACCTCACCAAGGGCGACGGCCTCGGACTGCCCATCTGCCGCCAGATGGCCCTCAGGATGAAGGGCGACCTTTACATCGACCCCGAGTTCGTCAAGGGCACCCGATTTGCATTAGACCTGTTTGCTTAACCTCAAAAAACAATCACGAATATGAAAAATCTCGAAAAGATATTTGCAACCAAGTTGCTCAAAGTGAAAGCCATCAAGTTGCAACCCGCCAATCCCTTCACTTGGGCCAGCGGCTGGAAATCACCCTTCTACTGCGACAACCGCAAGACGCTCTCCTACCCCGAGCTGAGAAGCTTTGTCAAGCTGGAGATTGCCCGCATCATCGTGGAGCAGTTCCCCGAAGTTGAAGCCATCGCCGGCGTAGCCACCGGCGCCATTCCCCAAGGGGCTCTGGTGGCCGACGTGCTCAACCTGCCGTTTGCCTACGTGCGCTCCAAACCCAAAGATCACGGCCTGGAGAACCTCATCGAAGGCGAGCTGAAGCCCGGCATGAAGGTGGTCGTAGTGGAGGATCTGATCTCCACCGGCGGCAGCAGCCTCAAGGCTGTGGAGTCCATCCGCAACAACGCCTGCGACGTCATCGGCATGGTGGCCAGCTACACCTACGGCTTCAAAGTGGCGGAAGACGCCTTCAAGAAGGCTCAGGTGAAACTGGTGACGCTGACCAACTACGAGGCAGTGGTGGAGCAGGCGCTCCAGAGCGGCTACATCAAGCAGGGCGACGTGGCTCTGCTCAACGAGTGGCGCAAAGACCCCGCCCACTGGAACGGCTGATGCCGACAAAAGAACAGGAGACAGACTATGGAAAAATACGTAAGCAGCGTGCACACAGCCTATGCCCCGATAGAAAGGGTATATGAAAAGCTGAGCGATCTCACCCACCTGCAAAGCATGCAGGAACGGGTGGACGACCCCAACTTCGTCGAAGAGCTGAAAGCACGGGTGCCGGCAGACAAGATGCCCGACGAAGAGAAGCTGGAGCAGATACGCGATGCCGTACGCCAGATGACGTTCACGACGGACAGTGTCACCATGCCGGCAGGCCCTCTGGGCACCGTGACGCTTCAGGTGGTGGAGCGCGAGGAGCAGAAGCTCGTCAAACTGGCCGTCAACGGTGCGCCCGTCGAGACCTGCATCTGGATTCAGATGCTCCCCTCGGCCGCGACGACGGCGCTCCGCGTGACCGTGGGCGCCGAGCTCAACTTCTTCATCCGCAAGATGGTGGAGTCGAAACTGAAGCCCGCTCCCGACGCCATCGCACAGATGCTGTGCGCCATCCCTTACTGACCCATAAGACAGACAACGACAATGGCAAAACTCTGGGAAAAGAATTTCGAGGTCAACGCTGAGATTGACCGCTATACCGTAGGACGCGACCGCGAGCTGGACCTGTATCTGGCACAAGACGACGTGCTCGGCAGCATGGCCCACATCACCATGCTGGAGAGCATCGGCCTGCTCAAAAAAGAAGAACTCGAGGCGCTGCTTGCGGAGCTGAAAAAGATTTACCGCACCGCACTCGACAAGACCTTCACCATCGAGGACGGCGTGGAAGACGTCCACTCGCAGGTGGAACTGCTGCTGACGCAGCGCCTGGGCGATGTGGGCAAAAAGATTCACAGCGGACGCAGCCGCAATGATCAGGTGCTGGTGGACCTGAAACTCTTCACACGCCGCCAGCTGCGCCACATCGTGGAGGACGTGCACGCCCTCTTCACCGCCCTGCAGGAGCAGAGCGAGCGCTATAAGAACGTGCTCATGCCGGGCTACACCCATCTGCAGGTGGCCATGCCCTCCAGCTTCGGTCTGTGGTTCGGCGCCTATGCCGAAAGCCTGGTGGACGACCTCGTCATGGTGGAAGCCGCCTACCGTCAGACCAACCGCAACCCGTTGGGCTCCGCTGCCGGCTACGGCAGCAGCTTCCCGCTCAACCGCACGATGACCACCCGTCTGCTCGGCTTCGACTCGATGGACTACAACGTGGTCTATGCCCAGATGGGGCGCGGCAAGACGGAGCGCAACGTGGCCTTCGCCCTGGCTTCCGTCGCCGGCACGGTGAGCAAGCTGGCCTTTGACGCCTGCCTGTTCAATTCACAGAACTTCGCCTTCGTACGTCTGCCGAAAGAGTGCACCACGGGATCGAGCATCATGCCCCACAAGAAGAACCCCGACGTCTTCGAGCTGACGCGCGCCAAGTGCAACAAACTTCAGGCCCTGCCGCAGCAAATCATGATGATCATGAACAATCTGCCCTCCGGATATTTCCGCGACCTGCAGATCATCAAGGAAGTCTTCCTGCCCGCCTTCGACGAACTGCGCGACGTGCTGGAGATGACCACCTACATCATCCGGAAGATGGAGGTCAACGACCGCATCCTGGAAGATCCACGCTACGACCTCATGTTCAGCGTGGAAGAGGTGAACCGTCTGGCCGCAGAAGGCATGCCCTTCCGCGATGCCTACAAGAAGGTCGGACTGGACATCGAAGCCGGCAAGTTCACCCCCTGCAAGGAGGTGCATCACACCCACGAAGGCAGCATCGGCAATTTGTGTAACCAGGAAATCAAAGCCCTCATGGACCAAACGCTGGAGAAATTCCATTTCGAACGCGTGGACGCCGCCGTCGAGGCACTGCTCTCATGAAAAAACTGATTGTCATCTTACTCACCGCCGTCCTGGCCGCCTGCAGCGGCGACGAAGACGTGCAGACCAAATACTCCGGCTACACGGCCCGCTTCAGCTATTCCCCCGTGTCCTCATGCCCCTCGTTGCAGCGGGCCTGCACCGGCATGGGCGAATTTTGCATCATTGACCGCCCGATAGATCCGCAACAACGCTTCCGCGTGCGGGACAACCACGGCAACGATCCCGATTGGATCAACCCGACCGCCATACAAAACTACACCAGCACCGTGTTGGGCATCGGTGGATCCCTGATTATCGGCCTCCCCAATCTCGCCGAAATGGGAGCAGACATACCCACCGTCATATGCTTCGACGGCATTTGTCCCAACTGTTACACCAACAGCCACATCACCAAACAGGTCAGCCTCAAAGACGGACAGGCCACCTGTGCCGCCTGCCAGCGGATTTACGACCTCAACAGTCAGGGTATCGTGACTTCCGAACAGGGCGGCCACACACTCTACCGATATGCCGTAGGCTTCAACGGCACCGGCGTTTATGTCAGCAATAATTAAACCAACATGATCATACAAGAACAAATCAAAAATGCCGCCAAGGCTGCCGTGCAGGCCCTCTACAATGTGGAGGCCTCAGAGAAAATGGTTCAACTTCAGGAGACTCGTCCTGAATTTGAAGGACAGCTGACCCTGGTGGTCTTTCCTTTCGTCAAAGCCGCACGCAAAGCACCCGAGCAAGTGGGTGAGGAAATCGGCTCCTGGCTCAAAGAAAACTGCGCCGCGCTCGTGAGCGGCTACAACGTGGTTAAAGGATTCCTCAACCTCTCCGTGGCTCCCGCCGCATGGATCGCATTTCTGGAAGACATCAGCAAGGACAGCCGCTACGGCTTCAAACCCGTCACCGACGACGCGCCCCTGGTGATGATCGAATACTCTTCGCCCAACACCAACAAGCCCCTGCACTTGGGCCACGTGCGCAACAACCTCCTGGGTTGGGCGCTGGCACAGGTGATGACGGCAGCCGGACGCCGCGTGGTGAAGACCAACATCGTCAACGACCGAGGCATTCACATCTGCAAGTCGATGCTCGCCTGGCTCAAATGGGGCAACGGCGAGACGCCCGAAAGCTCCGGCAAAAAAGGCGACCACCTCATCGGAGACTATTATGTGGCCTTTGACAAGCACTACCGCGAAGAGGTGAAGCAGCTCATGAGTCAGGGCATGGACGAAGAAACGGCCAAGCAGGAGGCGCCCCTCATCAAAGAGGCCCACGAGATGCTGGTGAAATGGGAGCAGAACGACCCCGAAGTGCGTGCACTCTGGAAGAAGATGAACGAATGGGTGTATGCCGGCTTCGACGAGACTTACAAAGCTTTGGGTGTCTCCTTCGACAAAATCTACTACGAAAGCCAGACCTACCTCGAAGGCAAAGAGAAGGTGGAAGAAGGTTTGGCTAAAGGCCTCTTCTATCGCAGAGAAGACGGTTCCGTTTGGGCCAATCTCACGAAAGAGGGATTGGACGAGAAGCTGCTGCTCCGCTCCGACGGCACATCCGTGTATATGACTCAGGATATCGGCACGGCCAAACTGCGTTTCCAGGACTACCCCATCGACCAGATGATCTATGTGGTGGGCAACGAGCAGAACTACCACTTCCAGGTGCTCAGCATCCTACTGGACAAGCTCGGCTTCAAATGGGGCAAGAATCTGGTACACTTCTCCTACGGCATGGTCGAGTTGCCCAACGGCAAGATGAAATCCCGCGAAGGCACCGTGGTGGATGCCGACGATTTGATCGAAGCCATGATTAAAGGCGCCAGGGAAATGTCGGCCGATAAGGTGAACCGCCTGGAAGGCCTCACCGAAGAGGAGGCGCAGGAGATCGCACGCATCGTCGGACTCGGTGCGCTGAAATACTTCATCCTGAAGGTGGACGCACGCAAGAACATGCTCTTCAATCCCGAAGAAAGCATCGACTTCAACGGCAACACCGGCCCGTTCATCCAATACACCTACGCCCGCATCCGCTCCATCATGCGTAAGTCGGAAGGACTCTCTGCGGCCGATCTTTCGCAGGCCACGCTGTCGACCAAGGAGACGGAGCTCATCCAGCATCTGGGCGATCTGCCCGCCGTGATCGAGCAGGCTGCCGGCGACTACAATCCTTCGTGCATTGCCACCTACTGCTACGAGTTGGCCAAAGAGTTCAACCAGTTCTACCACGACTACAGCATCCTGCACGAAGAGAACGCCGCCAACAGAGCCCTGCGCATAGAGCTCTCCAAGGCCGTTGCACAAAACCTCAAGAACGGCATGTCGCTACTCGGCATCGAAATGCCCGAAAGAATGTAAACCGATAAAAAGAATAGCGAGATGAGCCCGTCGGACATCAAAGAAGCCCTCTGCGTTGACGCTGCATGCAGCGGCAATCCCGGAAAAATGGAATACCGAGGTGTGCACCTGCCTTCTGGGCGCATCGTGTTCCATTTCGGGCCCATCAAAGGCACCAATAATATCGGCGAATTTCTGGCCATCGTACACGCCTTGGCCCTGCTGCAGCAAAAGGGACTGAAGATGCCCGTCTATTCCGACTCCGTGAGCGGTATGGCCTGGGTGCGCAACCGCAAGGCGAAAACCACACTGGAGCGCACGGATGAAACGGCACAGGCTCTAGACATGGTGGCCCGGGCCGAAGCCTGGCTGAGAGGCCACCCTCAAACCAATCAGGTGTTGAAATGGCCTACGGAAGAATGGGGCGAAATCCCCGCAGACTTTGGAAGAAAATGAAACGGACAACTTATCTTATCACGCTCTTCTGCTATCTGCTGATGACAGCCGTCATCGGACGTCTGGCTTTCCTCTATTATAACAGAAGTCTGGCGTTCTTTACCGTCAAAGACGTCATCAAGACAGAGCTGCTCGGACTGCCGATGGATGCGGTGATTGCCTCCGCCGTCATTTTAGTGCCCGTCGTGCTGACCCTTCTGTCTTGCCTGTGGCCGCGACTGGCGATGCGTCGCATCTTGGGTCCGTATCTTTGGCTCGCCATCTTCCTGGGCCTCTGCATCACCTGCGCCGATTTCATCATGTACGAGCATTGGAAGTTCAAACTGGACGCCTCCATCTTTGCCTACATGAGCGAACCCGGCGAGATGTCGTCCAGCGAACCGATGAGCTACCTGGTGTCCCGCATCGGCCTGTCCGTATTGGCGGCATGCCTGGCCGGCGTTATTGCCATATTCCTGACGCCGAAATCCTTTGCCCCCGGGAAGAAGTCCGGAGGAAAGAGAAGCGTCCAGAAAAAGGAGAACAAGTGGATTCTCGCTGTTGTCTCCGTCCTGTGCGTTCTTCCTCTTATTCTCGGCCTGACCGGCATTATCGGTGAAGGATTGGCCTTCCGAAAAGTGCAGATTGCCAACAAAAACTTCTCGGTG
>ONSH01000032.1 GCA_900320435.1 uncultured Prevotellaceae bacterium
GCGCCGACAAACTCCACCTCGGTCTCCTCACCGGCGTGGCGCCATTTGACCTGCGCCGTGCCGAAGTTGCGGAAGACGGAGAGCGTGGCGCCTCGACCGAGACTTTTCTTGAGGGCTTTGGCCACTTCGATGCCGCTGCCCACCACCACGACGTCGATGTCCTTGGAGGGGCGCTCCAGGAAGAGGTCGCGCACGTAGCCGCCCACGACGTAGCAGTCCACCCCCAGCCCGTCGGCAGCACGGCCTATGGCCTCGAAGAGGGGACGATGCTCCTCGCGCAGCAAGTCGCCGCACAGCGTGCCGTCGCTATAGTCGGAGAGGCGAATCACTTGGTCAGATCCTCCGAAAGTTTGCGCTGAAAGAACTTCACCTTCATGTCGAGGCGCTTGAACTCCTCGTTGTGGGCGCGCTCCTCGTCCGCCGTCATGCCCTGGGGCACTTTGCGCAGGGCGTTGAGCGAGTCCGTGGCGGCCTGCAACTCGACGCTGTCGAGCACGAGGATGCCCTGACGGCGCGCATCGATGGCTTCGGGGAAACGGCGGCGCATGGCAAAGATGGTGTCGCGCGCCACGTCGTAGCGGCGCAGGGCCATCGCGTTGCGGGCCTTGTCGAGATAGTCGTAGGCCTCACTCCGTTCCCGGAAACATCCCGAGAGCGTCAGCAATGCTGCAAGCAAGAGAAAACAGATCAGATGTCTCATGAGAACAGAGGGAAAATAAATCGGACAATGTCGTTGCCGAAGGCCAGACACATCAGGGCGATGATGAAGCCCAGGCCGATGCGCTCGATCCACAGCATGGCCGTCTCCGAGGGCTCATGCCCCGTGAGGCCCTCGTAGAAGAGCAGCATGATGTGGCCGCCGTCGAGACCGGGGATGGGGAGGATGTTCATCACGGCCAGGATGATGGAGAGGAAGGCGGTGATGTTCCAGAAGCGCAGCCAGTTCCACGCATCGGGGAAGATGCTGCCGATAGTGATGAACGAGCCCACGCTCTGAGCCCCCTCTCGGGAGAAGACATAGCGCAGGTCGGAGACATAACCCGTCAGCGTGTCCCATCCGTAGCGGATGCCGGCGGGGATGCAGCTGAGGAGCGTGTAGTCGCGATGGGCAATCCACTCCTCGGGCAGGATGGGCATCGTGAGCGTCACCTCCCGGCCCTCGCGGCGCACGGTGACGGTGGTGGCGGTGGAGATGTCGCGCAAGACGGAGGTCTGCCACTCCAAGAGAGGCTCGCCGTCGATGGCCACGGGGAGGTCACCGTCGCGGAAGCCGGCGGCATGCGCCTGCTCGTTATACTCGAAGCCGTCCCTGATGTTCTCCACCGGCAGATAGTCTTCGCCCCAGGAGAACATGATGGCGCTGTAGATGACGAAGGCCGTGATGAGGTTCATCATCACGCCGCCCGCCATGATGAAGAAGCGCTGCGGGATGCTCTTGCTGCGAAACTCGTCGGCCTGCGCCGGCTGCTTGAGTTGCTCGGTGTCCATCGACTCGTCGACCATGCCGGCAATCTTGACGTAGCCGCCCAGGGGAATCCAGCCGATGCCGTAGTCCGTCTCGTTGTCCTTGAATCGGGGAAAGAGGCGGGTGAACCACTTCATGCGCGTGGAGAACAGGCGGAAGCGGTAGTCGAAAAACATATAGAACTTCTCCACCCTCACCCCGAAGAGCTTGGAGAAGGCGAAGTGTCCGCCCTCGTGGAGGACGATGAGAAGGCTCAGCGAAAGGATGAGCTGCGCGGCTTTGATGAGTACGGTCATAGAAGGGATGTTGCTAGTTGACGGGTGTCACGGTCGAGGGCCAGATAGTCCTCCAGCGTGGGAGCGTCGAGGCGCGGCATGCGCGAGAGACACTCACTGATGACGTCGGCCATCTGCAGGAAACGGCAGCGGCCTTCGCGGAAGGCGAGGTTGACCACCTCGTTGGCGGCGTTGAGCACACAGGGCGCTCCTCCGCCCATGGCGATGGCGCGGTAGGCCTGCGCCAGACAGGGGAAGCGCTTGAGGTCGGGCTCCTCGAAGGTCATCTGCCCGAGGCGGTACCAGTCCACACGGGGGAAGTCGCTCTTGAGGCGCTTGGGATACGAGAGGGCCAGCTGGATGGGGATCTTCATGTCGGGCATGCCCATCTGACCGACCACGGCGCCGTCTTCAAACTCCACGGCGCTGTGCAGGATGCTCTGCGGATGCACCACCACCTGGATGCGCTCGGGCTCAACGTCGAAGAGCCAGCGGGCCTCGATGACTTCGAAGCCTTTGTTCATCATCGAAGCCGAGTCGATGGTGATCTTGGCGCCCATGTCCCAGTTGGGATGACGCAGCGCCTGAGCCGCCGTCACCGTCTGCATCTGCTCGGGAGAGAAGGTGCGGAAGGGGCCGCCCGAGGCCGTGAGGATGATCTTCTCTATGGCGTTGTCCTCCTCGCCCATGAGGCTCTGGAAGATGGCCGAATGCTCCGAATCCACCGGCAGGACGGCCACGCGGTTTTCCAGACAGAGACGCGTCACCAGCTCTCCGGCCACGACGAGCGTCTCCTTGTTGGCCAGAGCGATGGTCTTGCGGGCCTTGATGGCAGCCACGGTGGGCCTGAGACCGGCAAATCCCACCAGCGCCGTGAGCACCACATCGACGGGCTCCATCTGGCACACCTGGCAGAGGGCCTCTTCGCCGCAGTACACCTGCACGGGCAGATCGGCGAGCGCCTCCCGCACTTCGGCGTATTTCGTCTCGTCGGCAATCACCACCGCAGCGGGCTGAAAGCGGCGCGCCTGACGGATGAGCAGATCTGCGTTGCGTCCGGCGGTGAGCACGTAGGCCTCAAACAGGTCGGGATGGGCCCCGATGACCTCCAGCGCCTGAGTGCCGATGCTGCCGGTGCTGCCCAGGATACATATCTTTTTCTTATTCTCGTTGTCCATATCGTTGATCGTTTCTTATGTGTCGAGCAGGCCTTCGGGCAGCGTCATGCGGATGCGGCGCGCCAGAGTGTCGATGTCCTGAATGAAGGGCTCCGCCGCCGGAATCAGCCGGCCGTCTTCCAACTCGAAGAGGGTGTTGACGGTGGCGGTGTCCACGCGGGCGATGCGGCCCACTTCCACCCCGTCGGCCTCCAGCGTGTAGCCCGTGAAGCGCTGCGGAGAGACTTCGGAGAAGGCCTGCCCGTCCGCCTCCTCGGGGGTGAGCTCTTTGGGGAACCACACTTCACAGCCGCACAGCTCTTCGGCCCGCTCCACGCTGTCGATGTCGCGAAACTTGAAGAGGCACACCGTGTCGCTGCGGAAGCGCCACTCCTCGAAAAAGAAGGGGATGAAGCAGCCGTCGATGAGAAGGAAGACGTAGTCGGCGTCGGCGCGGTCCCACACATCGTCGGTGAACGTGCACGAGACTTCGCCCTTCACGCCGTGCGTGCGGGTGATCTGGCCTATCTTATATACGTCTTGCTCTGTTATCACTGAGAATTGAGAATTGATAATTGACAATTGACAATTGAGAATTAGGCTCCTGAAACCTGAAACTCTTGAACTTCTTGAACCCTTGAACTTCTTGAACTTCTTGAACTCTTTAACCTCTAACCTCTAACCTCTAACCTTTACTCCTCACGTCGTATCACGGCTCCCAGCGCCGAGAGTCTCTGCTCTATGTCCTGATAGCCCCGGTCGATCTGGCCGATGTTGTCGATGCGCGAAGTGCCCTTGGCCGACATGGCGGCGATGAGCAGGGCGATGCCCGCACGGATGTCGGGCGAGGTCATGCGTCCGCCGTGCAGGGGAAGCTGCTTGTCGTGACCCACAACGACGGCCCGGTGCGGGTCGCAGAGGATGATCTGCGCGCCCATGTCGATGAGCTTGTCCACGAAGAACAGGCGCGATTCGAACATCTTCTGGTGGATGAGCACCGATCCCTTGGCCTGAGTGCTCACCACGAGGAGCACGCTCAGCAGGTCGGGCGTGAGTCCCGGCCAGGGCGCATCGGCCAGCGTCATGAACGAGCCGTCGATGAAGGAGTCTATCTCGTAGTGATCCTGGCGTGGCACGACGATGTCGTCGTCCTCCTGCAGCACCTCGATGCCCAGACGGCGGAAGGTGTCGGGGATGATGCCGAGCTGGTCGTAGCGCACGTTGCGGATGCGGACGCCTTCGCCGCACATGGCGGCCATGCCGATGAACGAACCCACCTCGATCATGTCGGGCAGGATGAGGTGCCCGGCGCCGTGCAGACGCTCCACGCCGCGTATGGTGAGCAGGTTGGAGGCGATGCCGCTGATGTCGGCGCCCATGGCGTTGAGCAGACGGCAGAGCTGCTGGATGTAGGGCTCACAGGCGGCGTTGTAGATGGTCGTCTCGCCCTTGACCAGCACGGCGGCCATGATGATGTTGGCCGTGCCGGTGACGGAAGCCTCGTCGAGCAGCATCCAGGCACCCTTGAGACCCTTGTCGGCCCGGATGTCGAAGGTGCCGCGCACCCGGTCGTAGATAAAGTCGGCACCCAACTTCTTGAAACCCAGGAAGTGGGTGTCCAGACGGCGTCTTCCGATCTGGTCGCCGCCGGGCTTCGAGGTCATCGCGTGACCGTAGCGCGCCAGCAGCGGCCCGAGAAACATCACGCTGCCCCTGAGCCGGGCTGAGCGCGAGAGGAACTCGTCGCTCTCGAGGTATTCCGGATTGAGCGCATCGGCCTGAAAGGTCATCTCGCTGCGCGAATGACGCGTCACCTTCACGCCGATGTCCTCCAGGAGACGTATCTGGTTGGCAACGTCGGCGATGTCGGGGATGTTGCTGATGCGCACGGGCTCCGAGGTGAGCAGCGTGGCGCAGAGCACCTGCAGGGCTTCGTTTTTCGCACCCTGGGGTGTGATGTCGCCTTTGAGCGGATGACCGCCTTCGATGATGAATGCACTCATGAGGTCCGGGCTTTGCTTTCAGTGTTAACGCTTTTTGCGACGCGATGAAGTCTCCTGCTGCTGCGGCTGGTTGACGGCAGCGTTGATGAGCTCGTCCACCTGACGCGAAAGAGCTTCGCGGCGCTCGTCGCGGGGCAGGGAGTTCACGTAGGCCACAGCCTGCTCCAGCAGATAGCCGAACTGACGGCGGCGGATGCTCTTCATGGGATAGCTCATCGGCTGCGGACGGAAGTCTTCCTTTTGGGGGTCGATCTCCACGGGATAGTCCACATCGAGCTGATAGCCCGACATCTCGGCCAGATGGTTCCACAGCTTGCGGCGCACGTCTTCCTGAGTGAAGCGCTCCTGCACCACGGAGGCCATGATGCGCACGATGTTTTCGGCACAGGCCTGACGCTCGGCGCGGTCTTCCAGGCTGAGACAGTAGGCCACAGCCTCGTGCACGGCGCGGCCGTATTCGGGCAGGATGAGCTTGGGACGCTCGGTGTTGTATTGCATTTGTCTTTCCATCACAAAAGTTTTTTCGATTTTAGGGCAACGAATTCCTTGAGGTAGAAGGGCTCGAAGTAGGCGGTGTCCTGAAACTCGCCTCTGAGGAAGGCCCTTTCGGCCAGCGGCAGCATGTTTTTGGCCAGAGGCACCTGATCGGCCACAAAGTGCGCATTGGGGCTCTTGATCACCTCCCGGCACTTGTCGGCGCCGTCGCCCAGGAACCATACGGGCCCCTTGGCGAGCTCTTCTTCGAAAGCACCCTCTCCGATGATCTCCGCCGTGACGGGACGCACCTGGCGGAGTGCACGGTCGTAGACCGCCGAATAGACCTCCATGCGTCTGGCGTCGATCATGGGCAGCAGGAGACTCCCCTCCTCCACCGCCTCGCGCAGCAAAAGGGGCACGCAGAGCAATTCGAGCGTCGGCACGGCGATGAGGGGCACCCCTCTGCCGTAGGCGATGCCTTTGGCCATCGACACGCCGATGCGCAGCCCCGTATAGCTGCCGGGCCCCTGGCTCACGGCAACGGCGTCCAGAGGGATGGCGTGGCTCTCGGCAAAGGAGAGCGCCTCCTGGCAAAATACACCGCAGAGCACGGCGTGATTGGGCCCTTCGCGGTCTTCCTGATGAAAGAGCAGAGCGCCGTCCTGACTCAACGCCACGCTGCATGTGCGGGCGCTTGTTTCAATATGTAGAATGGTTGCCAATGTGATACTAATACACTTATTCGGGCACAAAATTACGAAATTAATCACGATTATCCCTTTTCTTCCGAAAGATTTCTCGGACTATGTGACTTTTTTTTCGTAACTTTGTCCCAAAACACACGCAAGCATGATACTCTCGATGACCGGCTACGGCAAAACGTCCGTACATTTTTTGAACAAAAAAATCACCTGCGAAATCAAGTCGCTCAACTCCAAAGCCCTCGACCTGACCACCCGAGTGGCCCCGCTCTACCGCGAGCGCGAGATGGAGGTGCGCACCCTCGTCGGCGGCGCCCTTGTGCGCGGCAAGGTGGAGTGCGCTCTGTGGTTCGAGCAGGAAAGCGTCAGTGAAGGCTCGGTGCTCAACGTGCCGCTGATGAAAGAGTATCTGCGTCAGATGCTGGAAGCGGAGCAGGACGGCATCCCCGCCCCCCACGACATCGGCGCCGCGCTGCTGCGTATGCCCGAGGTGATGACACGCCACACGGAGGACGCCCTGAGCGAAGAGGAATGGCAGGCCGCCCTCGAAGCCGTTCGCGGCGCCTTGGAGCAGCTGACGGCTTTCCGCCGCCAGGAGGGCGAGGCCCTGGAGCGCAAGTTCCGCGAGAAAGTGGACAACATCGAGCGTCTGCTCGCAGAGATAGAGCCTTTCGAGAAGGGCCGCAAGGAGCGCATCCGCAGCCGCATGCTGGAGGCTTTGGAGGCCATCCCCGAGGCGCAGTACGACCAGAACCGCCTGGAGCAGGAGATGATTTTCTACATCGAGAAGCTCGACATCTCCGAGGAGAAACAGCGCCTGACCAACCACCTCAACTACCACCTCAACTACTTCCGCGAGACGCTCGAGGGCGAAGCCGGACAGGGCAAAAAGCTCGGTTTCATCGCTCAGGAGATGGGTCGCGAGATCAACACCACGGGCAGCAAGTCAAACCAGGCCGAGATGCAGCTCATCGTGGTGGGCATGAAGGACGAGCTCGAGCAAATCAAGGAGCAGGTGCTCAACGTACTCTAAAAAACCCTACGCCCCATGAAAGGAAAATGCATCATCTTCAGCGCGCCTTCAGGCAGCGGCAAGAGCACCATCGTCCACTGGCTCATGCAGGAGCATCCCGAGCTGCGCCTGGCCTTCAGCGTGAGCGCCGCCAGCCGTCAGCCCCGTCCGGGCGAGCAGCACGGCGTGGACTATTTCTTCCTCACCCCCGAGCAGTTCCGCGCCCACATCGAGGCCGGCGACTTTTTGGAATACGAGGAGGTTTACGGCGGCCATTTCTACGGCACGCTGCGCAGCCAGGTGGAGGAGAAACTGGAGCAGGGCATCAACGTGCTCTTCGACATTGACGTGAAGGGCGGCGTGAACATCAAGCGCCAGTTCGGCGATGAAGCCCTGAGCCTTTTCGTCCAGCCGCCTTCGCTGGAGGAGCTGCGCCGACGCCTTGAAGGTCGCGGCACGGAGACGCCCGAAAAGATAGAGATGCGCCTGGCCCGCGCCGAAGAGGAGATGACCTATGCGCCCCGCTTCGACCGCGTGGTGGTCAACGACGATCTGGAGAAGGCCGAAGCCGACACCCTCGCCCTCATCCGGGATTTCCTCTCCCGATGAAGGTTGGATTAGCGGTTATTATACATAAAAAAAGAAGGTTGTCTCACGACAACCAATCTTTTTAACTAACCTTAAATCTAATACCATGAAAAACACGGTGCAAAGGTACGGCTTTTTTCCATACCTGCAAGACCTGCAGCGGTTTTTCCCTAAAATATACCGGTTTTCTTGACCTGCGTCAATTCCTAATAAAAATCCGTGATTCCGTAAATCCGTAAATACGTGATTCCGCAATCAGTCGCGCTCGATGAGGCAGACACACGAGGCGCTGATACCTTCCTCGCGACCCTCGAAGCCGAGGCGCTCCGTCGTGGTGGCCTTGACGCTCACACAGTCCTCCTCCACCCCCATCACACGGGCCAAGGTCTGCTGCATGGCGGGGATGTGCGGCGAGAGCTTGGGGCGCTGCGCCGCTACAGTGGCGTCGATGTTGCCCACACGCCAGCCCTTCGAAGCGATGAGCGCAACGGTCTTCTCCAGGAGAATCTTGCTGTCGATACCCTCATACTCGCCCGCCGTGTCGGGAAAATGGTAGCCGATGTCACGCATACCGGCCGCACCGAGCAAGGCGTCGCAGACGGCGTGGATCAACACATCGGCGTCCGAATGACCCAAGAGGCCCAGGGTGTGCTCGATGCGCACGCCGCCCAACCAGAGCGCGCGGCCCTCCACCAAGCGGTGGACATCGTAGCCATAGCCTACACGAATCATCTTCTGCGGGAGGATTTGCGACCGAAGAGGTCCTTCATGCCGTCGAGGTCGAAGCCCAGCGTGAAGCGCATCGTCTGGTCGAGGGGATTGGTCTGCGAAGTGGCGAAGACGTAGGCCGCATCGACGGTGAAGACGCTCATGTGGAAGCCCGCACCGACGGTGAGATACTGACGGTTGCCCTTATGCTGATTCTCGTGGTGGTAGCCGAAACGCAGCATGAAGCGGTCGTTGTAGGTGTACTCCATGCCCAAACACCAGCGAATCTCCTGCATCTCCTCCTTGAAGCCGCCCGGAGCATCGGCAAAACTCTTGAAGATGCCGGCAATGGACGATACGTCGTAGAACTCCTCCTGCTGATACTGCGAGAGGGAACGCGGGTCGCCCTCAGGCACCTCGTAGGGGAAAGTGGGAATACATATCTTATAGGCTTCGACGCCGAAAGAGAGCTTGTTGTACTGGTTGAAGGGCACAAGGTAGTTGATGCCCAGACGCAGCGTGGTGGGGAGAAACTCGGAGTTGGTGGTGCCGCCGTAGTTGATCTTCGTGCCGATGTTGGTCAGAGCGATACCCCAGGCCAGACGGCACTCGCGGCTGCCCATCATGAGGTAGCCCTCGCGGTAGAACGTGATGTCGGCGCCGAAAGCATTGCCCGCAGAGCTGCCGTCGCGGTAGTTGTTGGACATGTCGGAGCGGATGTAGCGCAGCGTGACGCCCATCGAAAGGCAGCGTGTGAGCATACGGCTGTAGGCCACATCGAAGGCCATCTCGTAGGGCTTGATGGTGTAGTCGCCCTCGGTCACAGTGACCTCACCCAGAGAGAAATAGGTGAAGGAGCCGGAGACGGCGCTGTAGTCGCCGATGCGGTAGAAGCCGGAGACGTTAGCCAGATTGATGTCGGAGACAATCTTGCGCAACCAGGGCGTGTAGCTGGCAGCCACACCGGCGCGCGCGATGTTAAAAGGATACTTCGCCGCATTCCAGTGCTGCGAATTGATGTCGGCCTCGGTGGCCACACCCATGTCGCCCATGGAGCCGGCACGCGCATCGGGCGCTATCGAAAGGCTCGTCACGCCGTAGGTCTCGGGATTGAAGCGCTGGTTGGGGTCATCCTGTGCATGCAGCGCAGAGGCTGCAAGGAAGGCCGCTATGAGGAGAATATACCTGTTCATATCACCACTATAACGCGAAGGGAGGCTTATTTATTTTTCAGGACGATGATTTTTTGTCCTTCACTGACCTCTTCGCCCTCACCGCTGCGCACCGTGACGCGCAGAGGATAGATGCCCGACGTGGTGCCGCCGCCCGCAGCGCCCGTGAGATCCCAGGAGACAACATGAGAGCCCCGGCCGTCGGCCGTCGCCGTCTCCGCCCGCATCCACACAAGGTGGCCTGTGAGGTCGAAGATGCGCACCTCGTAGTAGGTCTCGGAGCCCGGGAAGCGGTGGTTGATGATAATGTTCGCCACCGTGGAGGCCGGATTGGGGCTCACCACAATCTTGAGTGGGTCGGGCTGCAGCTCGTTGTCCACGACGTAGCGCAGGGAGCGGCGCGAATAGAGGTTCTGATTGTTCCAGGCCTCGAAGACCAGCGTGTGCTCGCCGTTGGCCTGAGGGGGGAGGTTGTAGGCCACCGTGCCGTGAGTAAAGTCGTCGCCGTCGGGCGTGAACCAGTCGTCGAGGATGTAGGACTGCAGCGGGTCGTTGTCGACGGTCAGGCGCAGATTATGCCCCACACTGTTACCCAGATAGGCAATGTCCACCGTGTCGGAGAGATGGGCGTAGAAGTAAGGCGTGGCGTTGACGGTGCCGCCGTCGCGGAAGTCCTCCGTGTTGAGATAGACGAAGAGGTCGGGGCCATCGGTAAGGTTGTCGAAATCGTTGCCCACGCCGCCCACGGTGAAGTCGGTGCTGGCGCCGGAAGCCTCCACCGTCTTCTCCTCATTGAGGGCGTAGAAGACCAGGCGGCCCGAGGAGTCGGCGAAGAGGATGTCTTTGGGGGTGATCATCTCGACCTTCCAATCGCCGCCCTTGACGGCTGCCGTGCGGCGCGAGAGCACCGTGTTGTAGTCGCGATACTTATAGGTGTAGGGCGAGGAGGTGATGTTGCGCAGGCCGGTGACCGTCTGCATGGCATCGAAGAGCGTTGCGGTAATTTGTCCGTTGAAACCGCTCATTTTGTTGCCCGAAGCATCCTCGATGTGGCCCTTCAGCGTCACGCGGCTACTCGACTTGACCTGCACCTCGGACGAAGGTGCCTGACCGTTGACGGTCTCCAGCACCACACGCTGGAGCGGTGCGCCGAAGACGAGTGCGGGATCGCCCAAATAGGAGTAGTTGATGGAGTTGACACTCTTGTAGTCGTTCTTCGCCTCGGCCAGAGCCCAGCCGCCGGAATTACGACGTCCATCGGCACCCACATCGAAGAGATAGCGCGTGAAGGCGGTGTTGAGGCGGTGGTTGGGCGTAGAATAGACGGTGCGCGGCGTACCGATGAAAGCAACAGCACCGCCCTGAGCGTTCAGCACGGCGGCCTCGCCGATGTTCTCCTCCTGTCCGTCCCAGGGAGCCACATCGCAGGCAGCGGTAATCCACAGAGGCAGATTGTCACCCTTCCAGGCCTTGACGTCCTGAAGGGTGACGACACTCTCGTGGGAGAGCGTGCGGGCGTTGCCGTGACCCGTGTAGTTCATCAAGAGGGCGCCGTTCGTCTCGTAGCGCTCGATGAGCTTGGCCACCTCGGGATAGGTGTTGCCACTGATGCCGGTGGAGCGAATGAAGGCGTCGAACATCACCTTCGTCACCGGCCCTTCATCTCGGCCGCATAGTCGGAGGCCTTGGCGTCGTCGTCGCCGATGAAAACGGCAACATTCTTCCAGTCGCCGGCATTGGCGCGAGAGATGTGGCGCACGCTCTTGTCCACCATAATCTTAGCCTGAGCGGCCGTTGTCACGGGGAAGCGCCCGACCGCTACGCTGATGGGCAGTGAGGTGACGGACGAAGCGGTGTAGTCGCCCACCATGCCGTAGTAGTCGTCGCATACATAGCTGCTGACGGCGTGGCCCGACTCGTCGCTCTCGACGGCAGGCAGGTAGAGGCTGCGGTCGAAAGAGGTCCAGGCCTGGGAGAGCATGCGGTTGTCCCAAGCACCATCGGCCATCAGCAGAAGGTATTTCAGGCGATGACTGCTCTCTGCACCCCGATCGTAGAGCATCTTGGCGAAGCGGCGGAGCGCCGTAGCGTCGGGGGTGCCACTGGAGAACTCGTTGTAGATCTGAGGCAGCCAGGCAATGGAGACCGTGAGGCCGTCGTACTGACGATGGGCCGCCGCAAGGCGTTCGGCCTCAGAGACATAGCTACAGTTCTCGGGCAGGATGATGAGCATGTCCGCCGTGGACCAGCCGTGCAGGTTCTGATTGGACACCTCGCCCGCAAGCGTCGGCTCGGGGAAGGCGTAGGCGGCGTCGAAGGCCACATAGTCGAAACCGCCAGAAGGCACTGTGACAGCCGTCCCTTCAGTCGGCACCAGAGCGGGCGCAACGCTACGTTTGGCCAGGCGCATCACCCTGAGCTTGGAGGCGCCCGAGAAACCCGAATAGCGCACATTGGCCGAAGAGGCCGTGAAGAAGGTGAAGCCTTTCTCCAAAGAAAGAGGAGACGTATAGTGCAAGGCCAGATAGTCGAGATGGGCCTCGACGCCCGCACGGCTGTGCATCTTAACCGTCCACGAGCCGGTGCCGGTGGAGAGCGAAGTGACGTCGGTGGTGGCTTCGCGCCACACGGCGTGCTGATATTCGGTGTCGGAGGCGCGGATGGAGACCGTGCGCGAGGCGCCGCCGTTGACGCTCCAGGTGAGCGTGTTGGTGTTGGTCAATCCGGCCGAGGCAAAGGAATAAGTCAACTGCACCGTACCAGAGGCGTTGACGCCGGAGAAGGTGTAGGAACGCTCGGCGCCGTCGGAGAAGTTGTCGGCCGCAACGAGGCGGTTACCCACATGATACATGGCATACTCGTCGCGCTCGATGAGCTGGTGGCGCATCGCAGAAGTGACGGTGGACGTCGGCGAAGAACCGGCCTCTACAGTAGCAATACGCTTGGCTGCACCCGCGCCGCCGTCGGGCGCCACATCGCTCAGGAAGTAGCAAGCTTCGCGGGCGTAAGTGTTGAGCACGCGCTTCGTGCCGCTCCACGACACCAGGCCGTTGCCCCAGAAGAGCAGACTGCCGTCGGAGGCCTGATAGAGCGGTATCTCGGGAAGGTCGTCCATGTCGGCGTCGGCGTTGAGCGAAGTGCTCTGGAGATGGCCGCCGTAGCCGTAAAGACGAACGCGGGAAATGTCGGTGAAACCAGCCTTTTGGATGAATGACGGAGTGAGGCGATACATGCCGTCTTCCGTAAGAGTGATCTTTACCCAGCGGCCGGAGGCCATCGCACTGCGCGAAGCATAACGCTCCGTGGCCGAAGTCGCTGCTGCCGTACGAGCCTGCGCCACACGGCTCAGAGAGAAACGGGCGCTGAGCAACCGCTGATAAAGGCCGTCGCGATAGACCAGAGGCAGACAGTGATAGGTGATGCGCCACTGGCCGCGCACCTCATAGACCTCGCACTCCATGCGGATATCCTCGCCGATGAGGTCGGCATAAGGCGCCACGAGGCGCGACTCCGCTTCAGAGAGCGGCTCGAACTCTGGATACTCCGCACGCACCTGCCAGACACCACCCTCCTCCAGCACCTCGGTGTGCCGATACTCCGGCGCTACGGTGTCCAGCCCGATTTCCGCCCAGTCAAGCGTCACGAACGAGGCGTCGCCTGCAGCCCGGGCCAAAAGGCTCAGACAAAAGAGCAAGACTATCGTCGCACGGCGTTGCATCCTACAGTGGCATAGTGTACCTTCTCACTTAACGTTGAACGAGAGGATTTTATTGCCCTCGAGAAAACCTTCCAGATGGTCATCAATCTGCACGGGGCCAACACCGACGGGCGTGCCGGTGAAGATAAGGTCGCCTGTCTTCAGCGTGAAGTAACTGGAAATAAAGCTGATAAGACGGTCAACAGAGTAAATCATGTCGCCCGTCCAGCCCTCCTGCACGGTCACGCCGTTTTTCTCCAGGCGGAAATGCAGATCCTGCACATCGCCCGTCAAAGGCACGAAGTCGCCCACCACGGCGCTACCGTCGAAGCCCTTGCACAGGTCCCAGGGCTTACCCTCGCGGCGAAGGCGCTCCTGAAGGTCGCGCGCTGTGAAGTCGATGCCCACCGTCACCTCGTCGTAGTAGCGGCGGGCGAAGCGCTCGGGAATGCTGCGCCCCATGTGGGAGATGCGCACCACGAGTTCCGTCTCGTATTCGCAACGCTGCGTGTAGTCAGGCAGAAAGAAGGGTTTGCCGCCGGTGAGCAGCGCGCTGTCGGTTTTGGTGAACACCACCGGGTCGTCGGGCACATAGGCCCGTCCGTCGAGCTCTCGCGTGTGCTCCAGGTAGTTCATACCGATGCCGAATATCTTCATAAGAAAAGAAGGAAAAGAAAAAGCCCCTCCCCTTTGCAGGGAGGGGCCGTTACGCTTATTGATTTACTGATTTATTCAGCCTTCAGAGTGAAGCGGCTCATGGCGGTCACCTTGAGCTCCTTGTCCACGCTCTGGAGATACTGAGCCACGGTCATAGCCTTGTCCCAGATGTACTCCTGAGAGAGGAGGCAGTTCTCCTTGAGGAACTTGTTAACACGGCCCTTGGCGATGTTCTCCACCATGGCAGCGGGCAGGTTGGCTGCCTTCTCTGCGCTGGTCTCGGCGATGATCTTCTTGGCCTTCTCAACGTCCTCGGCAGTGATCCAACCCTTGGCCATATTGGACTCCATATGGTCCTCGGAATCCACGTGAGCGGGGTTGATGCCGGCCTTCTTGAGGGCAACCTCAACGGCTTTCTTCACCTGCTCTTCCTTGGTCTTCTCAACAGCCACGTTGTACTCGTTCTGCTTCACTTCCTCGCTCACACCGCTCTCGTCAATAGCAACGGGAGAAGAAGAGGCGATCTGCATGGCCACGTTCTTGCCGCACTCGCCGCTGACGGGCTTGTTGAAAGCCACCATGGCGCAGAGGCCGTTGCGGTTCATGTGGTTGTAGACAGCCACGTTGTCGCTCTCGATGCAGCTGTAGCCGTCGAGCTCCATCTTCTCACCGGTGATGCCGCTGCGGGCGGTCACGGCGTCCTGCACGGTGCCTTCGCCCATGGGCAGAGCCTTCACCTCGTCGAGGGTCTTGCACTTGGCGGCAACGGCGGCGTTGAGGATATCCTGAGTCAGAGCCACGAAGTCGGCGTTGTTGGCCACGAAGTCGGTCTCGCACTTGAGGGCGATGATGGCGGCAAAACCGTTCTCGCTCTTCACCAGCACACAACCTTCGGCAGCCTCGCGGTCGCTGCGCTTGGCAGCAACGGCGGCACCCTTCTTGCGGAGGTAAGTTACAGCGGCGTCCATATCCTCACTCTCAGTGAGGGCCTTCTTACAGTCAGCCAAGCCTGCTCCGGTCATCTCGCGGAGCTTCTTGATTTCGGTCATCGTGAAGTTCATGCTTCTTCCTCCTTCTTTTCGGGTTCTGCTTCAGCGGCCTCCTCAGCGGGAGCCTCATCAGCCTTCTTGCCTTCCTTGGCGGGCTTCTCGTCCACCTTCTCTGCCTTGCGCTCCTCGAGGCCCTCCTGGATGGCCTTGCAGCAAACGTCGAGGATCACCTCGATGCTCTTGCTGGCGTCATCGTTGGCGGGAATGACGAAGTCCACGTTGTCGGGGTTGGAGTTGGTGTCCACGATGGCGAACACGGGGATACCCAGACGGTTGGCCTCCTTAACGGCGATCTGCTCCTTGAGCACGTCCACAACGAAGAGGGCGCTGGGCAGACGGTTGAGGTCGGCGATAGAACCGAGGTTCTTCTCCAGCTTGGCGCGCTGGCGGCTCACCTGGAGAATCTCACGCTTGGAGAGATTGCTATAGGTGCCGTCGGCCATCAGCTTGTCGATGTTGGCCATCTTCTTCACAGCCTTGCGGATGGTGGGGAAGTTGGTCAGCATGCCGCCGGGCCAACGCTCGATAACATAAGGCATGCCAACGCTCGTAGCCTTCTCGGCAACGATGCTCTTGGCCTGCTTCTTAGTAGCAACAAACAAAATCTTCTTGCCGCTCTTGGCGATCTGCTTCATTGCCTCGGCGGCAGTGTCGGCCATCACGGCGGTCTTGTGAAGATCGATGATGTGGATGCCGTTCATCTCCTTGAAGATATAAGGAGCCATGGCGGGGTTCCACTTTCTCTTGAGGTGGCCGAAGTGGCAGCCTGCCTCCAAAAGGGTTTCAAAATTTACTCTTGACATAGTCATTTGTGTTGTTTTGTTTACTTTCCTGTTAATTCTCACCCTTGTTTAAAGGGCCTTGGGGATAGAATCAACCCTCGAGTAAGTCCTCCCGATTAAATGGGCGTCTCGCGGGTTTAGATACTAAACTAATTCCGTCCGGGCATTAACGCTTACTGAACTGGAATCTGCGACGTGCCTTAGGACGACCCGGCTTCTTACGCTCTACCTCACGGCTGTCGCGTGTCATGAAGCCCTCTGCACGCAGAGCGGCCTTGTCGTCGGCATTAATCTTGACCAAAGCACGTGCAATGGCCAGACGCAGAGCCTGGCTCTGGCCGGTGTAACCACCGCCGCACAACGTCACCTTGATGTCATACTTCTCCACAGCGTCCACCGTGGTCAGAGGCTGCTTCACCACAAACTGCAGGATAGGGCTGGGGAAGTACTCCGTCAGATCTCTTTTATTGATGGTAATCTTACCGCTGCCGTCGGTCACATACACGCGAGCTACGGCACTCTTGCGGCGTCCCAATGCGTTTACTGTTTCCATCTCTTATTATTTATAGAGGTTAATATCAATGGCCTTCGGCTGCTGTGCCTGCTGCTGATGCTCACTGCCCTCGTAGATGTAGAGGTTGGTAATGAGGCGGTCGGCCAATTTGTTCTTGGGCAGCATGCCCTTTACCACACGGCGAATGAGCCTGTCGGCACCATTCTTCTTGGCGAGAATGCTCTCGGGAGTCTCGGGGCGCTGGCCGCCGGGATAACCCGTGTAGCGAAGATACACACGATCCGTCATCTTCTTGCCGCTGATCTTGATCTTCTCGGCGTTGATGATGATGACATTGTCGCCGCAGTCCACATGAGGCGTGAACTCAGGCTTGTACTTACCTCTAAGAAGTTTTGCCACCTTGCTGGCCATACGACCCAGAACCTGGTCCGTGGCATCCACCACAACCCATTCCTTCTTGGCCGTTTGCTTGTTGACAGAGATGGTCTTGTAACTTAAAGTGTCCATTCTTTGTTTTTTGTTTGTTTACTACTAAGATTTTTCACCCTTTTGATAATAATCGGCGTGCAAAGGTACGACTATTTTAAAGATAAGAACACGATTCGCTGAAACTTTTTTCGTTTTTTTTCGGTTTTTTTGCTTATTTCGCAATTTTTGACTACATTTGTGGAAAAATACGGATATATCATGTTAGCTCCATCGCTTCTCGCCGCCGATTTCGGCAATTTGGAAAAAGAAATGAGTTGGTTCAACCAAAGCCGGGCCGACTGGCTCCATCTGGACATCATGGACGGCGTCTTCGTGCCCAACATCTCTTTCGGCTTTCCCGTGCTGAAAGCGGTCGCAAGACTCTGCCAAAAACCGCTCGACGTGCACCTGATGATTGTGCAGCCCGAGAAGTTCATCGGCGAGGTGAAAGCCTTGGGTGCCTACATGATGAACGTCCACTACGAGGCCTGCCCTCACCTCCACCGCGTGCTGGGTCAGATCCACGAGGCCGGGATGAAGGCCGGCGTGACGCTCAATCCCTCCACCCCTGTCTGCGTGCTCGAAGACATCATTCAGGACGCCGACATGGTGCTGCTCATGAGCGTCAATCCCGGATTCGGCGGACAGAAATTCATCGAGCACACCATCGACAAGGTGAAGAGCCTGCGCAGCCTCATCGAGCGCACGGGCAGCCACGCCCTGATCGAGATCGACGGCGGCGTGAACATGGAGACCGGACGCCGTCTGCGTGAGGCCGGCGCCGACGTGCTCGTGGCCGGCAGCGCCGTCTTCGGCGCCCCCGATCCCCTTAAGGCTGCGGCGGATCTGGCCTCTCTGTAAGCTCCTCGCTCGCATTGACGTGACGCCCGCGCTCCCGCTCGCCCGCGTATAAATAAAGGTAAAGGGAGGCGAGACTTGCGTAGTAGAGAAAGACACACCACCATGAGAAACGCAGACCGGAGACGGGAGAAGCGACCGAGGTGAGCAGCCTCAGGAGCGTCGTCTGGAAATCCAGCAGGCCGCTGATGCTCAGCGCCAGAAAAGACGAGAGCGGCGTGAAGCCGACAAGCAGCGCCGCCAGCAGCGCGAAGCAGAAGAGCAGCACGACGGTCGTGTAGCTGCTGACGAACAGCGAGGTGAAGACGGCATGGGGCACAAAAGTACCGAAATAATGCGCCACCAGAGGCAGCGTGAAGACCTGACACCAGAAACCGATGCGCAGCCACATCCACAGCACATTACCCTCCCAGCGGGATTTCAGGGCCCCGAAGGTGGCGATTCCCAACGTGGCCATTGAGGAGAGTTGAAAACCGACGTCCGTCAGGCTTCGGGGCGACAGGGTCAGTATGAGCATCACGGCAAGGGTCCACACCTGCAGCAGCGTCATGCGCCAATAAAACAGCGCGCCAGCAATGGCGACGGAGAACATCGCCGCCGCACGCACCATGGACATCGGGCATCCGGCCACAAGCACGTAGCCCCACACCAGAGCGACCACGAGCAGCATCATCGCCAGACGGAGCCAGAAGGGCCCCATCACCCGGCGTACGGGATACACGAAAAGAGCGAGAAAAAGACAGAAGACCGTCAGATGAAGCCCCGAGAGGGCCATCACGTGGCTGACGCCCGCCTCACGAAAAAGCGTCATCGTCGCGGAACGGGTGTCGCGGATGCCCAGCGTCAGCGCCAACACCTGCTCCAACGCCTCGTCCGAGAGACCGCTGGCGCAGAGTTTTCCGGCCAGAAAGTCCGAGACACCGGCCGCCTTCGACTGAAGCAAATCAACGAAGCTCCTTAAGCAGACTGTAAATGTAATCGGCATCCGCTCCCAGTGCCACAGCGCGCTGGAAGTCCTCCCGGGCCTTCGACGTCTTGCGGCGGTGTTTGTAGTAATTTCCGCGGGAGACGTAGGCATCCGGATTCGTCGGGTCCAGACGGATGCTCTCCTCAAAATCCATCAGGGCCTGGGGATACACGCCGCGCTTCATGAACATCTCCCCGCGCACGAGATAAACGAGAGCCTCCTCGGGCCAGGCCTCCACGATGGTATTGATTTGGTCCATCGCCTCCCTGGGGCGCCCGTCGGCATCGTTGGTGATGACGAGCCCCAGACAGGCCTGCAGGTTGTTTGGCTGCAGCCCGATGAGCCGCTCGTAGTCCGAACGCGCATTGCGGAAATCGCGCTTCTTGCGGTAGATGTCCGCCCTGAAGAGCAGGGCTTCCGTGTGGTTGGGGACGTCCTCCAGGATGATGTTGTAGTCCGCCAGCGCCTTGTCGTCCGCTCCGAGCCACTGGTAGAGTGCCGCCCGCCGCAGACGCACCTCCACGTTGTGGGGCGCCTCCTCCAGCATCCGGTCGCAGGTCTTGATGAGCACCTGGGGATCGGCGGCCATCCGGGCGGAATCGACAGGTGTTTGGGCCAATATGGGCGACACGAAGGCCGCCCATATCAGCATATTCAAAAGGATTGACCGAATCACTTTTTGTTGATGTAGTCCACAATCCAGGCACCCACTTCCTTGGTGCCGTACTTGGGAGCACCTTCGACCTGAATCTCGGGCGTGCGCACGTTGGCGTCGAGCGAAGCGTTCACAGCCTCGCGCACCAGCTTGCCTTCCTCCTTGAGGTCGAAATACTCAAAGAGCATGGCCACGGAGAGAATCTGAGCCAGAGGGTTGGCGATGTTCAGACCCTTGCCCTGAGGCCAGCTGCCGTGGATGGGCTCGAAGACGGGCGTCGAGCTGCCGGTGGAGGCGCTGGGCAGAAGGCCCATGGAACCGGTGATCACGCTGCCCTCGTCCGTCAGGATGTCGCCGAAGGTGTTCTCCGTCACCATCACGTCGAAGAACGTGGGCTCCTGAATCATGCGCATGGCGGCGTTGTCCACATACATATAGTCGGTGGTCACGTCGGGGTACTGAGGTGCCATCTCCTGAGCGATCTTGCGCCACAGACGGCTGGAAGCCAGCACGTTGGCCTTATCCACCACGGTGAGGTGCTTGCGGCGCTGACGGGCGTACTGATAGCCCACCTTGAGGATGCGCTCCACCTCGGGACGCGAATAGTAGTTGGTGTCGTAAGCCTCTTCCACGCCGTCCTCGCGCACCACGGGCTCCTGCTTCTTGCCGAAATACATGCCGCCGGTGAGTTCGCGGATGCAGATGAAGTCGGCACCCTTCACCAGGCTGTCCTTCAGGGGCGACTTGTGAATGAGGCAGTCAAAGGTTTCCACGGGACGGATGTTGGCATACAGGCCGAGCTTCTTGCGCATGGCCAGCAGACCCTGCTCGGGGCGCACCTTGGCCGTGGGGTTGTTGTCAAACTTCGGGTCGCCGACAGAGGCGAACAGCACGGCATCAGCCTCCTCGCACACCTTGAAGGTCTCTTCGGGGAAGGGATCACCCACTTCGTCGATGGCATGGGCGCCGCAGAGGGCCTCCTTGTAGCTCACTTCGTGACCGAATTTCTTGGCTACGGCACTCAGCACGGCCACACCCTGTTCCATAATCTCGGGGCCGATACCGTCACCGGCCAACACTGCAATCTTGAGTTTCATATCGCTTTATTCTTCTAATAAGTTCAACATTTTGATGGTCGCCTTGATGGCCGCTTCCGTCTGATCGGCGTCCAGGCCTCTGGTGCGGTAGGTCTTGCCTTCGTACTGCCACGAGATGGCCGTCTGCACCAGCGCGTCGGTGCGACCGCCGGGGGGGATGGTCACCTGGTAGTTGGAGAGCCAGGGGAAAGTGCGTCCGAGGGCGTCGCGGTAGATGTGGCGCACGGCGCGCACGAAGGCGTCGTACTGACCGTCGCCCGTGGCCGACTCCTCGTATTGTTTGCCGTTCACCTCCAGCTTCACCACCGCCTGCGGATGCAGGCCGTAGGCCGTGGAGACCATGTAGCTCACCAGCTTGATGCGCTCGTTGGCGGTGCCGTGGTGCAGAACGTCGGAGATGATGAAGGGCAGGTCGTCGATGGACACCTTTTCCTTCTTGTCGCCGAGCTCGTTGATGCGGCGCGTCACCTTCTTCATGTCCTCCTCCGAGAGGCTGATGCCCAAGAGGCGCAGGTTCTGCTCGATGTTGGCCTTACCCGACATCTTGCCCAGGGCGTACTCACGCGAGCGTCCGAAACGCTCCGGCAGCAGGCGGTTGACATAGAGCCCGGCCTTCTTGTCGCCGTCGGCATGCACGCCGGCCGTCTGCGTGAACACGTTCTCGCCCACGATGGGCTGATTGGCCGCCAGCGCCATACCGCTGTAGCTCTCCACCATGCGCGAGACGGAGTTGATGCTCTTCTCCTCCACCCTCACCCGGGCCTCGGTCATATCGTTGATGACGGCCACTACGGAGGCCAGAGAGGCGTTGCCGGCGCGCTCGCCCAGTCCGTTGACCGTGCAGTGTACGCCGCTGCAACCCTCCTCCACTGCGGCCAGCACATTCGCCACAGCCAGGTCGTAGTCGTTGTGGGCGTGATAGTCGAAACGCAGATGGGGATAGTGCTCCACCATCGCCTTGACGAAGCGGCGCGTCTCGCGGGGAGAGAGCACACCCAGCGTGTCGGGCAGCATGATGCGGCAGATGTCTTCACTCTGGAGTGCATCCACCATGGCGAACACGTAGTCGGCGCCCTCCTTGATGCCGTTCGACCAGTCCTCCAGATAGAGGTTGACCGAGAGTCCGGCTTCGCGCGCCATCCTTATATTACGCGCCACATCGGCGAAATGCTCTTCGGGCTCCTTGCCCAATTGGCCGCGGCAGTGCTTCTCGCTGCCCTTGGTCAGCAGGTTGATGACACGGGCGCCCGACTCGCGGATCCACTCGATGGACTTGCCGTCGTCGCAGAAGCCCAGCACCTCCACCCGCTCCAGCAACCCGGCCTCTGCGGCCCAAGCGCACACGGCCTTGACGCACTCCATTTCGCCGGCGGAAACGCGGGCGGAAGCCACCTCAATGCGGTCCACCTTCACCTCCTCCAGCAGCTTGCGGGCGATGGACAGCTTCTCGGGGGCGGAAAAGGCCACTCCGGAGGTCTGCTCGCCGTCGCGCAGCGTGGTGTCTAAAATCTCAACGCTTCTCAAAGGCTTCTATTTTGTCGGTGTTATTGAGCAGGAAGTCGATGTCGTCGAAGGCGTTCTCCAGGCAGTATTTCTTGTAGCTGTTGATGGGGAACTGCTCCTGACGGCCCGTCTTCAGGTTGGTCACGGTTTGACGGGGCACGTCCACGCGCACCTTGGCCGATGGGTCGGCCTTCACCGTCTCGAAGAGCTCCTGCTGAAACTCGCGGCTGACGATCACGGGCAGCACGAAGCAGTTGAGCAGGTTGTTGCGGTGGATGTCGGCAAACGAGCTGGAGATCACCACCCTCACGCCGTAGCCGCTGATGGCCCAGGCGGCGTGTTCGCGGCTGGAGCCGCTGCCCCAGTTCTGTCCGCCGATGATGATTTCGTGGACGCCCTCTCTGGGGGCCTCGGAGTATTCCGGGCGGTTCATCACGAAGTCGGGCACCGGCTTACCCTCGGCGTCGTAGCGCAGGTCGTGCATGAAGGCGTCGCCGAAGAACTTCGGGTCGCGCGTGGTGGAAGCCAGGTAGCGGGCCGGGATGATGAGGTCCGTGTTGCAGTTGTCGATCTCCACAGGGATGCATGTGGACTCTATGATATTGAATTTCTGTTTGGCCATGGTGCTTCAAAGTTTACGGGGATCAGTGATTTTACCGGTGACGGCGCTGGCGGCCACGGTCAGAGGCGAAGCCAGCACGGTGCGTGCGCCGGGGCCCTGACGGCCCACGAAGTTGCGGTTGCTGGTCGAGATGGCCAGCTTGCCGGCGGGCACTTTGTCGGGATTCATCGCCAGACAGGCCGAGCACGAAGGCAGACGCAGCTCGAAGCCGGCCTCCTCCAGAATCTTGTCGATGCCCTCGTCGATGATCTGCTGACGCACCAGCCATGAGCCGGGCACGAGCCAGGCCACGACGCCTTCGGCCTTCCTGCGGCCCTTCACCACACTGGCAAAGGCGCGGAAGTCCTCAATGCGGCCGTTGGTGCAGGCGCCCAGGAACACGTAGTCCACGGGATGACCCTCCAGCTTCTCGCCGGGCTTGAACTGCATGTAGTCCAGCATGGAGAGGAACTGGGCCTGCTCCGCCTCGGGGATGTCCTTGAACTCGGGGATGCGGCCGTCCACGGCGATACCGGCGCCGGGATTGGTGCCGTAGGTGATGCGGGGGGCGATGTCCTCGGCCCTGTAGGTCACCTCCTTGTCGAACACGGCGCCCTCGTCCGAGTAGAGCTTCTTCCACTCCTCGACGGCCTTGTCCCATTCGGCACCCTTGGGGGCGTATTCACGACCCTTCAGATAAGCGAACGTCGTCTCGTCGGGAGCGATGATGCCGGCGCGCGAACCCATCTCGATGGACAGGTTGGAGAGCGTCAGACGCCCCTCCATCGACATGGAGCGGATGGCGCTGCCGGCATATTCCACGGCATAACCCGTGGCGCCGGAGGTGGTCATTTTGGCCATGATGTAGAGGGCCACGTCTTTGGCGGTGGTGCCTTCGGGCAGCTGACCCTCGATGTTGATGCGCATCGTCTTGGGCTTCTGCTGCAGGATGCACTGCGAGGCGAGCACCTGAGCCACCTCGCTGGTGCCGATGCCCATGGCGATGGCGCCCACGGCACCGTGCGTCGAGGTGTGCGAGTCGCCGCACACGATGGTCATACCGGGCAGCGAGAGGGCCTTCTCGGGACCCACCACGTGGATGATGCCGTTGTCGCGGGTGCCCATGGCGAAGTGGCGGATGCCGAACTCCTCACAGTTCTTCCTGAGCGTCTCCACCTGCTTGCGGCCCACGGGGTCGTCGATGCGCTCCTGCTGGTCGCTGGGGGTGTTGTGGTCGGGCATGGCCACGATGCGCTCGGGGCGGAAGGGCTTGATGCCCTTGTCGCGCAGGGTGTCGAAGGCCTGCGGAGAGGTCACCTCGTGAGCGTAGAGGCGGTCGATGTAGAGCTGAGTGGGGCCGTCCTCCACGTTCTGCACGACGTGGGCGTCCCAGATTTTATCGAAAAGTGTCTTCATTTTCTGAATTTGTTGATACAGTCAATATAAGCCTCCACCGAAGCGGTCACGATGTCGGTGTTGGCGCCGAAGCCGTAGTAGATGTGGCCGTCGTACTCCACCTGCATGTGCACCTTGCCCATGTCGTCGCTGCCCTTGGAGATGGCCTGTATGGTGAACTCCTTGAGCGTCATCGTGCGCTTGATGATGCACTTGAGGGCCTTGATGGCGGCGTCCACGGGACCGTTGCCCGAGGCGGCGGCTTCAAACTTCTCGCCGGCGATATCCAGACCGATGGAGGCGACGCTGCGCACGCCCTTGCCGGTGGTCACCTGCAGGTAGTCGAGCTTCACGCTGTGGGTGGCGCTGCGTTCGGCGCCGGCCAGCACCATGATGTCGTCGTCGGTGATTTCCTTCTTCTTGTCGGCCAGATTGAGGAAGTCCTGATAGACCTTGTCCAGCTTCTCGCCTTCGATGTTGATGCCGTTGACCGAGAGGCGGTGCTTGAGGGCGGCGCGTCCCGAGCGTGCGGTCAGCACGATGGCGTTGTCGTCGATGCCCACCATCTTGGGGTCCATGATTTCGTAGGTGGAGGCATTCTTGAGCACGCCGTCCTGATGGATGCCGCTGGAGTGGGCGAAGGCGTTGCGGCCCACGACGGCCTTGTTGGGCTGCACGGGCATGTTCATCAGACTGGACACCATGCGGCTCGTGGGATAGATCTTCTGGGTGTTGATGTTCGTCTCGATGCCCAGATCGGGGTGCAACTTGAAGGTCATCACCACCTCCTCCATCGCCGTGTTGCCGGCGCGCTCGCCGATACCGTTGATGGTGGTCTCCACCTGGCGTGCGCCGTTGAGCACGCCGCTCACGGTGTTGGCCGTGGCCATGCCCAGGTCGTTGTGGCAGTGGGTCGAGAGGATGCTCCGTCCGGCGGCGAAGGCGTCCACGTGCTCGTAGAGATACTTAATCTTCTCGCCGTACTCATAGGGGGTGCGGAAACCGGTCGTGTCGGGGATGTTGCACACGGTGGCGCCGGCCTTGGTCACGGCCTCGATCACGCGGGCCAGATACTCGTTGTCGGTGCGTCCGGCGTCTTCGGCGTAGAACTCCACGTCCTCCACATACTTCTTGGCGTACTTCACGGCAGCCACCGCCCGCTCGATGATCTCCTCCGGGGTGGAGTTGAACTTGTAGCGGATGTGGCTCTCGCTGGTGCCGATGCCGGTGTGGATGCGCTTGTGCTTGGCATATTGCAGCGCTTCGGCGGCCACGTCGATGTCTTTCTCCACGGCGCGCGTCAGGGCGCATATCGTGGGCCACGTCACGGCCTTCGAAATCTCCACCACGCTGTTGAAGTCGCCCGGACTCGAGATGGGGAAGCCGGCTTCTATCACATCCACGCCGAGGGCTTCCAGCTGACGGGCCACCTGAATCTTTTCTACGGTGTTCAGCTGGCAACCGGGGACCTGTTCGCCATCACGCAGTGTGGTGTCAAAAATGAACAATCTGTCACTCATGTTGGATGTATTTTTAGGTTTTTAATTACACAAATTGCGCACAAAGGTACATCCTTTTCTTCTTTTTTCCCTGTCTCCGCGCGCAAATATTTCCGTTAATTGCCGATTTTGTTATATATTTGCACCGAATTTCGGCCATCGGCAGATGTCAAAGAGGTCATCCATAACCCATTCGGCCCTCGTGCAGCGCCTTGTGGAGAGCGGACAGGAGTTCGCCCTCTTCCGCTATCCCCGCGACCCCGATCCGCGGCTGGTGATGGGCGCGGCCCTTCCGCTCGAAACGCCCTTGGGCGCCTCGCCCCACGGCCATCTGCCTTCGGGCTTCCTCTTCCATCCCTTCGCCCCCACGCTCTCCTGCCCCACGCTGCTCATCGCCCCCGAGGTCGTCTGCCGCGGCTGGGAGCTCATCGCGCTGGAGACCGAGGCCCTTGAACACCGCCGCGTGGCCCTTTGTCACTTGGAGCGCAAGCTGCAGCGCGCCGTGCCCCACGGCAGCGATTTTCAGCGCATCTACCGCAAATTCCGCAACCAGATCGACCGCGGCCGCGCCCGCTCGCTCTTCCTCTCGCAGGCCATTGAGGGCAGCTGGGCCGAGGCCGCCGACGAGGGCGAGCTCTTCCTCAAGATGGCGGAGCTCTACCCCGACGAGATGACCTACATGGTCTACACCCGCACCTCCGGCCGCTGGACGGGCCACACGCCGCGCACGCTCCTCAGGGGCAGCTCGCGGCGCGTCGAGACCGTCTCTCCTTCCGGCACGCGTCACATCGCCTACGCACCCAACCTCGGGCAGATGGTCTCCGACCTGCTCGAAATCCCCTCCGAAGAGGTCTCCGGCGTGCCCTCCGGCATGGCGCGCGAGTTCATCCGCCTCCACGAGGGCTACCCCCGTCTCTACTTCACCGGTCTGCTTGGACCCCTGAATATTTTCGATGAAACCGCCATTTTTCTCAACCTCTCCTGCCTGAAGCAGCACCCCGGCGGGCGCGCCGTCTTCTACGGTGGCACCACGCTGCACTGACCTCTCCTAACACCCACGCTCATGAGACTTCAAAGCAACCAAGGCATACCTCGCGGCATCCTCCTGATGATGGCCCTCATGTCGGGCGTCACCGTCGCCAACCTCTACTACAACCAGCCGCTGCTCGAGATGATGCGCCACGACCTGGGCTGCAGCGTCATCCAGGCCAACGGCGTCACCGTGGCCACCCAGCTGGGCTATGTCCTGGGCCTGCTCTTCATCACGCCCATGGCCGACCTCTACAGCCACCGGCGCATCGTCACCGTCTGCCTGAGTGCGGCGGGGTCAGTATGCCCGTCCCGAGCACAAGGCGCGCGACATCGGCATCGTGCTCGCCGGCCTGCTCTCGGGCATCCTCCTCTCGCGTGTCGTGAGCGGTGCGGTGGCTCTGTGGGCGGGATGGCGCAGCGTCTATCTGGGGGCTTGCGGCGTGATGCTGCTGAGTATCGTCGCCATGCTGGCCCTGCTGCCCCGCATGCAACGCAACTTCGAGGGCAGTTACGGCGCACTGCTGCGCTCCGTCCTCGACATCTTCCGCGGCCATCCCCGCATCCGCCTCAACGCGCTGCGTGCGGCGCTCTCCATGGGCGCCATGCTGGCCGTGTGGTCGTGCCTGGCGTTTCATCTGGCCGGACCGCCCTTCTATGCCGGCAGCCATGTGGCGGGCTCTATGGGCCTCTGCGGCGCTGCCGGAGCACTGGTGGCCGGCGGCGTGGGCAATCTGCTGCCGCGCCTGGGGCTGCGCCGCTTCTGCTTTATCGGCACTGTGCTGCAGATGCTCGCCTGGTGCGGCGGCTGGCTGTGGGGCTACAGCTATCTGGGGCTGGCCCTGACCATCATCGTGCTCGACATCGCGCTGCAGTTCATGCAGGTGGGCAACCAGAGCGCCAGCATCGCCGAGATGCCCGAGGCGAGCAACCGCATCAACACCATCTTCATGACGACGTTCTTCGTCGGCGGCTGCCTGGGCACTTTCCTTGCCGGCTGGGGCTGGCACCTCCTGGGCTGGACGGGCGTCTGCGCCGTGGGCTTCCTGATGGCGGCCTCCGCCTTCGCCCTGACGTGCCTGAGGTGGAAGTAGGGTTTATAGTGTATTAAAGCGAGAGGACGAATTCGTCCCAATCATGCGAGCTGCCTTTCTTTCCGAACACCTTTTGGTAGAGTCGGCTGCGTATGGTAGAGATGCTGCTGAGGTCGCGATGCAGCACGTCGGCCATAGCGGAGGGCGGCACGGAGAGGCGGATGAGCATGCAGGTGCGAAACTCCACTTCGGACAACGGGATGAGCGTGAGCAGATGGCGGATGAAGTCGGGATAAGCCGTCTTCAACTGATATTCCATCTCCCGCCAGTCTTCGTCGTTGAGCCGGTCGCCCCGTGTGATGCGGCGATGCAGCTCTATGTAGTAGTCGGACTTCTTGAAATCTTCCTCCACTTGTTTCAGGGCGACGTTCACCTGTTGTGGCCTCTGGTTCGACTCGTCACGAATGCTGCGCAGCAGGTTTGAGATGCGACGCCTCTTCCACAACACCCAAAACATGTATATACCCATCCCGGCCAACAGGAGCATGCAAAACGCCACCAGACTCTGCAGCGAGCTGTTCTCTTTTTCCAAATTCTGCTCCTTTGCGGAAATCACCTGACAGCCGGTGTAGTTGCCGTTGGCGTCCGTCTCGAAGGCCTTCACCACGGCCTGACGGAGTTCTTCGCTCGCCTTCAGCCTGATCCATTGGTGCTTAAAACCAAGCTTCTGCGTGACGATGACAGTGTCTGCCGGCTGCCAAAAAGGGCCGGGCTCTCCGTTTTCCGTATAATTGTAGGTGGTGTCGTCCACGCAGTTCAAAGTATAGGAGATGCGCTCCTGCGGCACAATCATGATGCCGTTGGCGTCGGCCAGCGTTTTCACCTCGTAACACGTGCCGTCATTCTCGTAGAGGCGCAGCGTCTGCTGCAGATTGCGCTCGTCGAAGGTCTCCAGAAAGCCGTTGAAGTGCGACACGGAGCTCAGCCTCCACAGGCCCTTCACCCCTTGTGGGGCATCAGGGGCGGCCTGTTCGCTGCACGCCGCTGCCAGTAACGCAAAAAATGATATGATATATAATCGTACGCAGTTCATTCAAAGAGGTTTTTCTTCATGCTTTCCTGCATCGTCCCGGACCATCTCTCCTGATGGATGCGGGCACTTGTGATGATGTGGTCAAGCAGAGCCTTGGGCAGTGTGATTCTTTTCCAGATGTCGGTGCGTGTGCCCCAACGGCCCCGCTGCGTGTCTTTGTCCAGAAACACGATAGCGTCTTTCAGCGGAGCGCGCCCCATCTCTATATACATTCTGTTCTTCAGTTTGTAACCGGGTTTTCCGTATTCGAACGGAAAGACTTCCACGAAGACCTCTCCTTTTTCGGAGGTTTTTCTGGCAAACTCCACGCACACGTATGTGCCGTCCTTCCCATAGTGCTTGATTTGCGTGTATCCGCTCTTGTTTCTCGGCCGGATGCTTTCGCCGTCGTATTGCATGGATTCCATTATCCAGGTGCCATACAGTCTGGGGTCGTCGCTGAATTCCTCAGCTTTTACGGAACTGCCCGTTGCCAGGCCGACAAAAATCACTGCAGCGAAGAAGAGCTGATGTAACGCATTTGTTTTCATTTTATGGGTTTTTATGGGTTAGTCACGCTTTTACAGCGGAAAGATACGGAAAAAATCGCGGAAAAGGTAAAAACCGACGATTTTTTTCCATATCTTTTCACACCTTTACTTATTCGCTTCTCAAATCAGACAGTATGATTTGATTGTTTATAGGACTTGACGCTGCAGGGTGTAGTAGCTTTTCTTGGTCGTGCTCCAATATACCTCGACCTCCATCCTGTTACTGCCGTCTGTGTTTTTGATGGCCATGCTGTATACTTCACCCGAGAAGGTGTAACTGCCGTCAGCGTTCCTGACCCAACGGAATTCGCCGTCCTGATGATAACTACCAGAGCTGCCGTACTCCATATAGCCGCCGTTGCCGTCGGCATTGAAGAATATATAATCATAGGGACCGCTTTTCGACTTGTCTTCAGACTCCCAAGCGCCATTGCGATAATATGACCTTATTTCTCTCACGACGTCCCAATTACCCACAATGTTGATGTCTGGCGTTACGTTACCGCCTTGCTCACGTATCACGATCTTTGCCACCTCATTGCTCGTCATGCGCCTCACAGTGGCGTATTCCTTATCCTTGTTTTTATCCCACTGCATCCACACACGCATTTTGTCGCCGTCAATGGACTCGATACCTGCAGCATAGACGCCGTCCCTGGTGGTAGTCGCCGCGTGAGGTGGAATACTCCAGGAATCCACCGATGCCGTCAGCCTTGAAGAAGATGATATGAGGCTCTGCACCATAATCAGTAACCATCCAATAACCCACAACGCTGGCCGTCTGCGGACTGGGCGTCACACCGCCGGGTGTGTTGTTGTTGTCATCATCGTCACCGCAAGAAACAGCGGTCAGCGCGAATGCGCACAATGCTAAGCACATAAGGCTTTTCCAAATCATTTTGTTCATAGTGTCAGAATTTAAATGTTAATAAAACAGTTGGTTGATAGCAAGAGACATTTCTTCATTGTATCCAGAACTTTTACGACAGCCGATTCGGCGTGCCTGTTTTCGCTGAGACAAAAGTACGGAGAAATCTTCGTTTTCATTAGAAAGTGCACTTTGCATTTTGTTTGCATTTGGGTTGTTTATAGTAAAATTACGCGTCATCCACCCGCCCCGAAGGACATTCGCCACAGAGTGTACGAGAGGTTTTCGGCTTTCAAACGATGCAAAAACAAGTGATTTCACCGCAAAAATGCATATCGGCCAAAGATTAAAAACGGCCGACAGGATGACTCCAACGGCCCATCGCCTTATATTATTAAAAAAATGCTCACGCAAACAACGCAAGCAAGCAATGCAAATTAGCGTTTCTGTCCCCCGATAACGGGGGAACCGAAGGGGGTGTAAAGACCATTGAAGCAAAGCCAAGCTGGCTTGAGCTCTGCCGAGCGTGCGCATTGTCTACGGAGCGAAGCTTCGTGAACAAATACAAAAAAAGGCCGCCGGAATTACTCCGACGGCCTAATGGTCACAGCGCGACATGTATCCACGTTCCCTCATTGATCAACTCCGTATGCGGCAGATGGTCGCGGATGTACGCCAGCCAGCCCGGGTGCATCGGTATGTCAACAGCTCGACCCTTCATGTGGTAACTGTTGTCTGCACCCTTGACGGCGTCGTTGAGATCTTTGCAGCGGAAACCGCTGTTGATTTTAATCGGTACGCCAAAATGTTCGCGCAGAGGTTCCAAGACCTTTTGGCAAAGCCTGACTAAATTATTTACTTCGGTTGCATTTATTCTGTTCTAGATATGCTTCCTTTCTGCCGTTTCACTATGAAGCATCTCTTCGAGAGTAAAATCATCTGTGAGTTTCATATTATATATGTTTATCGGTTATTTTATCGTTTCTGCGGTGTCCCCTGGGACCGTCTGTGCTATATTGTTCCGTCATCGCGGTGC
>ONSH01000015.1 GCA_900320435.1 uncultured Prevotellaceae bacterium
GGTAAGGCCAAAAACCTGAAGAGGCGAGTCTCCAGTTATTTCAACAGGGAACACGATTCACGCAAAACGGCCATTCTCGTTTCCAAGATACACGACATAAAATACATCGTGGTCAACACGGAAGAGGACGCTCTGCTTTTGGAAAACAACCTGATTAAACAATGGTCGCCCCGCTACAACATTCTACTGAAGGACGGGAAAACCTATCCGAGCATCTGCGTGACCAACGAGTACTTTCCGCGAATCTTTCAGACCAGAAAGATTAACCGGAAATACGGGACATATTACGGACCATACAGCCACGTCCCCACCCTGTACGCTCTGCTTGAACTCATCAAGAATCTCTTCCCCATACGCCGCTGCACGGAGCACATCAGCGAAGAAAGCATCCAAAGCGGACGCCACAAACTGTGCCTGGAATACCATATTAAAAACTGTATGGGGCCGTGCACAGGCCTACAATCGCACGAGGAATACATGAAATTCATCGCACAGGCCAAGGAAATACTTTCCGGAAACACCGCTGCATTGGAGCGGCAAATGATGGAAGAAATGCAGCAATTGGCCGCAGAGATGAAGTTCGAGGAAGCCGAGAAGCTGCGCAGAAAATACGAAATCCTGCAGAACTACAGATCGAAATCTGAGGTGGTTTCATCTACATTACATGATATAGACGTCTTTAATATCGAAGACAACGAGAAAGTCTGCTACATCAATTATCTGCACGTCGTACACGGATGCATCAACCAGGCCTTCACCTTTGAATACGCCAAGCGTTTGGACGAAACGCCGGAAGAACTTCTGCTGTACGGAATCACGGAAATGCGCTCCAGATTCGGAAGTAAGAGTAAGGAGATCGTGGTGCCGTTCCACGTGGAACAATTCTCTGACGAATTAGAGATCACCATACCGCAAAGGGGCGATAAAAGAAAACTTTTGGAACTCTCGAAACTCAACGTCTTGCAGTACAAAAAAGACCGCCTGCAACAATCCGACAAGCTCAACCCGGAACAGAAGCAAACGCGCGTGCTTAAGGAGCTGAAAGACGCTCTGAATTTGGACCGGCTACCCATGCAGATAGAGTGCTTCGACAACTCCAATATCAGCGGCAGTGATCCTGTTGCCGGATGCGTCGTGTTTAAGAAAGCCAAACCCAGCAAAAAGGATTATCGCACATATAATATTAAGACTGTTGAAGGCCCGGACGACTACGCTTCAATGCAAGAAGTCGTACGCCGTCGTTACAACCGTATGATGGAAGAAGGCACTCCCCTACCCGACCTGATTATCACCGACGGCGGAATCGGACAGATGTCTTCCGTGCGCGAAGTCATCGAAGACGAATTACATCTGAGCATACCGATTGCCGGACTTGCCAAAGACAACAAACACCGCACCCACGAGTTGCTCTACGGCTTCCCACCGGCTACGATTCAGATGAAAACAGACTCTGCATTGTTCCGTCTGCTCACGCAGATTCAAGACGAAGTACACCGCTTTGCCATCTCATTCCACCGAAACAAACGCAGCAAACACCAGGTGGCCAGCGAACTGGACGGCATACAAGGCATAGGCCCCAAAAGCAAAGATCTGCTGCTGCGGCATTTTCATAGCTTTAACCGCATTAAAACGGCATCGTTGGATGAAATCGCCTCTATCATCGGTCAAACGAAAGCAAGCAAAATCATTGAATATCTAAATAATTAATATATATGGAAGACAACAAGTACGAACAAGCCCTGGCGCAGTATGACACCAGCATCGACGACAATCAGGTGAAAAAAGCCGTAGAATCCATCCTAAAACACCGCAATGAAAACAAGACACCGGATGTCATGAAGTTTCTCTTAAGCTGTGTTGAACTCACCTCTTTGAAATCAACCGATTCCGACGAAAGCATCATGGCACTCGCCGAAAAAATCAACCGATTTGACGAGGAATATCCTGAATTGCCCCACGTGGCCACCATCTGCGTATATCCCTGTTTTGCATCTATTGTGCGCGATACACTTCAAGTGGACGGTGTTGAAATCGCCTGTGTCAGCGGCAGTTTCCCATCATCTCAAGCTTTGATTGAGGTCAAAGTGGCGGAAACAGCACTTGCCTGCAAAGACGGAGCCACGGAAATAGACATCGTCATGAGCGTCGGCCGATTCCTCAGCGGCGACTACGAAACCGTTTGCGATGAAATCTCCGAATTGAAGGCTGCCTGCGGTGACTGTCGGATGAAAGTAATCCTTGAAGTCGGCCTGATTGGCAACATGAGCAATGTGAAAAAAGCTGCCCTTTTGTCGATGTACTCCGGTGCCGACTTCATCAAGACCAGCACGGGTAAAGAACAGTCGGTGGCATCGCCGGAAGCAGCTTACGTGATGTGTCAGGCGATAAAAGAGTACTACGATAAAACCGGCATACGCATCGGCCTCAAACCTGCCGGCGGATTGAACACCATCGAAGACGCTCTCTCCTACTACACCATCGTCAAGGAGGTGCTCGGCAAGGACTGGCTCACGACAGAATACTTCAGATTGGGTACAAGTCGCCTCTCTAACCTCTTTTTGAGTGAAATTCTCGGGCGGGAGGTCAAGTACTTCTGATTTTAAACAAGTCTCAGGCGGCATAAAATGCTGCTATCTGCTCAGTTTTAGCAAGATAGTGGCATTTTTTGTGTATCACCATTTTCGGCCGGCCACGAAAGAAATGTATTCTTTCAGCGATTTTTGCACTTCTTCGTTCTTAACGTCGTCCAAAAGCCCTGCGGTCATGTTGCAGAAGTCGCCCATCGTCTTTTCGGCGTAAACGATGCCGTCATTTTCAATCGTGAGACGAACGACCTCATGAATGACATCGTCACTTGCTATACCTTTTCTTATAGAGAGTATCTTCTCCCGATACTCGGGGCAGACCTGTGCCAAGTGAAGCACTGGGAGCGTCAGCTTGCCTTCACGCATGTCCTGACCTACAGGCTTACCCAAGGTGCCCTCTCCTACTCCGTCCTCCGCTGTGTAGTCCAGAATGTCATCACGAAGCTGGAAACAGATTCCGGCCAGTGTGCCCAGACCCTTGAAGCGCACCACGTCACCCTTATTGCCACCGCATAGCATCGCACCGAGCTCGCCGCAAGCTGAAAAGAGAGAGGCCGTCTTCTTGCGGATGACGTCGTAATAGGACGATTCGTTGAACTCCTCCGACTCCAGGTTGTCAAGCTGCTCCAGCTCGCCCTGAGCCAGTGTTTGTCCCAATTGGGCCACAACTTTCATGACGCGTTGGTTGCGGGTCATCACCGAATGCTCCAAGGCCTTCGAGAGAAGAAAGTCACCCACAAGCACGGCTGCCTGGTTGCTCAGAAAGGCATTGAGCGAAGGGACTCCGCGACGCAAGGGGCTTTCGTCCACGACATCGTCGTGCACTAGAGAAGCCGTGTGGAGCATCTCCAAGGCACAGGCGGCATGAAGACATTTGAGATTTACTCCACCGCAAGCCTTGCCTGCCAACAGCATCAGGACCGGCCTCATCTGCTTGCCTTTCCTGCGCAGCACATAATCCAAGGCCGTCTTCAGCATTCCGTTGCCGGTAGAGAGAGAAGAAGTGAAGAGAGCATTAAAATGCTCCAATTCCTCCTTAATCGGCTGCTGTATGATCTCTAGCGATGACAATTAATTTCTCAAATTTGGCACAAAGATATAAAAAACATCAGACCTTACAGGGTAGGGAGCACAGAATTTTTGTCTAAGTAAGGAAAAAATCGTATTTTTGTGCCATGAAGTTGTTCCTACTGGACGGATATGCCCTCATTTATCGGGCGTATTATGCATTTATCAATTCTCCCCGCATCAACTCGAAGGGGCAGAATACCAGCGCCGTGTTGGGCTTTGTCAACACGCTGGAGGAAATACTTCGCAAACAGCAACCTTCGCACATCGGCGTCGCCTTCGACCCCCACGGCGGCACATTCCGCCACAAAGCCTTTCCCAGCTATAAGGCGCAACGCGAACAGACGCCGGAAGCCATCACCTTTGCGGTGCCCATCATCAAGCAGATTCTGGAGGCCTATCGCATCCCCATCCTGGAAGTGGCCGGATACGAAGCCGACGACGTCATCGGCACCTTGGCTCATCAGGCTGACGAACAGGGCATTGAGACCGTCATGATCACGCCCGACAAGGACTACGGGCAACTCGTCACCGATCGCGTCACCATGTTGCGTCCACCCGTGGGCAAAAGCGACTGGACCGCTATGGGACCTCACGAGGTGTGCGAAAAATGGGGCATTCAGAATCCCAAACAGGTCATTGACATCCTGGGCCTCATGGGAGACTCCTCCGACAACATACCCGGATGCCCGGGAGTAGGGGAGAAGACGGCCACCAATCTGATTCAACAGTTTGGCGGCGTGGAAGGACTCCTGCAACGAACGGCCGAGCTCAAAGGCGCCATACAAAAGAACGTGACGGAGAACGAGCAGCAGATTCGCGACAGTTATTGGCTGGCTACAATCGCACTGGACGTTCCCATCACGTTGGATATGAACCTGTTGGAGCGCAAGGACTTGAATGAAGACGCCCTGCGCAAGATCTACGAATCTCTTGAGTTCGGCTTCCTGCTGAAGAAGATTAAGGCCGGCGGTGCAGAAACCGAGCCAGCACCCAAAGCAAAAAAGAAGCCTGCAGACAGCGCCCAATTGGATTTATTCGCCGACTTCAACCCTCAGGACAATACGGCAGCCTCTGCGGAGCCGCTGGAAGAGATGGTGGAAAACGGAGAAGAAGTCATCGGACACGACCTCAAATCCATCTTCCGCAAGAACGGACAGGTATGGCCGGAAAAGCCCTGCTTCGACACCATGCTGGCCCACTATCTGCTGCATCCCGAGATGTCCCACAGTCTCTCTGCCATATCACAGGGAGAGAGTCTGACCGAACTGCGCCAACGCCTAGAACGGGAACTGAAGGAAGAAAACCTTTGGGACCTTTTCCAAACTGTCGAAATGCCTTTGGCACCCGTTCTTTTGGAAATGGAAAGGGTGGGGGCCCGCATCGACACGGAAGGACTGAAGGAGACCTCGCGTCTCTACACCGGGCGAATGAACACTTTGGAGGAAGAAATACACCAACTCTCCGGAGTGCCCGGATTCAACATAGCCTCGCCGAGACAGGTGGGAGAAGTGCTCTTCGACCGTCTTCATCTGAGCGACAAACCAAAAAAAACGAAAACCGGGCAGTATGTGACATCGGAAGAGATTCTGGAGAGCCTGCGCGGCAGCCATCCCATTGTGGAGAAAATCCTTCAGCACCGCAGCCTCAAGAAACTGCTCGGCACCTATATCGACGCCCTCCCGCTGCTCATCAACAAGGAGACGGGACACATACACACCACCTTCAATCAGGCCGTCACAGCCACCGGACGCCTCTCCTCGTCCAATCCGAATCTGCAAAACATTCCCGTGCGCGACGCGGAAGGTAAAGAGGTGCGCAAGGCTTTCATTCCCGATGAGGGAGAGCTCTTCTTCTCCGCCGACTATTCTCAGATAGAACTGCGCATCATGGCGCATCTCTCCGGCGACCAAAATCTCATCGATGCCTTCCTCAGCGGACAGGACATTCACGCTGCTACCGCCGCCAAAATCTTCCATAAGAAGATAGAGGAGGTGACCTCCGACGAACGACGCAGCGCCAAAACCGCCAATTTCGGCATCATTTACGGCATTTCGGCCTTCGGACTGGCTCAGCGTATAGGTTGCAGCCGCAGCGAGGCCAAGAGCCTGATAGACGGCTATTTTCTCACCTATCCGAAAGTGCGCGAATATATGGACGAAAGCATTCGACTATGTCGCGAGCGCCTCTATGCCGAAACCATCTTCCACCGCCGTTGTCATCTACCGGACATCATGAGCGGAAACGCCGTGGTGAGAGGCTATGCCGAGCGCAATGCCATCAACGCACCCATTCAGGGCAGTGCGGCCGACATCATCAAGGTGGCCATGATTCGTGTGGCCCGCCGCATGAAACAGGAAGGCGTCAAGAGCCGCATGATACTCCAGGTGCACGACGAACTCAACTTCTCCGTGCCCCGCGATGAAAAAGAACTGATGCAGCGTCTGGTGCTTGAAGAGATGCAGGCTGCCGTTGAGCTGCGCGTGCCGCTCATTGCCGATGCAGGGTGGGGCAGCAACTGGTTAGAAGCTCATTAAAAACACAGATACATATCACCATAGAATAGTTTGTAAAAAAATGAATGGAAAAGTAATAAAACTGACTGCTTTCTCCCTCCTTTTCTGCCTTTTGGGTGCAGCAAACGACGGTGCCCAGCGAAAGAAGACCGAGGGCGGCGTCAAAGCGGACAGCACCAAGGTGGACAGCGCCAAAACGGATACCGTACACTTGGATTCTCTGCGCATTCACGTATACAAGGACTCTGTTTACGTCAGTGTGGCTACGGAAGACACCATACAGTTGCAGCCCGGAGAGTCGGTCATCCAGCTCAAAGAAGTGGACATCTACAGTGACAAGGAAACCGACTTGGAAAAAGCGCTCAAAGCCTCTCTCGGCAACAGCCTGGAGCTGAACGCTCCCGGCAGCATGTCGCTCTCCGACGGTGTGCGTAAACTGCTCGGACGCAAAGGCACCAAAGAGCAGCGCAAACGCGAAGAAACCAAGAAACGACTGGAGCGCCTCGACCGCGTCAAAACCTTTGAAGAGCAGCTTCAAGAGGCCATCCTGCTGCAACAGCAGCTGGACTATCAGGACTCGCTCATGAAAGCACAGAAAAGACAAAACAACAATAAATAAAGACATACCATGAAAGTCATCAATCTCTCATCCAAACCTACCATCCTCTCACAGTTTCTTTCAGAAATTCGTGATGTGAAAATTCAGGGCGACCGTCTGCGTTTCCGTGAAAACATTCGCCGTATCGGCCACATCGAAGCCTATGAGGTCAGCCGTCTTCTGAACTACAAGGAAGAGGAAATTCAAACTCCTGTGGCCAATTGCACCGTGCAGCGTCTCGATGAGAACATCGTCTTGGGGACTGTGTTCCGTGCCGGGCTGCCTCTTCACGAAGGCTTCCTTGATTTGTTCGACAACGCCGGCAACGCTTTCGTTTCCGCCTATCGCTATTATCTCAACAGAGAAGGCACGAACATCGGCGTCAATATTGAATACCTGGCCACACCTTCTTTGGAGGGCAAGACGCTCATCATCGTCGATCCCATGCTGGCCACAGGCGAAAGTATGGAACTGGCCTACAAGGCTTTCAGCACAAAAGGCATTCCCGCCCGCCTCATCATGGTCTCCGTGATTGCCGCCAAGAGCGGGGTGGATCATCTGCGCAAAATCTTCCCCGAGGACGACGTCACATTCATCACCGCTGCAATAGATCCGGGGCTTAACGACCATTTTTATATAGTGCCGGGTCTTGGTGACGCCGGCGACCTCATGTATGGGGAGAAACTTAATTCAAGAAGAGACAATTAAAAAATAACGAAACAATGCTGTTTGATGACATATCCGAAGGCATCAAGGAGGCCATGAAGGCCAAAGATGCCGTGCGCCGCGACACGCTGCGCAACGTAAAAAAAGTGTTTCTTGAGGCTAAGACCGCTCCTGGAGCCAACGACGAACTCTCCGACGCCGATGCCCTGAAGATTCTGCAGAAGCTGGCCAAACAGGGCCGCGAATCCGCTGAAATTTTCACCCAGCAGGGTAGGGCGGATCTCGCCGAAAACGAACTGGCTCAAGTGCGCGTCCTTGAGGAGTATCTCCCCAAGCAACTCTCCGAGGCTGAACTGGAAAGCGCTCTGCGCGCCATCATCACCCAATTGGGTGTCACCGAACCCCGCGAAATGGGCAAGGTGATGGGCGTAGCCACCAAACAACTGGCAGGCAAAGCCGACGGCAAGGCCATCAGCGCCATGGTGAAGAAGATTCTCGCCTAAAGACCCTTCCCGCTGGGGGAGCTGAGCTCCACCACCTCCAAGTCCTTGATTTCCTTTCCGTCAACGGTGAAGCGCACCAGCGTTCTCACCGTTTGGAATCCCTGTATTCCGGCCGCTCCGGGGTTGATGTGCAGACAGCCCAACTGCTTGTCGTACATCACCTTGAGGATGTGCGAATGACCTGAAATGAAGAGTTGCGGCGGATTGGCAACCAACCTTTTGTATATCGCGGGCGAATAGTGTCCGGGATAACCGCCGATGTGGGTCATCACCACTTCCACTTCTTCGCAGCGGAATCTGTACACCTCGGTGAACATACGCCTTACGTCGCCGCCATCGATGTTGCCGTAGACCGCCCGCAAGGGGGCTATTTCCTGCAGACGCTCCACCAGCAGCATGCTGCCGATGTCGCCGGCGTGCCATATTTCGTCGCATTCGGCGAAATGCTTGGCGTAACGCTCGTCCCACCATCCGTGGGTGTCGGAAAGCAATCCTATTCTCTTCATTTACTGCTACTTCAAGAAGACAAAATACACCGCCATGATGAGACAGAGGAAGGCGGCGGCGTGGTTCCAATGCAGCGATTCGCCCTCGAAAAACACGGTGACGAAGATGGTGAAGATGGAGAGTGTAATCACCTCCTGAATGACCTTCAGCTGCATCAGGGTGAAGGGCCCGCCGTTACCGATAAAACCGATGCGGTTGGCCGGCACCTGACACGAATACTCCGGCAGGGCCAAAAGCCACGACACCAGGATGACGAAGATAAGCGGCGTGTGGGCCGTGAAGACATTAATTTGCTGCAACTTCAGATGACCGTACCAGGCAAAGGTCATGAAGATATTGGAGACAATGAGCAACGCAATGGTATATATCTGAGACATCGTCGATTCCCCTTAATCCATGTTGTCCTCTTCCAGCGTGTGGAACGAACTGCCGTCGAAGCAGTGCGTGCAGACGTCTTCCTTGCGAAGTCCGATGGCCTCGATGAGCGTCTCCAGCTTGGAGAACTTCAATGAAGTGAGACCCAACTGCCGGCGGATTTCCTCCACCATCTTATTGTATTTGGGAGAATCCGTCTTCACATAGTCTTCCAGATTCTTGGAGTCGTCGCCCTCAAAATCCTTGATGATGCGTCGCGTGATCAGTTCGAGATCGCTCTTCGATGCCGTAAAGGCCACAAAGGGACAACTATAAATCAGGGGCGGACAGGCAATACGCATGTGCACCTCCTTGGCACCGAGCGTGAAGAGATCCTTCACATTGTCGCGCAACTGTGTGCCGCGCACGATGCTGTCGTCGCAGAAGAGCATCTTTCTTCCCTTCAATATGCTCTGATTAGGAATGAGCTTCATCTTGGCCACGAGACGGCGGCGCTCCTGGTTGGAGGGAGTGAAGGAACGGGGCCATGTGGGCGTATATTTGGCTATAGCTCGGGCATAAGGACATCCGTGACCTTCGGCGTAACCTACAGCCATACCCACGCCACTATCGGGAATGCCGCAGGCATAATCCACTTCCGTCGTGTCTTCCTTACCCATCTTTCTGCCGCATTCGTTACGGACGTCCTCAACGTTACGACCTTCATACTCACTGGTGGGGAATCCGTAGTACACCCAAAGGAAAGAGCAAATCTGCATCCTCTTGTTGGGCTTGCGGAGCGTCTCCATACGGTCGGCATGGATGCGTACAATCTCGCCCGGACCGAGGAAATGCGTCGTCTCATAATCCAGATTTGGGAATGCAGAACTCTCGCTGGTGACGGCCATGGCGCCGTCTTTCTTACCCACGACAATGGGGGTGCGGCCCCAAGTGTCGCGAGCGGCGATAATACCGTTTTCAGTGAGCAGCAACATAGAACAGCTGCCCTTGATGTTGCGGAACACATTCTCTATGCCGTCCACGAAGTCCTTGCCCTTGATAATCAGCAGCGACACCAGTTCTGTGGGGTTGATGCGTCCGGAAGAGAATTCCGATAGGTGCATATTTTCCTGGAGCAACTGTTCGGCCAACTGCTCCATATTGTTGATTTTAGATACAGTCACCAGAGCGAAACGCCCCAGATGGGAATTCATCAGCATCGGCTGTGCATCCTGATCGCTGATCACACCGATGCCGCTGTTGCCCTGGAACTTGTCTAACTCGTCTTCAAAGCAGGAACGGAAGTATTTGTTTTCCAGATTGTGTATGCTGCGCAGAAATCCGCATTCCTCACTGTACGTAGCCAGTCCACCCCGTCGCGTTCCGAGATGTGACTGATAGTCCGTCCCGTAAAACAGGTCCGACACACAAGGTTTCTCACTTACTGTTCCGAAAAAACCACCCATATATTTTTTTTCTTAATTTGTTACTTTTCAATAGCTCACCGTACATTTCAGCCCCAGAGCCCTAATTCTATCCGCCACGGCATCCATTTCTTCATGCGAGGCTTTCTCTAATCCCTCCACCGGTGTGGCCCGATCGATGGTGTAAATCATCACGCTGCGGGGATTGATTTCTTTGAGGCACGCCAAATAAGGCTGCAGATAATCCTCCGTCAGGTCGTTGGCATCCCGGCCCTTCATGAACATCGTCTGGATGATGCACTGGCCCTGCATGGCTTTCAGGCCTTCTATTATTTTCCTGACGTCGTACTGACCCACCGGACGATCCACATGTTCGATGTACGAAGCATCCACCGTATCCAGTTTCATGATGGGGTTGTCCAGCAGCATCAGGGCTTCTCTCACCTTCGCGTCGGTTACTCTCGTGCTGTTGCTCAGTATACTGATTTTGGCTGAAGGACAATATTCGTTTCTCACCCTAATTACTTCCTTCACGATGTCGGGAAAGTCGGGATGCAGCGTAGGTTCTCCGTTTCCGGCAAAGGTCAACACATCGGGGACGATGCCTTCCTTTTTGAGCGCTTCAAGCTTTTCCCTGAGTTTTTCGCCCACAGCTTCTTTGGTAGGCAGCGAAGAGGTGGCTTTGCTGTCTTTGTTCAGCCCGCATTCGCAATAGATGCAGTCAAAAGAGCACCATTTGCCGTCGGCCGGCAACAGGTTGATGCCCAGGCTGATGCCGAGCCTTCTGCTGTGGACGGGACCGAATATGGGCGAATCGTACAATATCATAGTTGTCCGGCTTCCAGTTCCACGACGATGCGCTCTATCATGGCGTCTTCGTCATCCGGTTTGTATTCTTTCTTAAGCGAGGCGCCGAAGGTCCAGGCGAACACCTGGTAGAAGTTGGCCCTGAACGGCCCCAAAAAAGCCTTTAGAATGTGGAAGGAGCTTTGGTTGCACTCTCTGTCAATGAGCTTGATGAGCAATTTGCCCTGAGTCAGCGAGAGTTTCTTCATCTGCGGCGTGTACTGTTTTTTTATGTCGCGCTCCACCTGCTTGAGATGGGCATCTTTTTCCTTCTTCGTCGGCAGTGTTTCCAGCGTTTCGTAGGTCTCCTGCAGCATGCGGTTGGCCATCTGTGCCAGCGGAAGCACTTTCTTCACGTTGTAGACCAGGCGGTCGTATTTTCTTTTCTGCTTTGCCGAAGTGAATTTGATGGGCGGATAAACCGGCACTTCAGGCAAGAGATAAACCCACATGGTGTCTCCGTCAACAATTTCGGGCTTGGGATATCGATATCGGGTGAGTTTCAACTCATATTCCCGGGGAAGATTTTCCCAATCGTACTTGTCATTATCGTCCGCCCTCACTTGACCCGTCAGGAACGCCAACAATAATGCCAGTATAGACAATCTTCTACCCATACCGGGCGCAAAGTTACGAAAAAGTTTAAAGTTTGAAACTTCCCGACGTCATGTTTTTTTTGTAATTCACCTTTTTTTTGTATTTTTGCGCGGTAAACTATAGGCATACACATATGAAAGTATTTCAACACGTAAGTGACATAGGTCCTTTGGATGAGGCACTGAAAGAGGCTTTTAACATCAAGCAGGACCGTTATCAGTATGAGCGTCTGGGTCGTCACAAGACGGCGATGCTCATCTTTTTCAACAACTCTCTGCGCACCCGTCTCTCCACCCAGAAGGCAGCTATGAATCTGGGTATGAACGTAATCGTGCTTGACGTGAACCAAGGCGCCTGGAAGCTGGAGACCGAACGCGGCGTCATCATGGACGGCGACAAGAGCGAACACCTCCTGGAGGCCATTCCTGTGATGGGTTCATACTGCGACATCATCGGTGTACGCAGCTTTGCCCGTTTCGAAAATCGTCAGGACGACTACGAAGAGATAATTCTGCAGCAGTTCATCAAATACAGCGGCCGTCCCGTTTTCTTCATGGAGAGCGCCACTGTGCATCCTCTTCAGGCTTTTGCCGATCTCATCACCATTGAAGAATATAAGAAGACGGAGCGCCCCAAGGTGGTGATGACCTGGGCGCCTCATCCCAGAGCGCTGCCTCAGGCCGTTCCCAACAGTTTTGCCGAATGGATGCGTGTCGCCGATGTAGAGTTTGTGGTTACTCATCCCGAAGGCTATGAACTGGATCCCCAGTTCGTTGGCGATGCCCGCGTGGAGTATGATCAGATGAAAGCCTTCGAGGGTGCTGACTTCGTTTATGCCAAAAACTGGAGCTGTCCCGGAGTTACGCTTCCCGACCGTTACGGCCAGGTACTCGACGACTACCACAAGTGGATGGACTGGACGGTGAGTGATCGTCAGATGGCGGTGACTAACAACGCCCACTTTATGCATTGTCTGCCCGTACGCCGCAACATGATTGTCACCGACGACGTCATAGAGGCACCCACTTCCCTGGTAATTCCCGAAGCTGCCAACAGAGAGATTTCTGCCATTGTGGTGCTGAAGAAGATGCTCGAATCACTTTAAAGCAAACAGATTTGCGCAAGCTCAACGTCATAGAAATGCACCGTCTTTCTCCCGAAGAGTTCCGGGAGAGTAAGAAACGGCCCATCGTAGTGGTGCTCGACCGGGTGCGTTCGCTCTACAATGTAGGCAGCGTATTGCGTACGGCGGATGCTATGGCATTGGAAGCTGTTTATCTTTGCGGCATCACGGCTACTCCGCCTCATCCCGAGATACACAAGACGGCACTCGGCGCTGAAGACACCGTTCGCTGGAAGTATTTTGAATCCACGCTTGAAGCTGTTGATGAACTCCATCGTGAAGGCTATAAGGTGTGGAGTATAGAGCAGTGTGAAGGCAGCACGATGCTGCAGGATGTTCACTATACCGGCAATGAAAAGTTAGCTATCGTGCTTGGCAACGAAGTGAAAGGAGTACAACAGGAAGTTATCGACAGGTCGGATAGCTGTATAGAAATACCCCAATTCGGTACAAAACACTCTATGAACGTGAGTGTAACGGCCGGAATGGTGATTTGGCATCTATGTTGTTCACAAATTCAATAATATGTAGATAAGTGTATACGAAAATGAGTGCAACTGATACACCCTATATGAAAAAGCAAACTTACCACTCTGTATGTTCACAACTTATGAGTGGATTATCTACATTTTATTATTTTCTAAATTACTCAATATAAAGCTAATATAATATTATCTACATATCTTCAGCACATCATCATTATCAACATAGAGTATTTAGAAATAAAAAAATAAAAAGAATATAAATATGGATATTAAGGAGAGCATCAAGCGTCTGGCCAAAGAAAAGAATGCCGTCATTCTGGCCCACTACTATGTTGACGGTGCCATTCAGGATATAGCCGACTTTGTAGGCGACTCTTTGGCTTTGGCCCAGCAGGCCGCCAAGACCAATGCCGACATCATTGTGATGTGCGGCGTCCACTTCATGGGCGAAACCTGCAAGATACTCTGCCCCCAGAAGAAAGTCCTCATTCCCGATCCCAATGCCACCTGTTCTCTGGCCGAGAGTTGTCCGGCCAAAGAATTTGAGGCTTTTGTCAAGGCTCATCCCGACCATAAGGTGATCTCTTATGTCAACACCACTGCCGACATCAAGGCTTTGACCGATGTGGTGGTGACTTCAGGCAATGCACGTCAGGTGGTGGAATATTTTCCTAAAGATACACCGATTATCTTCGGTCCCGACCATAATCTGGGTAACTACATTAATAGTATCACCGGACGCAACATGCTGCTCTGGGACGGTGCTTGTCATGTGCATGAGAAGTTTTCGGTGGAGAAGATAGTGGCTTTGAAAAAGCAATATCCCGAAGCCAAGGTTCTGGTGCATCCCGAGTGTCGCGGTGCCGTGGTGAAGTTGGCGGATAAGGTTGGCAGCACGGCCGCTTTGCTTAAATACAGTATTGAGTCTGAGGCTTCAACCTTCATCGTGGCTACCGAGAGCGGTATCCTGCACGAGATGCAGAAGCGTGCACCCCAAAAGACTTTCATTCCCGCTCCTCCCGACGACGCCACCTGCAGCTGCAATGAGTGCAACTATATGAAGCTCGTCACTTTGGAGAAGGTATATAATTGTCTGCTTAACGAATCGCCTCAGGTGGAGGTGAACGAAGAGGTAGCCCGTCGTGCCGTTTTACCCATCAAGAAGATGTTGGAGATTAGTGAAAAGCTGGGCCTGTAGAAGTAATAAGGTAGGATAGAGCATTAAAAAAAAAATGAGTGATTTGCCTATTATCATCACCGATTTGGCCTACATCCTTATTGTAGCCGGTATCACGACCATCATCTTCAAGCGCCTCAAGCAACCTTTGGTGTTGGGCTATATTGTGGCCGGATTCCTTACGGGTCCCAATATGATCTACATGCCTTCCATCACCAATATGGAGAATGTGGAGGACTGGGGCCAAATCGGCGTCATCTTCCTCATGTTTGCCTTGGGCCTTGAGTTCTCTTTCAAGAAGATAGTGAAGATGGGTGTGGGGCCTGTTATCTGTGCTTTCCTGGTGATGGGTAGCATGATGGGTGTAGGCAGTTCCGTGGGCCGTCTTTTCAGTTGGGGCGACATGGATCAGCTCTTCCTCGGCGGCATGTTGGCAATGTCGTCCACTACCATTATATATAAGGCCTTCGACGATATGGGCATGCGTCACCGCAAGTTTGCGGGCAATGTGCTATCCGTGTTGATTTTGGAAGACATCTTGGGCATCCTGCTTATGGTGGTATTGAGTGCTATGGCCGCTACGCGCAAGTTTGAAGGCGGTGCTCTCATCAACTCTTTGGCCCAGTTGGGCAGTGTGCTTTTGTTGTGGTTCCTGGTCGGCATTTACATTTTGCCGCTTTTCCTCAAGAAAAACAAACCTTATATAAACAAAGAGACCCTGCTCATTGTCTCCAGTGCACTGTGTTTCTTTTTGGTGGTCATCTCTTCCCGTGTGGGCTATTCCCCGGCTTTTGGTGCTTTCATGATGGGCAGCATCCTTTCGGAGACGATGGAGGCGGAGGACATCGAGCGCACCATCGGTCCGGTGAAAGATCTCTTCGGCGCCGTCTTCTTCGTCAGTGTGGGCATGATGGTATCGCCTCATGTACTTTTAGCGCATTGGCCTGCTATCTTGGCGCTCACGGCAGCTATTCTGGTAGGACAGATGACGTTGGGTTCTCTGAGTTTCTTCGTTACCGGCAGTAGCATCAAGGATGCCATTTCAAGCGGTTTCAGTATGACGCAGATTGGTGAATTCGCCTTCATTTTGGCTTCCCTGGGCGAAAGCCTTGATGTCACTAGCGATTTTCTCTATCCCATCGTAGTGGCGGTCAGCATTGTCACCACCTTTACCACGCCTTACATGATTAAGGCCTCAGAGCCGGCGGCCTCTTTTGTGGAGCGCATCCTCAAGCGCATCAACATGAAGGGTCTCCATCGTGTATCTTCCTCTATTGAGGAGCACGCCACCATTTCCCTGAGTGGCGATTCCCACAAGTGGAAGGTGCTCTGCACTTCACTGCTCTATCAGACGGTGGCTTATTTCGTGCTGGCTTCCACTGTGGTGTCTCTGATGCTCTCTCTGCTCAAGCCGATTTTTCACTCTTTCCTGGAACACTGGTGGGCCAACGCCATGTGCGTCATCTTCTCCATCATTGCCGCCAGCCCGTTCCTGCGTGCTATCGTGATGCGTAAGAACCGCAACGTCAACATGCTTTATTTCTGGAGAAAGAACTGGCACACGCGTCTGGTCGTTGCGCTCCTCTTTATCCTGCGCTATTTCGTCACGTTGGCTATCATCTTCCAGCTTATTGTCCTGGAGAGTCCGCTGCCTTTCCTGTGGAACTTCGGTATGGCCAATGTAGCCATGCTGCTCATCATCCTCAGTCGCGGCCTCAAGTTCATGAGCATACGTCTGGAGCGCACTTTCTTCCTCAACCTCCACCGCCGCGAGCTCAGCAAGCAGGGCCCCATCTACGGCAGAGCCCTTCGCGGTAGCGATCTGCATCTCACTTCCCTTGTCATTCCGGAAAACAGCGCCTGGTCGGGCAAGTCATTGGCTTCGCTCAACATAGGTGCCCGCACTCAGACCACTGTGGCTGCTATTGTACGCGGCCGTTTGCGCATCAACATCCCCGACGGCAACAACAGATTGTATCCTGGCGACATGCTCGAACTTGTGGGCGACGATGCCGGCATAGAGACGGTACGCTTCTTCCTCCAGACGGAGGTGCTGAGTCCGGAGGCTATGGCTTCCGGCCATCAGCTCACGCTGCAGAAGTTGGAGATTGCGCCGCATTCTCCTTTGGTCTTCCAAACGCTTGCCGGCAGCCAGATTCGCGACAAGTTCCATTGCAGCGTCATCGGCCTCGAAGACAAGATGGGCAACTTGCAGCGCATGCCGCCCCACCACATCTTCGTCAAGGGCGAAATCATCTGGGTCATCGGTGAATACGAGCAAATTGAACTGCTCCGGCTCATCACGCATCCGGAGTTCATCATCAAGGAAGGCGAGATTCAGTTTGATGTTTAGTTAAAATTTAAAAGATAAAATTTAATAGTTAGATAATGAAGGCAGGTATAGTAGGACTTCCTAATGTGGGTAAATCCACACTTTTCAATTGTCTCTCCAGCGCCAAGGCGCAGGCGGCCAACTTCCCTTTCTGCACCATCGATGCGCAGTTGGGTCAGGTCAGTGTGCCCGATGAGCGTCTCACCAAGCTCGCCGAGTTGGTGCATCCCGGACGCATCGTGCCGGCCGTGTGCGACATCGTCGACATCGCCGGTCTGGTGAAAGGCGCCTCTAAGGGTGAGGGTCTCGGCAATCAGTTTTTGGCCAACATACGCGAATGCGACGCCATCATCCACGTGTTGCGTTGCTTCGACAACGACAACATCGTTCATGTTGACGGTTCGGTGGACCCCGTGCGCGACAAGGAAATCATCGACCTCGAACTGCAGATCAAGGACCTTGAGACGCTCGACAACCGACTCAAGCGTGTGGAGAAGGCAGCCCGTGTTGGCGGCGACAAGCAGGCCAAGATAGAGCTCGATGTCATCGAGGCTTATAAGGCAGCGATAGAATCGGGCAAAAGCGCCCGTACCGTGCAGTTTGAGACGGAGGACGAGCAGCAGGCCGCTAAAGGCCTTTTTCTGCTCACTGCCAAGCCTGTACTCTACGTCTGCAATGTGGATGACAAGAGTGCCGCCACAGGCAATCAATACACTCAGGCTGTCGCCGAAGCCATCAAGGGCGAGGAGGCTGAGATGCTGATTATCTCGGCTCAGACGGAGGCCGACATTGCCGAGCTCGAGACCTATGAAGAGAAGCAGATGTTCCTCGAGGACATGGGTCTCTCGGAGAGCGGTTGCAACCGACTCATCAAGGCCATCTATCATCTGCTCACGCTGCAGACCTTCATCACGGCAGGCGAGATGGAAGTGAAGGCCTGGACCTTCCGCAAGGGTTGGAAGGCGCCCCAGTGTGCCGGCGTCATCCACACCGACTTCGAGAAGGGCTTCATTCGGGCTGAGGTGATCAAATACGACGACTACATCAAGTACGGCAGCGAGGCTGCAGTCCGTGAGGCCGGCAAGCTGGGTGTAGAGGGTAAGGAATACGTCGTCCAGGACGGCGACATCATGCATTTCCGTTTCAATGTTTAACACGCTTTTCATCGATTGGAACCCCGACGTGGTGGCCTTTCATCTGGGCCCCTTTGCCGTGCGCTGGTATTCGCTCTGCTGGTGTATAGGTCTCCTGAGCGTCTACATGCTCATGCACCGCATGTTTCGCGAGCAGGACCTCAAGGAGGAGCAGTTCGACCCTATGTTTCTCTACTGCTTTGCGGGCATCCTTATCGGCGCCCGTCTGGGTCATTGCCTCTTCTATGAGCCGGAATATTTCCTGGCGCATCCTCTGGAGATGATTTTGCCCGTCAAGTTCGGCGCTGACGGCTCCTGGCATTTCACCGGCTACGAGGGTCTCGCCTCTCACGGCGGCACCATCGGCCTCATTGCAGCGCTCTGGTTCTTTGCGCGCAAGGTGCATCTCACCTATCTCCACGTCTTGGACAACGTGAGCATCGTCACCCCCGTCACGGCGATGTTCATCCGTTTGGGCAATCTGATGAACAGTGAGATTATCGGTCGTCCTTCCGACGTGCCCTGGGCTTTTGTCTTCGAGCGTGTGGATGCCCTGCCGCGCCATCCCGGCCAGCTCTATGAGGCGCTCTGCTACGCCTTCTTCTTCCTCATCCACTGGTATTGCTACCGCCGCTGGCCCGAGAAGGTGGGTACGGGTTTCTTCTTCGGACTCTGCATCTTCCTCATCTTCCTCAGCCGCATCTTCATCGAATATACCAAAGAAAATCAGGTGGCCTTCGAGGACGGCATGCTCTTCAACATGGGGCAGCTGCTCTCCGTGCCCTTCGTGCTGCTCGGCGCGTTTTTCATCTGTCGTGGACTATGGCATCGCTCAAATCCTTAGCTAAAGACACCGCCATCTACGGTTTGTCCAGCATAGTGGGTCGTTTTCTCAACTACCTGCTCGTGCCGCTCTACACCCACTATATGCCGTCCACTTCAGGCGACTACGGCATCAGCACCAACGTCTATGCCTACGTGGCGCTCATTCTGGTGATCCTCACCTTCGGCATGGAGACGACGCTCTTCCGCTACGCCAATGACGAGCGTTTTCGGCCCGACACCGTCTTCTCCACGGGCTTTGCCCTCATCGCTTCGCTCTCGGGCGTTTTTCTCCTCGGCATCTTCTCCTTCATTGGTCCCATTGCGGATTATTTGGGCTACAGCGCGTATCCGGAGTATCTCCTGATGATGGCAGTCGTAGTGGCGATGGATGCGCTGCAGGCGCTGCCTTTCTCTTTCCTGAGGTTCCAGAAGCGCGCCCTGTGCTTTGCTTCGCTCAAGCTGCTCTTCATCGCCCTCAACATTGCCCTCAACCTCATCTGCTTCGTGGGGCTCCATCTGACGTCGGTCTTCTATGTCTTCCTCATCAACCTCGTCTGCACCTCCTTCATCTCGCTGCTCTTCATCCCTGAGCTCTTTAAAATCAAATGGTGCTTCGACGGTGTGCTCTTGAGGCGCATGCTCTCTTACTCCTGGCCCATCCTCGTGCTGGGCATTGCGGGCATTCTCAACCAGGTGGCCGACAAGATACTTTTCCCGCTGGTCTATCCCGACAAGGAGGCGGCCAACGTGCTCCTGGGCATCTACGGCGGCTGCGTCAAGATAGCCATGATTATGGCGATGATCACTCAGGCCTTTCGCTATGCCTACGAGCCTATGGTCTTCGCCGCCGCACGCGACAAGGACGCCAAGACGCTCTACGCTCTGGGCATGAAGTATTTTCTCATCTTCACCCTCCTTGCTTTCCTCTGCGTGGTGGGTTATCTCGACCTGCTCCAACTCATTGTTGGCAAGGGTTATCGCGGCGGTATGCAGGTGGTACCCATCGTCATGATGGCCGAAATCATGATGGGCGTCTATTTCAACCTCTCCTTCTGGTACAAGCTCATCGACCGCACCATTTGGGGCGCCTGGTTCTCGCTGGCGGGTTGCGCCGTGCTGGTGGCGGTCAACATCATCTTCATTCCGCGTTACAGCTACATGGCGTGCGCCTGGGGTGGTGTGGCCGGCTACGGCACTTCGATGGTGCTCTCCTACCTGGTGGGCCAGCGCAAGAATCCCATCGACTATCCCATGCGTTCCATCCTCTCTTACGTGGTGCTCACAGCGGCGCTTTATTTCCTGATGGACTCTGTGGCCACGCAGTGGGAGGTGCCCCGCCGTCTGGCTTTCAACACGGTGCTCATCGTTCTCTTCTGCCTCTATATTTACGTGATTGACATTAAGAAAAAACATAAAACAACATCCAAGATATGAAATTTGCATTGATCGGTTACGGCAAGATGGGCCGTATGATAGAAGAGATCGCCCTTTCGCGCGGTCATGAGATTGTTTCCATCATCGATGTGGATAACCTTCAGGACTTTGACTCCGACGCTTTCCGCTCGGCTGATGTGGCCATTGAGTTCACGGCGCCTCAGGTGGCCTACGACAACTATCTGCGCGCCTTCGCTCAGGGTGTGAAGGTGGTGAGCGGCTCCACCGGTTGGCTCAAGGACCACGGCGACGACGTGCGCCGCATGTGTGAAAAAGAGGGCAAGACGCTCTTCTGGAGCAGCAACTTCTCTCTGGGCGTCACTGTCTTCCGTGCCGTCAACCGCTATCTGGCACGCATCATGAACCGCTTCCCCGACTACACGCCTTCGCTCTCCGAGACCCATCACGTCCACAAGCTCGACTACCCCTCCGGCACCGCCATCACGCTGGCCGAGGAACTCATCGCCGAAGACGACGCCCTCGACGGCTGGTATGTGGGTGAGGCACAGCTGGCCGACGGCACCGTCATCACCGGTGATCCCACCGGCCCCGAGAAGCTCCGCATCGAGGTCTTCCGCCGCGATGAGGTGCCCGGCATCCACAGCATTGCCTGGGAGAGCGACGCCGACACCATCACCATCACTCACGACGCCCACACGCGCCGGGGCTTTGCCCTGGGTGCAGTGCTGGCTGCTGAATACACCGCCACCCACGAGGGTCTGCTTACGATGAGCGATCTCTTCAAGTTCTGAGTCTCCAAATCATTCTTCCCGTTTCCGCTATGAAGAAAATCAAACCGGCGCTCACCTGGAAGGACAAGACCAAGTGTGCCGTCGTCATTTTGCTCTACCTGCTGTTTCTCGGCTGGGTGGAGGCCTGGTGGGGCATCGTCCTGGTGCCGTTCATCTTCGACGCCTACATAACGCGCCGCATCAACTGGGGCTGGTGGAAGGATCTCGAGAATCCCGTCTTTCGCACCGTTATGTCGTGGGTCGATGCCATCGTCTTCGCCCTGGTGGCCGTCTATTTCATCAACATTTATTTCTTCCAGAATTACACGATTCCATCGTCGTCTCTGGAGAAGAGCCTGCTCGTGGGCGACTACCTCTTCGTCTCCAAGCTGAGCTACGGGCCCCGCGTGCCCCAGACCCCGCTACACATGCCGCTGTGTCAGCACACGCTGCCCGGAGGCTTGGGCAAGAGCTACGTGGAGTGGCTGCGCTGGGACTACAAGCGCGTCACGCCCCGTCCCGTCAAGAGGGGCGACATCGTCGTGTTCAACTACCCTTCAGGCGACACCGTCCTTACCGATCTGCGCTACGCCGCCGCCGACTACACCATGATGTGCTATCTCTACGGCGAGCAGATGGCCGAGCAGATTGCGGGCTACATAGAGCTCGACAGTCTCACGGCCTTCCAGCGCTGGCGCTTTTATGAGAGCTGCTACAGCCTCGGCCGCGAGTATGTGCACGGCAATCCCCAAGAGTTCGGCGCCATCGACGTGCGCCCTGTGGATCGTCGCGAAAACTATGTGAAGCGCTGCGTGGGCCTGCCCGGCGAGAAGTTCGAAATACGCGATTGCATCGTCTATATCAACGACAGCGCCACCCAGACGCCGCCCCACGTGCAGTTCAATTACAGTGTCGAGTGGCTGCGCCGCCCCGACAAGAGCGACCCCGTGGTGGCCAAGGCGGGCCTTGCCTATGAGGACCTCTACGGGCCCGGCAGCAATCCCGACAATGCCGCACCCGAGACGATTCTGCCTCTCACGGAGGACGGGCGTAAGGCGCTGGAGGCCCGTCCCGATTTGGTGGGTCGCATCGATTTCGTCCGCGACGAACGCACCGACGAACTCTTCCCGCAAAACGGTCATTACGGCTGGACGCGCGACAACTACGGTCCCGTCATCATTCCTGCCAAGGGGCTCACCGTGGCGCTCACGCTGGACAACCTCGCCCTCTACGAGCGCTGCATTCGTGCCTACGAGGGTCACACGCTTGAGGTGAACGACGATGAGCAGATCCTCATCGACGGCCAGCCCGCAACGTCCTACACCTTCTCCATGGACTACTACTGGATGATGGGCGACAACCGTCACAACTCGGCTGACTCGCGTTATTGGGGTTTCGTGCCCGAGGACCATGTGGTGGGGAAACCCCTCTTCGTCTGGCTCTCTACGGACAAGGATCATCCCTTCCTCTTCGATCCCCGCCACTACCGGTGGAATCGCATGTTTCGCTCGGTCAAGAGCTTGATATGATAGAATATCACGTTGATCAGGTTTCTTTTCCCGCAATAGATGTTGCGAAGGTGACGTCGTGGATAGA
>ONSH01000113.1 GCA_900320435.1 uncultured Prevotellaceae bacterium
CAGACATTACTCACGCTCGGCAGAGACTAAGCAAGCTTATCTCTGCTCTCACTCAATCGTAATGTTCAAAATGAAGGTTGAAGGCTGATGTCTGATGGCTGACGGGCGAGGGGAGAGGAAAGAGGCGAAAAATTTGCGCTCCCACGGGGGAAAATTTACGGCCTCACGGGAAACCCCAAAAACGGGCTCTCTAACTAGGGAAAATTTGTTTTCTAACTAGCGCGCAAATTTTCTCTAACTGGAGCGTAAAAATAACCAAGTCGGGCGTATTTCAAAAAAAACAAAGAAAACAACAGAAAACAGAAAAAACCGTGAGCAGACAACATATGTTGTCATTTTGAGGAAAATATGCTGTGACGAGCCTATGGCTCTTATGTGCAGCGAGTTTGTTTGTCCTTAGAAAAACAAGCTTTTCACGCCCAAACAACCCTCGCTTCACTCACGCGCTTATCAGCGCTCTTCACAGCATTGAAAATTGCTGCCGCATAAAATTGCATGCAATCCTGGACGTGTTTGAGGTCCGTTTTTACTGCAGTCGTTCACATCTTATCAATACCATATGACAGAGGATAATTTATTTTATGCGACATGAAATGGAGCTATTTTCCTGAGAATGGCAGCAGACTATGCCTACAGAAAGGGGTTTTCTTTGTTTTCTTATGTTTTTTAGGTTTTTCTTTAAGATCTGCAACCAAGGCATTCGTGAGATTCGTGTGATTCGTGTTCAAAAAATTCCGTGATTTCTGTGATTTCTGTGTGACATTATCAACTAATTTTCGTACCTTTGCAGCGAACTAGAAGACAAAGCAAGATATGAAAGACGTTTGTCTGGTGCTTTCGAGCGGCGCAGCGAGGGGATTGGCCCACATCGGCGCCATAGAGGAGTTGGAGCGCAGAGGCTACCGCATACGCAGCGTGACGGGATGCTCGATGGGCGCCCTCGTGGGCGGCATGTATGCGGCCGGACGACTCAGGGAGTTCGTGGAATGGATGCGTACGGTGAACCGGCGCAAAATCCTCTCGCTGCTCGACCTCACGCTGAGCACCAGCCATCTGGTCAAAGGCAACAGGGTCATCGAGTCGCTCCAGGAAATCGTGCCCGACGTGCCCATCGAGACGCTGCCGGTGCTCTATCGCGCTGTGGCGACGGATTGGGAGAAGGGCTGCGAAGTGGTGTTCTCCGGGGGCAGTCTCTACCGGGCCATACGCGCCTCCATCTCCATCCCCGGATTCTTCAGCCCCGTGCCGCGCGGGGAGTCGGTGCTGGTGGACGGCGCCGTGCTCAATCCGCTGCCGCTGAAGGAGGCCCTCACGATGCCGGGCGATCTGCTTGTCGCCGTCAACGTCAGCGGGCCGCTGTTGCCCGAGGAGAGCGGCACGGGCATCAACTATCTCACCATGCTGCGCCGCACGCTGCTCATGATGCAGCAAAGGATGGCGGCCCTCACGGCCGAGATCTGCAAGCCCGACGTGCTGGTGGACATCCCGATGAATCTCGTGGGCGCCTTCGACTTCGACCGCACGGACGAGATTGCCGCCATCGGTCGCGAGAGGATGCAGCTGGCGCTGGATGAATACGAAAAGAAAGCCTGATGAAACACTCAGTGAAGTCCTGTATAGTCGCCTTCTTCGGGGGCTTTCTGCGCCCCCTGAAGGAGGAGCGGCGGCTCTATGTCTTCAGCCTGCTGATGATGTGGCTGACGGCCCTTGCGGGACTGCTGCTGGGCATACGCGGTGCGGAATACCGCTCGTCGCTCTTCTTCTCGCTCTTGTCGCCTTTGGGTGACGCCTACGTGATCTCTCTCGCCGCATGGATGCTGAGCCGCGTGCGTTTGGGATGGACGGTGAGGCTGATGGCCGTCCTGCTGTTTGCGGTCGAGATGTTCGTGCTGCTGTTCAACCACTCGCTGCTCTCGTCCGACGTGGTGAATCTCCTGGTGGAGACGGATGCGGGAGAGAGTCGCGAGTTTCTCCTCTCGGCCCTGAAGCACCCATCGCTGTGGGTGACGCTGGCCCTCGTTCTGATGTCTGCTTTCGCCGCATGGGGCTGCTGCCGCATTGCCCGAAGATATGCCGTGAAGCATACGCCGCGCAGGCTGATGTGCGGAGCGCTCGCAGGAGCAAGCCTCGTCGGTCTGGCCCTGCAGGCCGGCGTCTATGTCAACCTATGGCGTTGTTTCCGTCTGGACAGTCTGGGTGACTTCGAACTGGACGAGCATGAGCCGAGGCTCTATACGCCCGCCGTGCGTCTCTCTTACGGCATCGCCGTCAACAGGGCGGCAACGAAGGAGCTGGACGAATTGGTCAAGGCCGTCGAAAGAACGGAGGTCGAAGGCTGTTCGTTCCGTTCGCCGCTGATTGTGCTCGTCATCGGAGAGTCGTACAACAAGCATCACGCCTCGCTCTACAATCCCCGCCACCGGAGCACGACACCGCGCCTGGAAGCCTTGCGCGACGAGGGCCGGCTGTGGGTCTTCAGCGACGTCGTGACGCCCTACAACCACACGACGGCGGTGTTTCGCGAGATGTTCTCCACCTGGGACAGAAGCTGCACGGACGGACCGCTCGACCACACGCTCTTTCCCGCCGTCTTCCGTAAGGCGGGCTACGACGTCTGGCTCTTCAGTAACCAGTTTGTGCAGAAGAATGCGGACGTGACGACGGAGGCCAAGCTCAACATCGTGGGCGGCACCATCTTCAACCACTCGCATCTCTCGGCCCTGCAGTTCACCCGAAGAAACACGGACACGAAGACGTACGACGGCGAGTTGCTCGACATGCTGCCTACGGCGGACGAAAGCCGTCCGACGCTGCTCATCGTGCATCTCAAGGGGCAGCATGTGGATTACGGCGAGCGTTATCCCGAAGACCGCACGCGCTACAGGCCTGAGGATTACGAGGCCCGCTACGGCGGACGCACGGAGCAGGAGATTCACGCCCGTTACGACAACGCTACGCTCTACAACGACTCGGTGGTGGCAACACTGATGCAGCATTATGACAAAATGGAGGCCATTGTCATATATCTGTCCGATCACGGCGAGGAGGTTTACGACTGGCGCAACCAGTATGTGCGCACCGATGATCCCGTCATGTCGTGGGGCGAAGCCCGCAATCAGTATGAGGTGCCCTTCGTGGTGTATATGTCGGCGCCCTATCGGCAGAGCCATCCGGACGTTGCGGAGGAAGTTGAGGCCGCCCGTGAGCGCCCCTTTGTCAGCACCGACATCTGCCACATGCTCTTCCGTCTGGCCGGCATCAGGACGAAGGAATACAAACCTTCGCTCGACCTGCTCTCGCTGCATTACGTGGCGCCCGGGCGCATCCTTGACGACGAGACGGATTATGATGCTTTGAGGCGTGAAAGTGTGAATAAATAGTACAATAGGGCCGGTTTATGCAACAATATTGACCCTGAAAGGCATATTTTTGAAGAACCCGGAGGCATAAGAGCGCATTTTTTTGTAAATTTGCGCCTGATTATTCAAGAATATGCAATGACGAACGACAAAAAAGCACGTTTGCAGGCCATACGCAACCTGGTGGCCACCGGAGGCATGCAGCGCCAGGAGCAGATCGTGGAGCTGCTGGCGGGGCAGGGTTTCGCCTGCACGCAGACGATGTTGAGCCGCGACCTCAAGCAGCTGCGCATCTCGAAGGTGCGCACGAAGGACGGCCGTCAGTTCTACGTGATGCCGCGCGAAGGGCAGTTTGTGACGCCGCCCACCAAGGAGGAAATCAACGCGGCAGTTCTACGTGATGCCGCGCGAAGGGCAGTTTGTGACGCCGCCCACCAAGGAGGAAATCAACGCGGCCAAGTGGTATGTGCAGTTCTCGGCGCCGATGGCCGTGATTCACACGCCGCCCGGTCATGCCTCGCTCGTGGCCTACGACATCGACGAGCAGCGCAGCCGCCACATCCTCGGCACAGTGGCCGGCGACGACACCGTGCTGGTGGTGATGGCCCGCGACGCCGACGAAGACAAGGTGTTCGCCGTGCTGAAAGAGGCGGTGCCCAGTCTGAAGACCAAGCAGTGAATGTAACCAAGATAAGATACAAGAGATACAGACGCAAAGAAACAATGATGAAAGATAAACTGAAGTTTGACTACGACGACGGCATCAAGGTGGTAGTGGCC
>ONSH01000009.1 GCA_900320435.1 uncultured Prevotellaceae bacterium
GATGTCGAGCAATTCCGTCGCCGTGATGCCGCGCCCGAAATACGAGACCTGGTTCATGGAGTCGCGTCTGCGTCCCAATTATCATTATATAGAGATCCGGCCCGACTATTCGGATTTGATCGAGCGGATTGAATACTTCGAGCGGCATCCGGAGGAGGCGAAGGCCATTGTGGCCCATGCGCACGAGTGGGTGCGGCAGTTCTGGAATCAGGAGCGGGAGGACCTGATTTCGCTGCTCGTCCTGGAGAAGTATTTCAAGGGCACGGGCCAGCTGCTTTATACATAAGGATCGCCCAAAGCGATGAGGCGCTTCACCTGAAGGTCCTTCATCTTGCGGTCAAACTTGCGGATGAGCGTGTTGCGCTTGTGCATATAAATCACTTCCAGGTCGCGTACGACGTAGAGGCCGTAGCCCTTGCGGGCGACGTCGGCGTTCAGGGGCGTTCAGGGGGACGTGTTCGCAGAAGCTCACGTCGAGCGGCTTCAGTTCTTCCGTCTGTTCGGTGCGATAGCTGAGATCGCGTATGGCTTCCCATTTGTAGATGCCGATGGCGTTGAAGGCGGAGCTGCAGGGGAGATAGGGCGTCTTTTGCAGCGCGGCGCCGAAGAGGCGTGTCGTCACACGGTGGAAATGGCGGTTGACAATCCAGTCGCCCGTAGTCATGGCGTCGACGCCTTCGGGCATATAGGCGAAGGTGTCGTATTGCAGGGGATACAGCGTGTCGCTGCCATCGCTCTCGGTGTAGGCGATACGGCCGCTGGCAAACAGGGCGCCCCAGTCTTCGGGAGCGCGGACAACGGCGTCGACAACCTGTCGGGGGTCGAATTGTTCCACGTCGATGTCGATGAAGCAGAAGATGTCGGGCGTGAAGCGCGCTCTCACCTCGTCGAGCACCCTGTTGCGGAAGCGCGCCATACGCTCTATGCGGTACACGCTTTTTGCGGGAAAAGGTGAACGGGCAGTCTTCTTGGGAATGGTGTCCTGATGGGTGGTCTCGCAGATGGCTATGACGTGCGGATTGCTTCGGGCCCATTGCTGCAGCGCTTCGGCGGTGCCGTCGCGGCTGTCGTTCTCGTAGATGACGACGTGCCAGTTGCCGAAGGCTTCGCCGATGGCTTCCACGCGGGGCATGTTGCGCAGGAGGCTCTCCTTGCAGTCGCGGGCCAGAAGGCCGATGACGAGCTTCATATCTTTCAGAGCAGCAGCCATAGCGTGAGGATGATGAATGATAGGGAGAGGAGGCTGAGGATGTAAATCCAGCGCAGGTATTTCTTTTTCTTCTTCGGGTAGACGGCTTCGACCTCGTGCATGAGCTCGCAGTAGAGCGGCGGGAGCACTTCGCGGAAGACCTCTTCGCGCTCCTGCTTGGAGACCTTGCGCCGCTTGGAGGAGAGCCCGTCCATCATGTAACGGCACACCGTCTTGGGCAGATGACGGAACGAGCGGCCTTCGGTCATCCAGACGATCCACTGACGCCAGTCGGACACAATCGTGTAGCGGAGGCTGTAGCCGCCGCATTCGCGCAGGAGGACGCGACGGATAAAGGTGGCCTGATGGCAGAGGGAATGGTGGCGGAAATAGTAGAGGCTGAGGCGGTCGGGATGCACCACGGTCTTCTCCTTCTTGGGATAGACGAAGACGGCGTCGCCGTAAACGATGTCGCCCTCGGGGAAGTCGTGGAAACACTCCTGCAGCGTGTAGGCGCCGCAGAGTGCGTCGCCGGCGTTGAGAAACAGGAGATACTCGCCCCGCGCCATAGACAATCCTTTGTTCATCGCATCGTACACGCCGCGGTCGCTCTCGCTCTTCCACCAGTCGGGCTGGGGTGAGAGCTGCTGCAGGAACTCCTTCGTGCCGTCGGTGCTGGCGCCGTCGATGACGATCCATTCGAAGTCGTGCCACAGCTGTGCGGCCACACTTTCGGCAGTGCGGCGCAGCCCTTCAAGATTGTTGCGGGTGACGGTGATGATGCTCAGTTTCATGCTTCGGGCTTAATGTATTGTTTCCAAAACTCTTCGTACTGGTATTTCCTCCAGGCGTGACAGCCCATGGGCCGTTGGCTCCGGAGCACAGTCTCGACGAGCCATCGGGGCGAACGCTCCACGGAGAAGCGAGCGGCCTCTTCGGGCGAAGGAAGCTGGAGCGCCTCCGAAGTGCCTTCGAGCGAGATGCAGAAGAAATAGTCCTCCCATGTGGCCGAGAGTTGCTGCATATACTGCCCCACGGTCATGTCTCTCTTCCCGAGCACGAGGCTGACGCGCCGTCGCGGTCCGTCTTTGCGGCGGAAGCGGTGCGACCAGATCACGCGCGGCACTCTGAGGGGGCATCCGCTCTGTGTGATGCGCAGGAACTTCTCCAGGCGGCGCAGCGAGAGTCCGCCGTTGCCCGTGCGCCAGAGGTGCCAGCCCGTCTCGTGGCTCTCGTTGTTCTCAAACCAGGGGGCGCCGACATAGTCGTAGCCCTTGCGGCACCACTCCTCCAGCCGGTCTTCGAAGATCCAGGCGTCGAGCTGATAGACGAGCATCCAGTCGTAGTTTGAAAAGCGGTTGTAGAACGTGTGGCTCATCATCAGGCTGTTGTAGCCCTCGATACCTTCGAAGAAGCTGTCTTTGAAGCGCTCCGTGCGGAGTTTTTCTGCAGCGGCGCCGTCGTAGGCGGCGGTGTCGAGCGAGTCGGGACACACCAGAGCGACGTCGTGGTGCGGGCCCAAAACTTTCAGGCACTGACGGAGCGAAGCCTTTTCGTCCGACGAGAGTGTCGGGCGGAAGACGGGGATGACGATGATGATGTTGATGTCTGTGGGCTGCATACTATTCCGGGAATTCAAATTCGAGTTGTTCGGGCGGGAGCAGGCGGAAGGTCATGCGGTGGTAGGGCGTGGGGCCGAAGCGGCGGATGGCCTCCCGGTGTTCGGGCGCGGGATATCCTTTGTTGCCGTCCCAGTGATACTGGGGGTATTCCTTGTGTATCTTCTGCATGAAGTCGTCGCGATAGGTCTTGGCCAGAATCGAGGCCGCCGCAATGCTCATCATCTTGCCGTCGCCCTTGACGACGGTCTCGTGGGGAACGGGTTTGCTGCTTGCGGGGTCCTTGTAGGGGTAGAAGCGATTGCCGTCCACTAGGATGTATTCGGGGCGCGTGGAGAGCTGATCCAGAGCGCGATGCATCGCCAGAATCGAGGCGCGCAGGATGTTGATCTCGTCGATCTCTTTGTTGTCCACGATGCCGACGGCCCAAGCCAGAGCCTCGCGCTCGATGACGGGGCGCAGTTCGTAGCGCACGCGCTCCGAGAGCTGCTTCGAGTCGTTGAGACGCTGCAGTTCGCTCGAGGCGATGTCGAGATCGGGCGGCAGGATGACGGCGGCCGCAAAGACGGGTCCGGCCAGACATCCGCGTCCGGCTTCGTCGCATCCGGCCTCGAGTCGTCCCTGTATCATCGCTTGTTGCAACATGTCAGAACATCGTTTGAATGCGACGGACGGCGGCCGCGAGGGCGTCGACTTCTTCGCGTGTGTTGTAGAGGGCAAAGGAGGCGCGGCAGGTGCCTTCGATGCCGAGACGGTGCATGAGGGGTTCGGCACAGTGATGGCCCGTGCGGACGGCGATGCCCAGACGGTCGAGCAGCGTGCCCATGTCAAGGTGGTGAATATGACCTACTTGGAAGGAAACGACGCCGTGCAGCGGACGTCCCTGACGCAGGCCCCAGATGTGCATCCCTTCGATCTCCGAGAGACGCTCGACAGCGTACTGCGTGAGGGACTCTTCGTGGGTGCGTATGGTTTCAAGGCCCAGACCTTCCATATACTCTATGGCGCGCGCCAGTCCCGTCGAGGCGACGTAGTCGGGCGTGCCGGCTTCGAACTTGTAGGGCAGATCGTTGTAGGTGGTCCGCTCGAAAGAGACGTTGCGTATCATCTCGCCGCCGCCCATGTAGGGGGGCAACTGCTGGAGCCAGGCGCGTTTGCCGTAGAGCACGCCGATGCCGGTGGGACCGTACATTTTGTGGCCCGAAAGGGCGAAGAAGTCGCAGTCGAGCGCCTCCACATTGATGCGCCTGTGAGGTGCGCTTTGAGCGCCGTCCACGAGCACCGGAACGCCGTGAGTATGTGCCGTTTGGATGATTTTCTCAACGGGCGTCTCCACACCCAGCACGTTGCTCACATGCGTTACGGAGACGAGGCAGGTGTGCTCCGAGAAGAGCCCTTCGAGGGCTGCGAGATCCAGCTCGCCGTCGTCGCTCATGGGGATGACGCGCAGACGGAATCCCGCCAGCTGCCAGGAGACGATGTTGGAGTGGTGCTCCAAGGCTGAGACGATGACTTCGCGAGCGGGGTCGTCGCTGTGGAGGCGCGCCATCGAGGTGGCAACCAGGTTGATGCTCTCCGTCGTGCCGCGCGTGAAGACAATCTCCTCCGTCGAAGCGGCGCCGAGAAAGCGGCGCACCGTCTCGCGGGCGGCTTCGTGCAGATCGGTGGCGCGCAGCGAGAGGAAGTGCACGCCGCGATGCACGTTGGCGTTCACGTTGTAGTATTCCTCCGTCATCGCCTCGACCACCGCGCGCGGCTTCTGCGTTGTGGCGGCGTTGTCGAGATAGACAAGCGGGTATTTGTCATAAATTTTGCGTGAGAGGATGGGGAAATCGTCGCGCACGGAGCTGAGGTCGTATCTGTTCACGGTTCGTTGTTTTCCAGTTGGGGCAGGGGGTTGGTGGCGCTTTGCTTGGCCCCCAGTTTGATGAGTTTGCCGCAGGTCTGCAGGATGCTCTGGCCCGAGGGTTCCAGCTTGCGCTGTCCGTCTTCGTAGGCCTTCTGGGCGGCGTCGAGTGCGCGCCCGACGGCTTCGTAGCGCTTCACGAACTGGCCCACGCGGTCCATCATCTCGCCGGCCAGGTCGAACACACGCTTCTGATTTTCACTCTGTTCGATCTGCGTCCATGTGAGGGCCACGATGCGCAGCGCGGCGTAGAGCGTCTGCTCGTCGGCGATGAAGACGTTCTGCTCCATCGCGCGCCGCCAGAGGTCGGGCTTCTCGTTCATCGCCGTCCACAGAGCGCCCGTGTGGGGCACGAACATGATGACGTAGTTCATGCGCACCTTCGGGGGCTTGACGTAGTTGCTGTAGTCCTTTTTCGAGAGCGAACGCACGTGTTTCTCGAGCGACTCCACATGGGCTTTGAGGTACTGTTGGCGTTCGGCCTCCGTCCCGGCGTTGACGTAGTTGATGAAGGCCGTGAGCGACACCTTGCAGTCGATGATCACCTCGCGCTCCTGATCCAGATGCAGGATGACGTCGGGGCGCAGCGTGGCGCCTTCTTCCGAGCGCACCGTCTGGCCGGAGGCGTCGCGCAGGGCGGTCTGCGTGTCGTAGTGTATGCCGCGTTTGAGACCTTGACTTTCAAGCAGTTCGTCGAGAATCGTCTCGCCCCAGTCGCCCTGCACCTTGCTGCCGTGACTCAGGACGCGCAGCAGCTCGTCGGTGGAGTGCATCGTCAGTTCGCCCTGCTTCATCATGCGCTCCAAACTCTCGCGCAGGGGGGTGACGATGCCCGTGATGTTCTGTACGGAACTCTCGGCGAACTCCTTCTGGCGGTCTTTCAGCATCTTGTCGGTCGAGAGCTTCACCTCGGCGGTGACGCGCTGCAGCGTCTCCTCGAAGCTCTCCTTCTGCTGCTTCTGGGCGTTCTCGTAGTGCTGCTGCTGTTGGCGGAGCACTTCGCCGCTGTGTTGCCTTTCGGCCGCCAGCTGTTCGGCGGCGGCGCGCTGATGGGCGGCGAGGGCTTCCTCGTAGCGCTCTTTCTGCGCCGCAAGTTGCTCTGCTGCAGTGCGTTGTTGTGTGGCGAGCTGTTCGGAGGCGGCCTGTTGCTGCGCCGTGAGCGTGGCTTCCAGCTGGGCCCGTTCCTGTTCCAACGGCGCACGCTTCGCGCGCTCCGCGAGCAGGCCCGCGAGCCATCCTATTCCTCCTCCCAAGAGGAGCATCACTACGGAAATAGCGTAAATCATGCCGCAAAGATACAAAATTCCTGCGACATGTGCAAGAAATGCCGCAGATTTTTTAGGGTACACGCACGCAGTCTTCAGCGTGGGGCCGTCTCTCCCGTGACTTTCTTTTGACAAAAAATGAGCCAAACAGCGGCTCTGCACGGTCTCTGCGCGGTCTCTGCGCGGTAGAAGGACGAGGGCTGAAAAGAATGTGAAAATGCAGTGTACGCCGCAAACACCATGTTTTAGAGTGAAAGAAAAGGGCGAGTTTCTTCGTGTTTCAGAATCCGAAATTTTGACAAAACGGAAACGGCGACTGCTGATGTTCCCGAGGGCGAAAATCCGTTTCCCCGTGGGGCCGGAAAATTTCTCCCGTGGGAGCGCCGATTTTTGTTCCCTAACTGGGGCGCAAATTTTCTCTAACTGGGGCGCAAAATTTTTTTAGTTGGAAGGCAAATGCGGCCCTTAGGCAAAAAATCTTCGCCAAGTTCTTGCAATTGACGCAAAAAAGACGTATCTTTGTCCCCTTAGAGAGTAACTCTCTCGGGAAAAAGCATCACAAACAAACAAAACATAAACGACAATGGGAAAAAAAGCACTTCTGATGATCCTCGACGGATGGGGCATCGGCAACAAAGGTAAAGGCGACGTGATCTACAACACTCCGACGCCCTACATGGACTATCTCAACCAGAACTACCCCCACAGCCAGCTGCTGACCTGCGGCGAAAACGTGGGTCTGCCCGACGGACAGATGGGCAACTCCGAGGTGGGCCATCTCAACATCGGCGCCGGACGCATCGTCTATCAGGATCTGGTGAAGATCAACCGTGCCTGTCAGGACGGCAGCATCCTCAAAAACAAGGAGATTGTTTCGGCCTACACCTACGCCAAGGAGCAGGGCAAGAACGTCCACCTGATGGGTCTCACCAGCAACGGCGGCGTGCACTCCTCGCTCGACCACCTCTTCAAGCTCATCGAGATCGGCAAGGAATACGGCGTGAAGAACACCTTCGTGCATTGCTACATGGACGGACGCGACACCGACCCGCAGTCGGGCAAGGGCTTCATCCAGCAGGTGACGGACGAATGTAAGAAGGCCGGCAACGCCGCCATCGCCAGCATCGTGGGCCGCGGGCCGCTTCTACGCTATGGACCGCGACAAGCGCTGGGAGCGCGTGAAGGTGGGCTACGACCTCATCGTCAAGGGCGAGGGCAAGCAGGCCACCGATATGGTCAAGGCCATGCAGGAGAGCTACGATGAAGGCGTCACCGACGAGTTCATCAAGCCCATCCACAATGCGACCGTCGACGGCACCATCAAGGAGGGCGACGTCGTCATCTTCTTCAACTACCGCAACGACCGCGCCAAGGAGATCACCATCGCCCTGACGCAGCAGGATATGCCCGAGCAGGGTATGACGACTATCCCCGGATTGCAATACTACTGCATGACGCCCTACGACGCCTCTTTCAAGGGCGTGCACATCCTCTTCCCCAAGGAGAACGTGGAGCAGACGCTCGGCGAATATCTCTCGAAGAAGGGTCTCAAGCAGCTGCATACGGCCGAGACGGAGAAGTACGCCCACGTGACCTTCTTCTTCAACGGCGGACGCGAGGCGCCCTACGACGGCGAGGAGCGCGTGCTGGTGGCTTCGCCCAAGGTGCAGACCTACGACCTCAAGCCCGAGATGTCGGCCTTCGAGGTGAAGGACAAGCTGGTGGCTGCCATCAGGGAGGATAAGTACGACTTCATCGTGGTCAACTTCGCCAACGGCGACATGGTGGGCCATACGGGTGTCTACGAAGCCATCGAGAAGGCTGTCGTTGCTGTGGATCAGTGCGTTAACGAGGTGGTGGAGGCCGCCAAGGCCACCGGCTACGAGACCGTCATCATCGCCGATCACGGTAATGCCGACAACGCCCTCAACCCCGACGGCACGCCCAACACGGCGCACTCGCTCAACCCCGTGCCCTTCATCTATGTGACCGAAAACAAAGAGGCCAAAGTCGTTGACGGCGTTTTGGCCGACGTAGCGCCCAGCATCCTGCACATCATGGGTCTGGAGCAGCCGGAGGAAATGACAGGCAAGTGCCTCATAGGGTAAACATAGAAGAGAGTTGGGCGCAAAGGCTCCAGGGGGAGTTTGAGCAGCCCTATTTCGACCGCCTCGTCGCGTTCGTCAAGGCGGAATATGCCGCAGGTCCCTGTTATCCGCCCGGGCCGCTGATCTTCAACGCCTTCCGCCAGACGCCCTTCGACAGCGTCAAGGTGGTCATTCTGGGGCAGGATCCCTATCACGGGCCGGGACAGGCCCACGGGCTCTGCTTCTCGGTGCCCGAAGGCGTCGATTTTCCGCCCTCGCTGCGCAACATCTTCCAGGAGGTGCAGAGCGAGACGGGCGCCCCGATGCCCTCTTCGGGCGATCTCACCCGATGGGCCCGACAGGGCGTCTTCCTCCTGAACACCTGTCTGAGCGTGCGGGCCCATCAGGCCTTCAGTCATTCGGGACAGGGATGGGAGACCTTTACCGACGCCGTCATCCGACGTCTCTCCGTGGAGCGCGAAGGACTCGTCTTCATGCTCTGGGGCGCTCCGGCCGGTAAGAAGGCTGCCCTCATCGACGCCTCGAAGCATCTCGTCCTGCGCAGCGCACATCCCAGTCCGCTGTCGGCCTACAGAGGTTTCTTCGGCAATCATCACTTCGAGCTCTGCAACCGCTGGCTCACGGACCACGGAAAGGAGGCCGTCCGATGGTGAACGAGCTGCCTCCGATGCTTCAGGTGGGCGATGTCATCGTGCATACGGACATCATCGCCGAACGCTTTGCCTGCGACATTGCTGCCTGCTGCGGACGATGCTGCGAGGAGGGCGACGCCGGCGCGCCGGTGACGATGGACGAGATCGCCCGCATCGAAGAGGTGCTCGACGACATCTGGCCCGGGATGTCGGCTTCGGCCCAATCGGTGGTCGACCGTCAGGGGGTCGCTTACGCCGATCCCGAAGGCGAGCTGGTGACGAGCATTGTCGGCGGCGGCAACTGCGTCTTTCGCGGGCCGAAGGGTTGTCTTTTGCCCGAAAGGCCGATTTCGTGCCACCTTTATCCCATCCGCGAGAAGCGCTTCGGAGGAGGTCTCGTCGGGCTGCAATACCACCGGTGGAACATCTGCGAGGCCGCGCGCCTCAAAGGCGCCGCTGAAGGCACGCCGCTCTACCGCTTCCTCCGGGAGCCGCTCGTGCGCCGCTTCGGCGAAGACTGGTATCGGGAGCTCTGTGTGGCGGCCGACATGATGATGAAAGAAATGACACAACAATAAGAAAAACAATACGATCATGAAAAAGACAATCATGATGCTCCTGGCGCTCCTCGCCGTAAATCTTGCGGCAACGGCGCAGCAGTTGAGCGGAAAAGTGACCGATGCCAACGGCGGACTCGAAGGCGTCACTGTGGCCGAAGTGGACAAGAACGACCGCGTGCTCAATCAGACGACGACCGATGCCAACGGCATCTTCCAGCTGGCGCTCAGAAGCGACCGCAACAAGGTGCGCATCTTCAAAGACGGCTACAGCCAAATCACCGAAAACATCAACGGACGCACGATGATGCGCTTCACGCTGACCTCCAAGCGTACGTTGGACATCGACCTGCTGCAGACGGTCAAGAAGCCCAAGGGCGAAGACTCCAAAGCCATCGTCGAAAGCCACGGCGCCAACGGACAGGAGACGGACCAGTGGGTGCGCATCGAGCAGTTGACCGACACGTCCTACATCTTTGCCATAGCGCTGACGGTGCAGCCTCAGCAGGAAACCTATCCGGCCGGTCGCGGCTTGCTCTTCCTCGACCTGCAGGACCGCAGGATCCTTCGCGCCAAGTGTCTGGTGGACTGTTACCCCACAGTCTCCTCGAGCGAATTCCCCGATCTGGAGTCGATCATTCACGGCGGCAACGGACTGCCGACCACTTCGGGCGATCTGCAGTTCCGGGCCAATCAAAGAAACGGCGCCAACCAAATATATTGGCTGGTGCCGAGTTTCGAAATTTCCGATAAAGGTCTGGAAACGCTCTACGCCAAAGGAGGCGACGTGTTCCGACTGGCGATCGAGATGCCGGGTGCCGACGGATTCTGGTTCGTCTATCCCAAAAAGGGATGGATCGACCAGCTCCGCACGCTTATTTCACGTATTCGGCCCAATCGGTAAGACGCATGTCGCCCTTGCGCAGGAAGGTGTCGTGCATGGCGAATGCGGCTGAGAGGCAGTGATGCGTGTGGCCGCCCGTCTTCTCGGCGAACTTCAGATAGTCGCGCAGCATGGGCTGATAGTCGGGATGAGCCACAGCGATGAGGGCTTCGGCCTTCTGCATGTCGCTCTTGTGACGCAGATCGGCTACACCGTACTCCGTGATGACGGCGTCGATGAAGTGGTTCGTGTGGTCGATGTGGCTGGCGAAAGGCACGATGCTGGAAATGGCGCCGCCCTTGGTGGTCGAGCCGCAGGTGAAGATCGAGAGATAGGCGTTGTTGGTGAAGTCGGCGCTGCCGCCGATGCCGTTCATCATCTTCGTGCCGCAGATCTTCGTGCTGTTGACGTGGCCGTAGATGTCACACTCGATGGCGGTGTTCAGTGAGCAGACGCCGATGCGGGCAATCACCTCGGGACTGTTGGAGATCTCGGACGGACGCAGCACGAGCTTGTCCTTGAAGAAGTCCATGTTGTCGTAGATGTCGAGCAGACACTCGTTGGTGACGGTCAGAGAGCAGGCGCTGGCGGAAAGCACGCGACCCTGCTTCATGAGGCCCACGGGAGCGTCCTGAAGCACCTCGGTGTAGATGTTGAAGTCGGGCACTTCGGGACAATGACCCAGTGCACCCAAGACGGCGTTGGCGCCGCTGCCGACACCGCTCTGCAGGTTGAGGAACGAAGAGGGGATGAGGCCCTGCTTCATGTTGGCCAGGAGGAAGTCGGCCACGTTCTGGCCGATCTGTGAGGTGATGGGATCGGGATCCTTGAAGGCGCGGGCCTCGTCGGGGATGTTGCACTCCACAACGCCCACAATGCGGGAAGCGTCCACCTCGACATAGGGTTTGCCGATACGGTCGCTGGCTTTGTTGATCATGATGGGTGTGCGATGGGGGTGATCCTCAATCTCATAGACGTCGTGAATGCCCTTGCTCTTGGGCGAATGGAAGGCGTTGAGCTCGATGATGATGCCCTCGGTGGCCAGACGGCACACGGTGGGAGAAATGCCGCCGGCGGCGGTGAGATAGATGTGTGCCTTGGAGCCCACGCGCTCCACGTCGCAAGCCTCGATGATGGCCCAGTTGACGGGGCCGAGATAGCCCTGACGGATCTGCGTGGCCATGTTGGAGAGGTTGAGGTCGGAGTAGTTGAGCGAGTTGCGGTTCACGTTCTTGCGAAAGTCGGGATTCGTCGTGTAGGGTGCACGGAAATCGATGGCTTCGGCGTTGGAGAGTTCGCCGTCGCAGCTCTGACCGGTAGAAGCGCCGGTGAAGACGCTGATCTTGAAGGGACGGCCGGCTGCATGCTCGGCAGCAGCCTTCTTGGCAATCTCGGCAGGAGTGCACTTGGGCACGCCGGCAGGTGTGAAGCCCGAAAGGCCGATGGTCTGGCCGTTCTGAATTAGCGCTGCGGCTTCAGCAGCGGAGATCTTGTTAAAATCCATGGTGTGATATGTTTAAGTATGTATATATTATATAATGTATAGAATCAGTCAAGGCACAGGGTCGTAGCCGGATCCGCCCCAGGGATGACAGCGCAGCAGGCGTCTGACGGCCAGCCACAGGCCTTTCACGGGGCCGTATTTCTCAATAGCCTCCACAGCATATTGGCTGCACGTGGGGGTGAAGCGGCACGAGGGCGGCGTCAGCGGCGAGATGCAGCGCTGATAGAAGCGGATGGGAAGAATCAGGAGTCGGCGCATGAGACTTTTTGGAGTAAAGTGACCACCTTGTGGTGCACCAGCGGTGAAGGACAAAGTTCTTTGGAGAGCCAGAGAAAGGCAATGTCGCAGGGTGTGGTGAGGATGTTCTTATGCAGGCGATAAGCCTCGCGCACCTGCCGCTTGATGCGGTTGCGGGCGACGGCGCGCTTGTGGTGGCGCTTGGAAACGGAAACGAGCAGACGCGAAGTCCGCTCGCTGTTCTTGCGCCAAATGACTTTCAGGGGAAAAGCCGTAGCAGACGGATTGGTGCCCGAAAACAGGGCTTCAATGGCTTTAAGGCTCTTCAGGCGCTCGTCACGGGAAAGTCCGTTAGTCGTCATTGACCTTGAGCAGGTAGGCGTTAAGGGCGGAGGACATGCTGGGATGGTCGGCAGTGGGTGCCTGAAGGTCCAGACGGAAGCCGGCATCGATGACACTCTTGGCCGTCGTGGGGCCGTAGGTGCCGATGGCGATGTCGCCCTGCACGAAATCGGGGAAGTTCTTCATGAGCGACTGGATGCCGCTGGGAGAGAAGAACACCAGCATGTCGTAGTCAAAGGGCTCGTCCTTTTTGAAGTCGTTGGACACGGTGCGATACATGACGGCCTCCGTGTGGGCGATGCCGGCGGCATCAAGCAGAACGGCAATACTGTCGTTGTGCACGTCGCTCAGGGGGACGAGGTAGCGCTCGTTCTTATGCTTGGCCATGTGGGGCACGAGGGCTTCCATCTTGCCCGTTTCGCCGAAGAAAACCTTGCGCTTGCGATAAGGAATGTATTTCTGGATGTAGAGTGCAATCTGCTCGCTCAGGCAGAAATACTTCATCGACTCGGGGATGTGGACGCGCATCTCCTTGCACAGACCGAAGAAATGGTCGATGCTGTGACGGGAGGTGAAAACAACGGCGCTGTGCTCCAGGATGCTGATATGCTGTGAGCGGAATTCTGCAGGAGTGAGACCTTCGACTTTGATGAATGGCCGGAAGACAATCTCTACGCCGTAGCGCTGAGCTATATCGTAATAGGGGGATTTTTCTGTGGCGGGTTTGGGCTGCGAGATAAGTATCTTCTTAATCATTTCCTGTCTTGTTTTTTTACCGTTTGCGTCTAAATTACGTCGTCGATTCGCAGATAAATAATAAGTGCCGGGACGACTTCAAGAGTGCAAAGGTACACAAAAAAATGCAAACAAGAGGTAATTTTTTTGAAAAAGATTGAATAGAGTTTGGAGTAGAGCCAAATTCGTGAGGAAATGAGACACAAAATCATCAGTGTGTCCATCCAAAGAGTCATATTGCCAACAGATAACACTATTGTGCAGCCAACAATGAATGTGACGTTGTCCGCCCAAAGAGAGTAGAGAAGAGGCTTTTTGCGCTGTAAGTTTTTTTCGTGGGAGAAGAAAACCCAGTGCACAAAGCGTATCATGCAGTCCCGGTAGAAATAGTAAGCCGCAATCAAAATGCAGCAGTCCGGAACTGCAAGCTTCTGATATATACGACAATAGAGTGCCAAACCGCCTGAAAGAGACAGAGAGAAAAGCCAGGGCCAGGCATGCTGCTCGGGCAGAAAAACGTAAAGCACCGGCAACAGGGCTGTCAGCAGAAAGAGGCAGACGAAAAGCGGATCGTTGCCGGCGGCGTAGAGAAGAGGTTCGAGTGCGTTCAAGGCTTCAGTTCACTGTTGATGATGCGAAGAGCTTCCTCCGGTGTGGCGACCACCTTCCAGACGATACACTTCTCGTCGCGCATGAAGTTTTCGCGTTTTGCCCGGCTGAGAAAGCTGAGGACGTCGTCCCAATAGCCGTCGGTGTTGACGATGATGATGGGCATGGAGTAGATGCCGAGCTGCTTCCAGCAAATCACCTCGGAGAGTTCAGCCAACGTGCCTGTTCCGCCAGCCATGACGACTGCGGCGTCGGCCATTTCCGCCATTTTGCGCTGGCGCTGGTGCATGTCCTCGGTCTCGATGATTCGGGTGAGGCCTTTGTGATGCCAATCGTTTTCTATCATAAAGGTGGGTATGATGCCGACTACTTCTCCTCCGGCCTCGAGACATCCGTCGCTCACGGCAGCCATCAGGCCCATGCTGCCGGCTCCGTTGATGACGGTGTAGCCGTTTTGTGCCATGAGGCGACCCATGAGGCGGGCCGCTTCATAGTATTTGGGTGCGATGGTGGCGCTGCTGGCGCAGTAGAAAGCTACGTTCATAGGCCGAAACTCTCTTTGATACGATCCACATAGTCGAGTTTCTCCCAAGTGAAAAGCTCCACCTGGACGGTCTTGCATCCGCCGTTGTAGTTGCTCTCGAACGTCTTGGTGACCACGCGCGGTTCACGCCCCATATGTCCGTAGGCTGCAGTTTCTTCGTAGATGGGGTTGCGCAGCTTCAGACGCTGCTCTATCTGATAGGGCGTGAGCGTAAAGAGCTCGTCGATTTTTGCTGCAATCTCACTGTCGGAGAGCGCCACGTGTGCGCTGCCGTAAGTGTTGACATAAATGCTGACGGGACGGGCCACACCGATGGCGTAAGAGAGCTGCACCAGCATCTCGTCCGCAACGCCTGCTGCCACCATGTTTTTGGCAATGTGACGGGCGGCATAAGCAGCGGAGCGGTCGACCTTCGAGGGGTCTTTACCGGAGAAAGCGCCGCCGCCGTGTGCCCCCTTGCCGCCATAGGTGTCCACGATGATTTTGCGGCCGGTGAGTCCCGTGTCGCCGTGAGGTCCGCCAATCACAAACTTGCCTGTAGGATTGACGTGATACGTGATGTCGGGATTGTCGAAAAGAGCGCTGATATTCTTATTCTTAATGCTTTCCTTGACACGGGGAATTAGGATGTGGATGATGTCGTGGCGTATCTGCTGCAGCATGGCCTCATCGCTGTCAAACTCGTCATGCTGGGTGGAGAGCACGATGGTGTCGATGCGCAGAGGGCGGTTGTCTTCACCGTATTCTATCGTCACTTGGCTTTTGGCGTCCGGACGCAGATAAGTCATCTGGCGACCCTCTTTACGGATGGCGGCCAGTTCGATGAGCAGACGGTTGGCCAAGTCGAGAGAAAGGGGCATGTAGTTTTCCGTCTCGTTGGTGGCGTAGCCGAACATCATGCCCTGATCGCCGGCTCCCTGGTCTTCAAGCACCGCACGTTCAACCCCCTGGTTGATGTCGGCGCTCTGTTCATGAATGGCAGAGAGCACACCGCAGGAATTGGCCTCGAACATATATTCGCTCTTGGTGTAGCCGATGCGGGTGATGACTTCGCGTGCAATGCGCTGCAAATCCACGTAGGCATTCGTTTTGACTTCGCCGGCCAGGATGACTTGTCCGGTGGTCACCATCGTTTCGCAGGCGACTTTGGAGTTGGGGTCAAAGGCCAGCAGCTTATCCAGGACGGCGTCGCTGATCTGGTCGGCCACTTTGTCGGGATGTCCTTCCGACACACTTTCAGAGGTAAAGAGATACTTTTTCATACGTTTTTAGCATTTTTTCATGTGGTTGCAAGCAGTCAAATCTGTCCACATGGGTTTTGGGTAATTTCTTTGAGAGGGATCATGACGAAGTCACGTTCGTGCATGCGGGGATGCGGCAGCGTGAGTTCGGGTGTATTCATCCGAACATCGTCATAGGAGAGCAGGTCGATATCGATGGGACGGTCGCAATAGCCGTCGTGGCTTTTTATCGTGCGTCCCAAACGGCGCTCTATTTCCTGTGTGACATGCAGGCATTCCGTCGGACTGAGTGTCGTCTCCACCTTACAGGCGGCATTGAGGAAAAGGTGCCCGCTCTCATAGCCCCAAGGGCGTGTCTCAACGAAAGAGGACACGCGGATGACATTGCCTATGTCTTCACCGATGAGTCGAAGCGCCTCCTGAAGCATGTGCTCCCTGTCGCCCAAATTGCTGCCTAGAGAGAGGTAGAGCTGATGCATCAGTCCTGAAGAATGAGCATGGCGTCGCCGAATGTGCCGAAGCGGTAGCGGCGTTTGGGATCGGCTTCGTTGTATTTGATGGCTTCTTTGTAGGCCTTCATCACCAAATCGTAGCCGCCGAATGCGCATGAAAGCATCAGCAGTGACGAGTAGGGCAGATAGAAATTGGCAATCATGGCATCGGCCATCTGGAAGTCGTAGGGCGGGAAGATGAATTTGTTGGTCCAGCCGTCGAAAGGCTTAAGACGTCCGTCGGCGCTGACGGCTGTCTCCAAAGCCCGCTGCACGGTGGTGCCGACAGCCACGATGCGATGTCCGCTCTCTTTCGTCCGGTTGATGATGTCGCATGCCGTCTCGTTTACGTGCATCTCCTCACTGTCCATCTTGTGCTTGGTGAGATCCTCCACATCGATTTCACGGAAGCAACCCAAACCGCAGTGCAACGTGACGAATGCGGATTCGATGCCTTTGATTTCCATGATCTTCAGCATCTGCGGAGAGAAATGAAGACCGGAGATGGGTGCAGTGACAGCTCCTTCGTTCTTGGCATAAACACACTGGAAGTCTTCCAGGTCTTCGGGCTCGGACGGGCGCTTGATAATCTCGCGGGGGAGTGGGGCTTCGCCCATGCTGTAGAGGATGCGCTTAAATTCGTCGTGCGGTCCGTCGTAAAGGAAACGCAGCGTGCGGCCGCGACTGGTGGTGTTGTCAATCACCTCTGCGACAATCGATTGGTCCTCTCCGAAATATAGCTTGTTGCCGATGCGAATTTTGCGTGCCGGGTCAACCAACACGTCCCACAGATTCTGATTGGGATTCAGTTCGCGGAGAAGAAAAACCTCAATTTTGGCTCCGGTCTTTTCTTTGTTGCCATAAAGACGTGCGGGGAACACCTTGGTGTCGTTAAACACAAAACAGTCCTTCTCATCGAAGAAGTTGATGACATCCCGAAACGATTCGCGGTGTTCAATGACGCCGCTTTTAGCATGAATGACCATCAGACGGCATTCATCGCGATGGAAGTATGGACGTTCTTCTCCGGGGGCGAATGTCGAGGGATACTGTGCCAAACGGTCTTCGGGCAGTTTGTACTTGAATTGAGAGAGTTTCATATCGTTTTTTCAAATTGTTCCAAGGTGAGACAACGTTCCACGCGATAGTCGCCGATGCGTGTGCGTCGCAGGGCTGTCAGGTGAGCGCCGGAGTGAAGGCTCTCGCCGATGTCGCGAGCCAAGGCCCTGATGTATGTGCCTTTGCTGCACACAATGCGCAGTTGGAGTTGCATGGTTTCGGGAGAGAAATCCAAAAGCTCGATTTCGTCAATAACAAGACTTTTGGGTTTGAGTTCCACCTCTTTACCTTTTCTGGCAAGATCGTAGGCGCGTTTGCCATCGACTTTTACTGCAGAAAACACAGGGGGTATCTGTTCTATATGCCCAATAAACTTCGGAAGCGTTGCCTCAATGAGTGTGCGAGTGATGTGTTCCGTGGGATAGGTGGCGTCTACAGGCTTTTCAAGATCGAAGCTGGCTGTTGTGGCCCCTAATTGCAATGTGGCGACATATTCTTTTGTGCCTGCTTGCAGAGTTTCAATGGTTTTGGTGGCTTTTCCCGTGCAGATGAGAAGCACTCCGGTAGCCAATGGGTCCAAAGTGCCGGCGTGGCCCACTTTCAGTTTTTTCTCGTGCAGATGCTGGCACAACATGTTGCGCACTTTGCTCACGAGTTGAAACGAGGTCCATTTCAGGGGCTTGTCGAAAGCGAGGACGACACCCTCCTTATAATCCGTCAAATCAAGGAATAGATTAAAAGTCCGCTGCCGACGATGGCACAATACAAGCCGAACCACACGAGTTTACCCTTCTTGACAAGGGAAATCATCCACTTGCAGGCTGCGCAGCCGCTGAGGAATGCTGCAAAAAAACCAATGGCAAGGGCCGTCACTGAAATGTTGCCCGTAGCAAGTCCTTCGGTGCCTTTCATGGCTTTGAGAATATCCAAAAGAGCTTCTCCCAGGATGGGTGGAATGACCATCAGGAAGGAGAACTCCGCAATGCGCTCTTTCTTGCATCCGATGAGCTGGCCGGTGGCAATGGTGCTGCCGCTTCGAGATAGGCCGGGCATCACGGCAACGGCTTGTGCCAAACCGATGATGAAGGCTTCTTTCAAGCCGATGTTTTCTTTCTGTCGCGGACGGGCATAGTGGCTCATGATGAGTAGTGCAGCAGTGATGATGAGGCACAACCCGACAATGGTCAGTCCGCTGCCGAATATTTCTTCAACGGTGTCTTTGAAAAACAGGCCCACGATGCCTACGGGTATCATGCTGACGAGAATGCACGCAGCGTAGCGTCGTTCCGGGCTCCACAGAGGTGCAGAGGTGTCGAAGATGCCGATTAGGATGCGGACGATTTCTTTCCACAGGATGACAATGGTGGACAGTACGGTGGCGACGTGGACCGCTACCGTAAAAGTGAGGTTTTCTTCTCCGTTCAGGCCGAAGAATGTGCCGCAAATGGTCAGGTGCCCGCTGGATGAAACGGGCAAATATTCGGTGAGACCCTGAATGAGTCCCATGAGCAGGGCTTGGAATTCACTCATGATTTTTTTGCTTCTTTGTTGTGAAACATGATGCCGAAGATGATGCCGATGAAGCCGATAAAGCACACAATTGGAGCGACCTTAATACGAATGGGAGAAAAAATATCTTCGTTGAAGGCCGTTTCGGTGCTGCCACTGCCGGACATCAAAATAAAGCCGATGACAATGATGGCCATTGAGATGGCGAGGATGATGTAGTTGATTTTGTTGAATGCCATGTTGCTGAGGCTTTAGTGCTTGTTGTTTACTTGTAAAGATTGGATTCGCGCATCCTCAAATAGTGGGTCACACTGACGTAGGTGCAGATGAAGGTAATCGCCAGCCCAAAGCTGACAACGACAATCAGGGTAATTCCTACGTTATGCCAAACGAGGAAATGTGCCAAATCCGTTTCGTGGGTTCGCAGCCAGTCCACTCCACCCACGATGGCAATGACGGCCAAAACGGAGGCCATCAAACCAATCCAAAGACTTCTCAAGAGGAAAGGACGTCGGATGAAGCTCCATCTGGCACCCACGAGTTTCATGTTGTGGATGATGAAGCGGCGCGAATAGACACTCAGACGCACCGTATTGTTGATGAGGCTCAGGGAAATGATACATAAAAGGGCGGTGACGAAAAGCAGAACGAACGTGATGCGCTGCAGATTGCTGTTGAGCGTTTCCACCATGTCTTTTTGGTAAACGATGTCGGCTACGTCAATTTCTCTGCGCAGTTCTTTGGTGATCCATTGCAGCGAATCACTGCACGCATAGTCTGCCACCAAGTGCAGTTCCATGGAGATGGAAAACGGGTTCGTCCCCAAAAACTCGGTAGGATCCAATCCCATGGTCTCTATTTGTTCTTTGAGCGACTGCTCGCGGCTGATATAGTCCAAGTGCTTGATATAGGGCAGATGCTCCCAGCGTTCTTTGATGGCCAGGCCCTTCTGGTTGTCCACGCCGTCTTTGAGCACAACGGTCACGGCGAGGTCTTCCCTCACTTCATCACGCAATTGTTTGGCGGTAAGGACAAAAAGCACCAAGATGCCCAAAAGCACAAGTACCATAGTGGTGCTGATGGTGCTGGTCAAGGCCTGCCAGCGGAACCAATCCTTTTTTCTCTTCATTGTCGTTAGTGATTCTCTGTGATTACTTGTATGCCCTTCAGTGTTGCAGAAGTGCTTTCTGTGATGCGTACCATGACGCGCTGTCCGATGCGTAATTGTCCGCGATCGACTATAACCACATGGTTTTGTTCCGTTCGGCCGTAGAGTTGTTCCCGACTGCGCTTGCTGGTCCCTTCCAAAAGAACTTCGAAGGTCTTACCGATGCATCGGGCGTTGGATTCTGCAGACAACTTGTTTTGCAGGGCGATAAGCTCGTTCAAACGGCGTATTTTGGTTTCCTCAGGAACGTCGTCGGGGAAATGCTTGGCGGCGTAGGTCCCGGGGCGTTCACTGTATTTAAACATAAATGCCGAATCGTAGGCGCACGCCTTCATCAGCGACAGGGATTGTTTGTGGTCCTCTTCCGTCTCGCCGGAATAGCCGACGAAGATATCTGTGGACAGACCGCAATCCGGGACGATACGACGGATGGCTTCCACGCGTTCGAGATACCATTCCCGGGTATATTTCCGGTTCATGCGCTTGAGCACTTCGTTCGACCCGCTTTGAACCGGCAGGTGAATGTGGCGGCATACATTGGGCTCTTCGACGATGACATGGAGGGTGGCATCGCTCATGTCTTTCGGGTGGCTCGTTGTAAAGCGTACCCTCATGGACGGCACTGTGTGAGCAACCATTCTCAAAAGTTGGGGGAAATTCACATCGCCAAAGTGGTAGGAGTTTACGTTTTGTCCCAGCAGGGTGACTTCCTTGTATCCCCTTTCTTCTAGGTCGCGGCATTCGCGCAGGATGCTCTCTACATCGCGGCTGCGTTCACGGCCTCTGGTATAGGGCACGATGCAGTAGTGGCAGAAATTGTTACACCCTCTCATAATGCTGACAAAGCCGCTTATGCGGGTGCTGTGCAGGCGCTTCGGTACTACGTCGCGATAGGTCTCCGAGGTGGAAAGCTCTACATTCACAGCCTTGTGTCCAAGCTCTGCAGAAGCAAAGAGTTCGGGCAGTGAAAGATAACTGTCAGGCCCGCAAACGAGATCCGCTCCGTGCCGGTCAATAAGTTCGTCCTTAACTCTTTCTGCCATGCAGCCAAGGACGCCGACAATGAGTTTTTTCTTGCGTTTCAGGCTTTGAAGAAACTCCAGCCGGGCATAGATTTTCTGCTCGGCATTGTCACGCACAGAACAAGTGTTCAGGAGGATAGCGTCCGCTTCCTCCTGAATCTCTGTGGTTTCATACCCGGCCTGCCCCATGATGCTCGCCACGACTTCACTGTCGGCGACATTCATTTGACATCCGTAAGTCTCGATGAAGAGTTTCTTCAATATTGTAACAAAATTAGGCGGTTTATCGAAAGCCTTCCCTCATTTAGCTGGGCTGCTTGCCAATATAGGCCAGAATACCGCCGTCTACATAAAGGACGTGACCGTTTACGGCGTCAGAAGCGTGAGAGGCCAGGAATACGGCGGGACCGCCCAACTCGCTGGGATCCAGCCAGCGTCCGGCAGGCGTCTTGGCGCAGATGAAAGAGTCGAAGGGATGACGGCTGCCGTCCGGCTGGCGCTCGCGCAGGGGAGCGGTTTGAGGAGTGGCAATGTAGCCCGGGCCGATGCCGTTACACTGAATGTTGTATCCACCGTACTCGGAACAGATGTTGCGGGTCAGCATCTTCAGGCCGCCTTTGGCTGCAGCGTAGGCGCTCACGGTTTCGCGACCCAGCTCGGACATCATGGAGCAGATGTTAATAATCTTGCCTTCGCGACGCTCCATCATTTCGGGCAGCACGGCGGCACTCACGATATAGGGGGCAACGAGGTCAATGTCAATCACCTGCTGGAACTCCTCACGCTTCATCTCGTGCATGGGGATGCGCTTGATGATGCCTGCGTTGTTCACCAAAATATCGATTTGACCCACTTCTTTGTGGATTCTTTCAACCAGAGCCTTTACACCCTTTTCGTCGGTTACATCGCACACGTAGCCTTTGACGTTGGTGATGCCGGCTTCTTTATAGTTGTCCAATCCGCGCTGGAGGGCAGCTTCGTTGATATCGTTAAAAACGATGTTCTTTACGCCGGCGGCTACAAACGCTTTGGCGATGTTGAAACCAATGCCGTAAGATGCGCCGGTAATCCATGCGTTCTTACCTTCGAGAGAGAAAAGATTCATTGTTGTGATGCTTTAAGGTTAAAAGTTTATCTTTCGCGCTGTTGTTGGTTGGGCTATCCGGTTTCGAACCAGAACTAAGACGACCAAAATGTCTTGTGCTACCATTACACCATAGCCCAATCCAAATGCAAATCGTTGCCGAACCGGCATTCATTTGCGCCCGCAAAGATACGACATTTCTTAAGCGAATGCAAGAAATAAGTCGTTTTTTATGCCTTAAATATCACTTTTTACTTAACGATGAGCAGATAGTACTTCTTTTTCCCTTGTTGGGCCAGCAGATATTTGCCGTCGAGCAGGTCTTTCGTTGTCACCATCTGATCAAAGGACTGGAGTCTTTCCTTGTTGAGAGAGACGCCGCCGCCCTGGCAGAGTTTACGCATCTCGCCCTTTGAGGCAAAGCACTGGGTCTCGCCGGCCAAAAGGTCTACGGCTTTTATACCGTCGCCTTCGAGAAGATTTCGGCTGATTTCAAACTTCTCAACACCGTCGAAAATATCCAAAAGCGTCTTTTCATCGAGTTTTACAAGACTCTCTTTGGTGGCTTTGCCGAAGAGAATGTTGGAGGCTTCCTGAGCCATTTCGAGGTTTTCTTTGCCATGTACCATGAGGGTTACCTCCTCCGCCAATTTCTTTTGCAGTACGCGGCGTCCGGGATCCTGCTGATGCTCTGCGACAAGTGCATCAATGGTATCTTTGTCCAACGAGGTGAAAATCTTGATGTAGCGTGCGGCATCCTCGTCGGAGACGTTGAGCCAGAACTGATAAAACTTGTACGGTGTGGTGCGCTTGGGATCAAGCCAGATGTTGCCGCTTTCCGTCTTGCCGAACTTCTTACCGTCGCTCTTGGTGATGAGCGGACAGGTCAGGGCAAAAGTCTCCACGTCGTTGCCCAACGTGCGGCGGATGAGCTCCGTGCCGGTGGTCATGTTGCCCCATTGGTCGTTGCCGCCCAGCTGGAGTTTCACGCCGTAGTGCTGATAGAGATAGAGAAAGTCGTAGCCCTGAAGCAGTTGATAAGTAAACTCCGTGAAGCTGAGACCGTCGCGGGCCGTGCCGTTCAGACGCTGTTGCACGCTCTCCTTGGCCATCATGTAGTTCACCGTGATATGTTTACCCACTTCGCGGGCAAAGTCGAGGAACGTGAAGTCTTTCATCCAGTCATAGTTGTTCACCATGACGGCGGCGTTAGGCTCCTTGCTCTCAAAATCGAGGAACTTGGCCACTTGAGCCTTGATGCACTCCTGGTTGTGACGCAGCGTTTCGTCGTTCAGCAGGTTGCGCTCCTGGCTTTTGCCGGAGGGGTCGCCAATCATGCCTGTAGCGCCGCCCACGAGGATGATGGGCTTATGGCCGCAGCGTTGCAGATGACGCAGCATCATGATGCCGCACAGGTGCCCGATATGCAGAGAGTCAGCCGTAGGGTCGGTGCCCAGGTAGGCCGTTACCATTTCTTTTTGGAGCAACTCTTCCGTGCCGGGCATCATCTGAGCCAGCATCCCGCGCCATTTCAGTTCTTCTACAAAGTTTTTGATCATCGAATGATTACGATTTTATTTCTTTTCGTGTATTACTTAACCTCCCAAATGTCGTTGGTTTCAAGCAATTCGGCGAAGGTGTGATAAGGCTTCTTGGCTTTCACTTCTTCAATCTGAGCCTCAACGGCGTCGTTGTAGGTGGGAGCGTCCACGTCGCGAATCACACCCAAGGCGATGGGGAATCCGTCGCCGTCGCCCATGAGGGCCAGTTTCAGTTGCAGGGTGTTATCCTGGCAGTGAGCGTCGTGCACTAAGATGTCATCTTTGGTGATGCCGTTTTCGCCAATCTTCACCACTTTCAGGCCAAAGCCTTCCTGCATGATGCCATATTCGTTGTTTTCACCGAAGATAAGAGGCTCGCCGTGTTTCACGTAGATGGCGTTCTTGGCGCGTCCTTCCTTGGTGTAAACACTCTCGTGTGTGCCGTTGTTGAAGATGACGCAGTTCTGCAGGATTTCGCAGACGGCGGCACCCTTGTGAGCCTGTGCGGCCTTGAGGATATCCACTGTGCCGGGGGCGTCGGTGGCAACGGCACGGGCAAAGAAGTGACCGCGTGCGCCGAAGCATAGTTCTGCCGGACGGAAGGGGTCTTCCACTGTGCCGTAGGGCGATGACTTGGAGACAAATCCGCGCGGTGAAGTGGGAGAATACTGACCCTTGGTCAAACCGTAGATGCGGTTGTTCAGCAGGATCATGTTGATGTCAATGTTGCGGCGGTTGGCGTGAATGAAGTGATTGCCGCCGATGGCCAGGCCGTCACCGTCACCGCTCACCTGCCATACCGTCAGACGGGGATTGGCAACCTTGCAGCCGGTGGCAATGGCTGCAGCACGGCCGTGAATGGTGTTCATGCCGTAGGTGGCCATATAGTGGGGCAGACGGCTGGAGCAGCCGATACCGGAAATGACGGCCGTCTCATAAGGTGCAATGCCGATTTCGGCCATTGCCTTGTGGAGATTGGCCAGGAAGAAATGGTCGCCGCAACCGGGACACCAGCGGGGCTGGCCTTTCTTGTAATCTGCAGACGTATATTGTGACATAGCGCTTACTTATTATAGATTTCTGTGAATGCGTTGACTAACTCCTCTACCACGAAGGGCTGACCCTTGACCTGGTTGAACTGCTCGGGCACAAAGTTGTCCACCTTCATGCGCAGCCAGGCGGCGAGCTGACCCATGTTTTGCTCGGCGACTACCACTTTGCGGTATTTCTTCATTACCTCTGCGGTGTTGGCGGGCAGCGGGTTGATGTAGCGGAAGTGGGCCAGAGCCACTTTCTTGCCGCTGCGTATCATCTCCTCCGTGGCAGCGCGCAAATGGCCGTAGGTGCCGCCGAAGCCCACGATGAGCAGTTCGGCATCGTCCTTGCAGCCTTCCACTTCAAGGTCGGGCACGGGGATGTTGGCAATCTTGGCGGCACGCTTGCGCGTCATCAGGTCGTGGTTGTCGGGAGCTGTGGAGATGGCGCCCGTCTTGTCGTCTTTTTCCAGTCCGCCCAGGATGTGGGTGAAGCCCTCACGTCCGGGCACAGCCCAGTAGCGGGTGCCGTTCTCCGCACGCATATACGGGGTCCATGTGCCCTTCATTTCTTCGGGCACATAAGGCGGCTTGATAGCAGGATAATCGGCCAGGTTGGGCAGCTTGAATGCGCCGCTGCCGTTGGCGACGTAAGCATCAGTGAGGAGCACGACGGGGGTCATGTGCTCCAGAGCTATCTTGGAGGCCTCATAAGCGGCGTTGAAGCAGTCGGTGGGACTCTTGGCAGCCATCACCGGCATGGGGCTTTCACCGTTGCGGCCGAAGAGTGCCTGCAGCAGGTCGGTCTGCTCCGACTTGGTGGGCAGGCCCGTGGCGGGACCGCCGCGCTGCACGTCGAGCACGACGAGCGGCAACTCCATGATGACGGCCAGGTTCATCGCCTCGCTCTTGAGGCAGATGCCGGGGCCGGAAGTGGAGGTTACGGCCAAAGCACCGGCGAAGCTGGCGCCCAAAGAAGAAGCGCAGCCGGCGATCTCGTCCTCGCACTGCACGGTGGTGACACCGAGAGACTTATGCTTGGAGAGCTCGTGCAGCACGTCCGTAGCGGGCGTGATGGGGTAGGAACCCAAATAGAGCTTCAGGCCGGCTTTCTCGGCTGCGGCAATGAAGCCGTAGGCAGTAGCCTTGTTGCCCGTGATGTCCATATAGCGTCCGGGCACTTTTTTCTTGGTCTCGATATGGCGCACGTGAGCCACCGAAGAGTGGGTGTTGTGACCAAAGTCATAGCCGGCCTGCACCACCTTGATGTTGGCTTCGGCAACAGCTGGCTTCTTGGCAAATTTCTCGCGAAGGAAGTTGCCGACGATGTCCAGGTCGCGGTCGAAGAGCCAGCACACCAGTCCGAGGGCGAACATGTTGCGGCACTTCATGATGCCCTTTACGTCGGTCTTACCGTCTACGGTGAAAGCGGGATCGCCTGTGAGACAGTCTTTCACCATCTGCGTCATGTTGCAGGCCACCACCTGGTCGGGATCCACGCCCAATTCGCCCAGGTAGTCCTCCGTCTTGAACTGTGCCTTCTCCAGGTCCTTCGGGCCGAAGGCCTCGGTGTCAATAATGATGGCGGCACCCTTCTTGGCGTATTTGAGCTGGGTCTTGAGCGCTGCGGCGTTCATGGCCACGAGCACATCGCACTGATCGCCGGGGGTGAACACCTCGCTGCTGCCGATGTGCACCTGGAATCCGCTCACGCCGGTCAGAGAGCCTTGCGGGGCACGGATGTCGGCGGGAAAGTCGGGGAAGGTTGAAATACTGTTGCCTACAGTGGCGGACACCGTAGAGAGAATGTTGCCGGCCAGCTGCATGCCGTCGCCGGAGTCGCCTGAGAAGCGAACGACCACATCAGTCTCTTCTGTCGGATTGGTGGGAGTGAAACTTTCTGCCATATCTTCTTTACCTTATATTATTACGTATGCGTGCAAGATGATGCACGCCGTTTTTTTTCTTTTTTTTTTGTACTCCCGCCGGGAATCGAACCCGGATCAAAGGTTTAGGAAACCTCCGTTCTATCCATTTAACTACAGGAGCATCCCGCGGTTTCTGCGGCCGTCAGCGGCCGCAGAAACACGGAAGAGTTATTCCTTGATGGTCTTGCCCATCGTCACGTAGGCAGTGGGCACTGCCACGAAGATGGAGCTCAGAGTGCCGAACACCACACCCAGTATCATGGCGAAGGAGAAGCTGATGATGCTGCCTGCGCCGCCGCCGAAGATGCCGATGAGGAAGATCACCAGCAATACGATGAAGGTGGATACGGAGGTGTTGATGGTGCGGTTCAAGGTGCTGTTGACCGACTCGTTGAACAGTTGCTGACGGTCGCGCTTGGGGAAGAGCGTGATGTTCTCACGGATACGGTCGAACACCACCACCTTGTCGTTGATGGAGTAACCGATGGCCGTCAGGATGGCACCGATGAAGGTCTGGTCGATCTCCAGTGAGAAGGGCAGGATGCCCCACAGGAGAGCGTATGCACCGAGAATCAGGATGATGTCGAAGCCCAAGGCCACGATGGCACCTACCGAGAAGGCCACATTGCGGAAGCGGGCCAGGATGTAGATGAAGATGGCGATGAAGGCCAGGATGATGCTGATGATGGCACCGCGCGTGATGTCTTCAGCCACCGAGGGGCCCACCTTCTGCGAAGAGATGATGCTGCCGCCGGCGCGCTCGTCACGGTTGATGAAGTTCTCCAGCGTGAGGTCGTCGGAGAGCACGCCGCCCTTCTTCAGGGCCTCGAAGAGTTTCTGCTCGATTTCGTTGTCCACTTCGAGTCCGTCTTCTTCAATGCGGTAGTTGGTGGACACGCGGATGGTCTTGCCTTCTGCACCCAGTGCGATGGCGCTGGTGGTGCTTTCGGGGAAGGCTTCGGCCAGGACGCCGCGCACCTGCTCGGGCTCCACCTGATTCTCGAAGAGCACGATGAAGTTGCGGCCGCCGGTGAAGTCAATGCTCTTGGAGAAGCCGCGCACCACGATACCGCCGATGGCGATGACAGCCAGCGTGAGGAACACGGTGAAGCTCTTCTTGTAAGCGCTCATGAACTTATACTGCGGATTCTTGAAGCTGACAGCCTTACCGATGCTGCTGGTGAAGGTCAGGTCGAGCCACTTCTCGCGTGCCAGCATGGCGGTGTACACCAAACGTGTCAGGAACACGGCGGTGAAGAAGCTGACGATGATGCCGATGATCAGCGTTGTGGCGAAGCCCTGGATGGGGCCGGTGCCGAACTTATAGAGGATGATACCGGTGATCAAGCTCGTCAGGTTGGAGTCGAAGATGGCCGAGAAGGCGTTTTCGTAGCCGGCTTTCAGGGCTTCACGCACCTTCTTGCCGCCTCTCATCTCTTCCTTCGTGCGTTCGTAGATGAGCACGTTGGCGTCCACAGCCATACCCAGCGTCAGCACCATACCGGCGATGCCGCTCATGGTCAGGGCTGCCTGGAAGCTGGTGAGGATGCCCACGGTGAAGAAGAGGTTGAGTAGCAGGGCGCAGTTGGCCACCATGCCGGGGATGAGGCCGTACATGGCCATCATGTAGAACATCAGCACGATGAAGGCTATGACGCAGCTCCAGATGCCCAGGCGGATGGACTCGGCACCCAGCGTGGGGCCGACGATTTCCTCGCTCACGATCTTGGCCGGAGCGGGCATCTTACCGCTCTTGAGCACATTGGCCAGGTCGCGGGTGTCTTCGGTGGTGAAGTTGCCGGTGATCTGGCTGTTGCCGCCGGTGATCTCGCTCTGTACGGTGGGAGCGCTGTAGACATTGTTGTCCAGCACGATGGCCACGCACTTGTGCAGATTGGCCTTGGTCAGAGCGGCCCAACGGCGTGCGCCGTCCACGTTCATCTTCATCGAAACGCAGGGACGTCCGTTGTTGTCGAACTCGTCCTTGGCGTCGGTCACAACGTCGCCTTCCAGAGGAGCGCGTCCGTTGCGCTCGGTGATGCGGATGGCGTAGAGCTCATAGACGTCGGCGGCAGCGCCTTCGCCCATGCCCTTAACGCCCCACTTGAGGCTGAGGTCGGAGGGCAGCACTTCTTTGGCTTCGGGGGTCTCCAGCAGGGCGCTGATGGCGTCCATATCACGCTTGGAGGCATAGCCCACGATGCAGCCCATCTCCTGCTGAGCCACCTGCAGACGGGAGAGCAGGGGATGCTGCTTGCGCAGCTGCTCGATGTCGGCCTCGCTCAATTTGGCGTTATCTTCTTTCTGTGAGCTCTTGCCTACGATAGCGGCCAAACCGGCCTTGTCGGCCTGCTTGGTCTCGGCGCTGTCAGCGACTTCTTCCGTCTGCTCGGCTACAGCCACGCTGTCGGCCTTCTCCTCCAGTGCGCCGCTGTTGGCGACGGAGGCCAACTTCTGGTCGAGCTGGACGAGGAAGGGCACGATTTCACTCGTGCTGTAGGTCTCCCAGAACTCCAGGTTGGCAGAGCCCTGCAGCAGTTTACGTACGCGCTCGGGCTCCTTGATGCCGGGCATCTCCACCATGATGCGGCCTTCCTGACCCTCGAGGGCCTGGATGTTGGGCTGCACCACGCCGAAGCGGTCGATACGGGTGCGGAGCACATTGTAAGAGTTGTCGATGGCACTCTTCACTTCGCTGCGCAGCACCTGCTCCACTTCCTTGTCGGTGCTCTTCGTGGTGACCTTGTCGCGCAGTTGCTGGGTGGCAAACAGCTCAGCCAGCGGGCGTTCGGGGGCCAGCTCACGATAGTCCTTGACGAAAAGCGTGATGAAATCTTTCTGGCTCTGAGTGGCCTCCTTGGTGGCCTGCTCCACAGCCTTGCGGAATGTTTCGTCGGTTTCTTCCTTGTGGTCGGAGAGCGCCTTCACCACGTCGGGCACGCTCACTTCCAGCACGACATTCATACCGCCCTTCAGGTCCAGACCGAGTCCGATACCCATCTCGCGGCAGTCCTTCAGCGTCCAGATGCCCAGATACACTTTGTTGTTCTGGAGCGAATCCATGTAGCGATCCGCAGCCTCCTGGCCTTCGGTGGCCACCATGTTTTCATACTTGCTCTCGAAGTGGCTGGTGACCACGGAGAAGCTGAGGTAGAACAGGCATACCAACGTCAGCAGCAGCGCGAAGAACTTGACAAATCCTTTGTTTTGCATTGTTGTTAGTGAATATTTGATAGTTTTATTTATAAAATTCGGGCACAAAGGTAGCAAAAAAAAACGAAACGCAAGCTCTTTGCCGTCAAAAAAGTGACGCAAAGCGGCTTATTTGTTCTTTTTTCGGATTGTGGTGAGAACGGGATAATGGTCGGAGGAGGGAAACTCGCGCACGGTTCGGGTGCCGAAACTCGTCCAGTCGTCACTCGTGAAGATATGGTCGATGCGCACCCAGAATCCGGTGCGGTTGTAGGAAAAACCGGTGCCGAAGCCGCTCTCGCGATACGTGTTGCCGAGATGCTGCTTCATGCGCCTGTAGGTGTAAGAAACCGGCGTGTCGTTGAAGTCGCCGCAGAGCACGATGCTTTCGCCTTCGCGGGCTGTCAGCAGGCTGTCGAGCCGGTCGGTCTGGCGGGCTCTTTCTGCGGCGGAGGCGCTGAGAAACGAGAGCATCACGCGCCCGCTCTCCTTGAGTTTCTCCTCGTTGTGCGCATGAAGCCGTTCGACCAGAGCGGCTTTTTCCTCTTCGGGGATGCTGTTGCTCTCGAGATGGGCGCAGATGACCGTCAGCGTGTCTTCTCCGTGGCGCACGCGCCAGGCCAGAATGCCGTTCTTACTGCCGATGAAACCGATGGGAATGCTGTCGCCTACGAAAGGCAGGCGGCTGCAGATCATGACGCCTTTCGTCTTGCGGATGTCGTAGCCCAAACTGTCGACAACCTCTTGAGTTTCTGCGGGAAAGCTCGAGGTTTCCTGCAGGCAGAGGATGTCGGCGTTGAGCAGGCGCAGCAGTTGGGGCGCATTCCACACGCCGTCGGTGCTGTCTTTGTATTGCCAGCCGCAGCTGTTGAAGGTGGCAACACGGAGCGTCTGCACGCTGTCCTCGGGCGCTTCTCTGCCGGTGAAGTTCAGCGGACAGTAATCCAGACAGAACCCCGTCACGGGCAGAATGCCGATAAGAGGCAGCAGCAGTCCTTTGAAGTCGACGATGAACCACAGCAGCAGGAAGCCCAGATTGGCAGCCAGTGCCAGCGGCATCAGCAGGCCCGCCTGTGCCAGTTTCGGCGCCAGAGCCGGGTGCAGCCATGTGGAGGCACACACCGCCCAAAGCGCCAGTATGGTGCAGACGTTGGCACCGGCCAACAGCGTGACAATCAGCCGCTTCATTGTTTACTGGAAACTTCGTTCAGCGTATTCTCATGCGGCGCCAGTGGCGCAACAGCAGGAAGCCGAAAAGCATGCCGCCCAAGTGGGCGCAATGGGCCACGCCGTCGCCCCTTTGTGCCAGAGCGGAAGTCAGTTCAATGACGGCGTATCCGATGACGAAGTATTTAGCCTTGATGGGGACGGGCAGGGGGAAGATGAAGATGCGCTCTTCGGGCAGCAGATAGCCGAATCCGAGCAGGATGCCGTAGACCGCACCGGAGGCGCCGACGACGCTCACGTCGAAGGGCAGCCCTGCGAGCAGCATCTGTCCCGTCTGTGCCAATTCCTGAGTGAGGGCCGCGCCGAGTCCGCATACCATATAAAAAATAAGGAACTGCTTGGGCCCCAGAATTTGCTCCAACACGCGTCCGAACATCCACAAGGCGAACATATTGAAGAAGATGTGCTCCAAACTGCCGTGCATGAACATGTAGGTGAGTGGCTGCCAGAGGTGGAATCTTGGCGAGAGCCACATATGCAGACCCAGAATGTCGTTCAGGTCGAGGTAGTATTGACGCCCCACCACCATCGCCAAATAGCACAGAACGTTGATGATGAGAAGGTTTTTGGTAACAGGAGGTAGCAAATTCATCGTTTTTCGCTTCAATTTCTGCGCAAAGGTACGTCAAAATGTGCAATAACAGCCCCGAAAATGCACATTTTGCGTTTTTTTTTGCTTTTTTTTGGGGAAAAACTAGATTTCTCTCAACTTTTTCTATATTTTTGTGTCGGAAAGCGATAAAAACCAATTTTAATTCACCTTATTTACTAACTTATCTAATCTCCCAGTTATGAACAAGACAGATTTGATTAACAGTGTTGCAGAAGCTGCTGCTCTGAGCAAGGCTGATGCCAAGAAGGCCGTTGACGCTGCTTTCGCTGCCATCGCAGACGCCCTGAAGAAGGACGAGAAGGTTCAGCTCGTAGGTTTCGGCACTTTCTCCACCAGCGTTCGCGCTGCCCGTGAGGGTATCAACCCCCTGACCAAGCAGAAGATCACCATCGCAGCCAAGAAGGTGGCTAAGTTCAAGCCCGCTTCTGAGCTCGTTTAAGACTCTGTTAAGCAAAAAGCTACCAAGGAGGAATCGTGAGGTTCCTCCTTTTTTTTGTTCCCAGAGTTGCCGCAGAGTTGCCGCAGAGTTGCCGCAGAGCCGCTGCATCACTGCTGTATCACTGCTGTATCACTGCTGCATCACTGCTGTTTACACGGGAGAAACACGAAGGAAACACGAAGACTGAACGGGAACTGAACGAGCTGAAGGTGGGGATTAATGTAGTACGTGTGCGCCCGCGTGAGAGGATGCACGTATCAGTGCGCTTTGCTCTCAAGTAAATGCAAAAAGAGACCGGTTTTTGCACACTTTTGTCAACTTTGTGCAATTTTGTGCAAAAAAATGTGTAAAAATGTTGTGTATGTTAAGGAAAGGTCGTACCTTTGCAGCGGTTTTTAAAAACAGAGTAAAAACAAAAAAGGTATTAACATACATTTAAATTGTACGATTATGTCTGAAATTGAAGCAAAAGTAAAAGAGATTATTGTTGACAAGTTGGGTGTGGACGAGGCTGATGTAGTGCCCGAAGCAAGCTTCACCAACGACCTCGGTGCCGACTCTCTGGACACCGTAGAGCTCATCATGGAGTTTGAGAAGGCTTTCGAAATCACCATTCCCGACGACAAGGCAGAGAAGATCTCTACCGTTGGCGATGCCATCAAATACATCCAGGATAACAAGTAAGCCGACGCTTCTTCCTTTAAAAGTACGCACTTATTAATATGGAATTGAAGCGTGTCGTTGTGACGGGCCTTGGCGCTGTCACACCGCTGGGAAATTCTGTCGGGGAGACCTGGCAGAATCTTCTCGTTGGTAAGAGCGGTGCTGCGCCCATCACACATTTTGATGCCTCGAAGTTCAAGACGCAGTTTGCCTGCGAAGTGAAGGGCTTCAAGGCCGAGGACTTCGGTATCGACCGTAAGGAGGCCCGCAAGCTGGATCCCTATTGTCAGTATGCTCTGGCTGCAGCCACGATGGCTGTGGAGGATTCCGGCATGATTTCCGACAGCCTCAACCGCAACCGTGTGGGTGTGGTGTTCGGCGTGGGTATCGGCGGCATGACCACCTACGAGGAGGAAGTGAGCAACTATGCCCGCACGGGTGAGACCCTCGGGCCCAAGTTCAATCCCTTCTTCGTACCCAAGATGATTTCCGACATCTGTGCCGGTCACGTCAGCATCAAGTACGGATTCCACGGTCCCAACTACATCACCTCTTCGGCTTGTGCCAGCTCGACCAACGCCTTGGCCGACGCCTTCAACCTGATTCGTCTGGGCAAGGCTGACGTCATCGTGAGCGGCGGTGCCGAAGCAGCGATCACCTGTGCCGGTGTGGGCGGTTTCTGTTCGATGCACGCCCTCTCCACCCGCAACGACGATCCCGAGGGCGCTTCGCGTCCCTTCAGCGCTTCGCGCGACGGTTTCGTGATGGGTGAGGGCGCAGTGTCGCTCGTCCTGGAGGAGTTGGAGCACGCCAAGGCGCGCGGTGCCAAGATTTACGCCGAGATGGCCGGTGCCGGCATGAGTGCCGACGCACACCACATCACGGCTTCCCATCCCGAGGGTCTCGGTGCCAAGCTCGTGATGCTCAACGCTCTGGAAGACGCAGAGATGAAGCCCGAGGACATTGACTACATCAACGTTCACGGCACGTCCACCCACGTGGGCGACATCTCCGAGGTGAAAGCCATCAAGGAAGTGTTCGGCGACTACGCCTACAGCCTGAATATCTCCAGCACGAAGTCCATGACGGGCCATCTGCTGGGTGCTGCCGGAGCCATTGAGGCGATGGTGAGTGTGTTGTCGGTTCAGAACGACATCGTGCCCCCGACCATCAACCACGAGGCCGGTGACGAGGACGAAGAGATCGACTACAAGCTCAACTTCACCTTCGGCCAGGCTCAGAAGCGCACGGTGCGTGCCGCCCTTTCCAACACTTTCGGTTTCGGTGGACATAACGCATGTGCTATCTTCAAGAAATACTGAAGCTTCGCCGTATTCTCGGCTATTGGCCGCGAAAGATATCCCTCTATCGCCAGGCGCTCACTCACGTGAAGAATGAGCGCCTGGAGTTTTTGGGGGATGCGGTGCTTGACGCCGTGGTGGGCGATATGGTTTTCCGCCATTTCCCCCGCAGGCGTGAGGGTTTCCTGACCAACACCCGCTCCAAGCTTGTCAAGCGCGAGATGCTCGGACGTCTGGCTGACGAGATGGGCATCACGGCGATGGTTGAGGCGCCCCGCATCAGCGGTCCGCACCGTCCCCACAACAGTTTTATGGGCGGCAACACCTTCGAGGCGCTCGTCGGTGCGCTCTATCTCGACCGGGGCTACGATGCCTGTCGTTCGTTCTGGGAGAAAAAGGTGATGAACCACATCAATCTGGACAAGCTGGCCTTCGAGGAGATGAACTTCAAGTCGAAGCTGCTGGAATGGAGTCAGAAGCACCGCGTGGAGATCGACTTCCCCGTGGACGAAATTCGGGAGGAGGGTCAGGTCTCTCCGCTCTTCATTGCCAAAGCGCTGGTCGACGGCGAAGTGATGGGAGAGGGCAGAGGCTACAGCAAGAAAGAAAGTCAGCAGAACGCCGCCAAGATGGCGCTGAAGACCATAAGACAACGCAACTATGAGCATCACCAGTCTACTAAGGCCGCTGTTTGAGCCGCGCCAGCGTCAGTTGGAGCGTTACGCCACCGATGCAGAGAGGCTGCAGACGGGCGTGATGCGCCGTCTTCTCTCCGGGGCGGCGTCCACGGAGTGGGGTGTGGCGCACGGCTTTGCCGGCATCCGTTCGTATGAGGATTTCGCAGCCTCTTCGCCGCTCAACAGCTACGACGACCTCAAGCCGTTCATCGTCCGCATGATGCACGGAGAGAAGGACGTGCTCTGGCACGGGCGTGTGAGTCATTTCGCCAAATCCAGCGGCACGACTTCCGATCGCAGCAAGTTTTTGCCCGTTTCATCGGATGCTCTGCGCGACACGCATTATCGCGGCGGACAGGACTGTGTGGCCGCTTATTTGAAAAACAATCCCTCGAGCCGCATCTTCGACGGCCGTGCCCTCATCCTGGGCGGCAGCCGCAGCGAGGCCGACAGCACCCCCGAGTCGATGGTGGGCGATCTCTCGGCCATTCTCATTCAGAACATCAATCCGCTGGTCAATCTCATCCGGGTGCCTGCCAAGCAGACGGCGCTTTTGCCCGATTTCGAGGTGAAGCGCGACCGCATCGCCCGTGAGGCCATGAAGAAGGATGTGACGAATCTCAGCGGTGTGCCTTCGTGGATGCTCTCGGTGATGAACCGCGTGCTCGAGCTCTCCGGCGCCGCCAATCTTCTGGAGGTGTGGCCCCATTTGGAGATGTTCTTCCACGGCGGCGTGGCCTTCACGCCTTACCGTGAGCTCTACCGCCGTCTGATTCCCTCCGAGGGGATGCACTATATGGAGACTTACAACGCCTCCGAGGGCTTCTTCGGCGTGCAGACCGATCCGGCCGACGCCGCCATGTCGCTGATGGTGGACTACGGCATCTTCTACGAGTTCGTACCCATGGAGGAGCTGGAGAAGGAGTCGCCCGAGGTGTTGCCTCTTTGGGCGGTGGAACCGAATAAAAACTACGCCGTGGTCATCTCCACTTCGAGCGGACTCTGGCGCTACCTCATCGGCGACACCGTGCGCTTTACGAGCTGCAATCCCTATAAGTTCGTCATCACGGGCCGTACGAAGAGTTTCATCAACGCTTTCGGCGAAGAGGTCATTGTGGACAATGCCGAGAAGGCGCTCCACGAAGCCTGTCGCCAAACGGGCGCTCAGGTGTTGGAATATACGGCGGCGCCCATCTATATGGACGCTTCGGGCCGCTGCCGTCATCAGTGGCTCGTTGAGTTCGCCCGCGAGCCGGAAGATTTGCCGCAGTTTGCCCGACTCCTTGATGAGGCGCTCCGGGGCATCAACAGCGACTATGACGCCAAGCGTCACAAGGACATCACGCTGCAGCCTCTGGAGGTTGTCAAGGCGCGTGAGGCGCTTTTCCACGACTGGCTTGAGAGCAAAGGCAAACTGGGCGGACAGCACAAGGTGCCCCGCCTCTCCAACAGCCGTCAGCATATTGAAGAACTGTTGAAGATGAACGTATGAACACGCACGACGACAGACAGCGCAAACCGCTACGCCTCCGCGAGGTGATGATGGGCGCTTTCGGGCTCCTGTTCGCCGCCTGTGCCAGCATCGGCACACCCGACGGCGGACGCTACGACGAGGAGCCGCCGTATGTGGTGAAGAGCCGTCCGCAGGATCGTGCCACAGGCGTGCTGACGAAGAAGATACGCATCGATTTCAACGAATACATCAAGCTGGAGAACGCCAACGAGAAAATCATCATCTCTCCTGCGCAGCTGGAGCCCGCCAACGTGCGTGCCGAGGGCAAGCAGATTCGCGTGGACCTCTACGACTCGCTCAAGGCCAACACCACCTACACCATCGACTTTTCCGACGCCGTGGAGGACAACAACGAGGGTAACCCGATGGGCAACTACACCTTCTCTTTCTCCACCGGCGACGTGATCGACACGATGGAGGTGTCGGGCCACGTGCTCGCGGCAGCCGATCTGGAGCCCGTCAAAGGCATCCTTGTGGGTCTGATTCCCTGCGACAGCCTTTGGGACGACAGCCTCTTCCGCAAGACGCCGCTCCTGCGTCTGGGGCGCACCAACGGCAGCGGCCATTTCACCATCAAGGGTGTCAAGGAGGGGCGCTACCGCTGTTTTGCCCTTAAGGACGGCGACGGCAATTTCTGCTTCTCCCAGAAGTCCGAGATGATTGCCTTCGACACCGCCGTCGTTGTGCCTACGGTCTGGACTGAGAACCACGCCGACACCATCTGGCGCGATTCTCTTCATGTGGACACCGTGCTCTACACGCCGCGTCCCAAATACGGCCCCGACAACCTCATCCTGCGCGCTTTCCTCGAAGAGGGGCAGGAGCGCCACTTCCTCAAGAGCGAACGGCCCTTGCCCGACTGGTTCCGCCTCTACTTCACGGCGCCGCTGGACTCTCTGCCCCGTGTGCGCGGCCTCAATTTCAACGACAGTTGTCTGGCCGTGACGCACAGCCTGACCAACGACACCGTCACTTATTGGATCACCGACACCGCCTTCATTCACACGCAAGATACGGTGCGCTTCGAACTGACCTATATGGAGAGCGACACTTTGGGCGGCTTCTCCCCGAAGACCGACACTCTGGAGTTGGTGCCCCGCAAGGTGTGGAGCAAGATCCGCAAGGAGCAGCAGAAGAAGCTGGAGGACTGGCAGAAGCGCCAGGAGAAGCGTGTGAAGCAGGGCAAGCTGCGCGATCCGGAGCGCACGCGTCCCGACATCGTTCACCTGAAATTCAAGGTAGAACCTTCCACGATGCTCGACCCCAACCGCAACATGCGCATCAGCGTGGACGAGCCGCTGGAGTATTTTCGTGAGGATATGCTGCATTTCGACCGCTTCAACCAGAAGGACAGCGTCTGGGCTTCGGAGCCTTACGAGTTGGAGCAGGATCCCAACGACCCGATGGCCTGGACGCTCTACGCCAGCTGGGTGCCGCGTGAGGAGTATCGCCTGAAGATCGACACGCTGGCCGCCCGCAGCGTGATGGGCCACAATTCCGACCCCGTCAATGCCGAGCTTCGCGTGCGCAGCTTCGACGACTACGGCACGCTCTTCCTGCACATCATGGACAAGGACACGGGCTTCGTGGTGCAGCTGCTCGACAAGGGTGACAAGGTGCAATACACCGCCCGCAGCAACGCCAAGGGTCAGGTGGATTTCTACTACCTGCGTCCGGGCACTTACTACATGCGCTGCTTCCTCGACCCCAACGGCAACAACCGTTGGGACACGGGCGCTTACGACGAGGGGCTCCAGCCCGAGCAGATGTTCTATTTCCCCCAGCCGATGAACGTGCGCGCCATGTGGGACGTGGAGCAGGATTGGGAGCCGCGCGGCATCCCCTTGCTCCGTCAGAAGCCCGAGGAGCTCACCAAGCAGAAGGCCGACAAGGAGAAGACGATTCAGCACCGCAACGCCGAGCGCGAGCAGAACAAGAAGAACAAATAACGCCCTCGTAGAGGGCACTTTTGGGGCGGGGAAGGGCTTTCTCCGTCCGAAAAGTGCTAAAATGTGATAAATATTTTCCCCGTTTGGGGCTTATGTCGCAACTTTTTCCTACTTTTGTAGGCGCAATAATGTATTAACCCTATAAAAGTGTTTAAAACAATGGCAAAATTGGATTTAACCCAGTATGGCATCACGGGCTCTACCGTGATTGCCCACAATCCCTCTTATGAGGAGCTCTACAAGGCTGAGATCAACCCCGCTCTGACCGGCTACGAGAAGGGCCAGGAGACCGAGCTCGGTGCAGTGAACGTGATGACCGGTATCTTCACCGGCCGCAGCCCCAAGGATAAGTACATCGTCGACGACGCTCAGAGCCACGACAAGGTGTGGTGGACCACTGAGGGCTACAAGAACGACAACCACCCCATGAGCGAGGCCGTTTGGGCCCAGGTGAAGGAGATCGCCAAGAAGGAGCTCTCCAACAAGGAGCTCTACGTGGTGGATGCTTTCTGCGGTGCCAACAAGGCTACCCGTCTGGCCGTCCGCTTCATCGTTGAGGTGGCTTGGCAGGCTCACTTCGTAGAGAACATGTTCATCCAGCCCACCAAGGAAGAGTTGGAGAACTTCGAGCCCAACTTCGTCATCTACAACGCCTCCAAGGCTAAGGTGGAAAACTACAAGGAGCTCGGTCTGAACAGCGAGACCTGTGTGGCCTTCAACACCACCAGCCGCGAGCAGGTCATCATCAACACCTGGTACGGCGGTGAGATGAAGAAGGGTATGTTCTCCATGCAGAACTACTACCTGCCTCTTCAGGGCATCGCTTCCATGCACTGCTCTGCCAACACCGACATGGAGGGTAAGAACACCGCCATCTTCTTCGGTCTCTCCGGCACCGGCAAGACCACTTTGTCCACCGACCCCAAGCGTCTGCTGATCGGTGACGACGAGCACGGATGGGACGACGAGGGTGTGTTCAACCTCGAGGGCGGCTGCTACGCCAAGGTCATCAACCTCTCCAAGGAGAACGAGCCCGACATCTACGGCGCCATCAAGCGCGACGCCCTGCTGGAGAACGTCACCGTTGACGCTCAGGGCAAGATCGACTTCAACGACAAGAGCGTGACCGAGAACACCCGCGTCAGCTACCCCATCGACCACATCACCAACATCGTGAAGAAGGTCAACGGCAAGAGCGCAGGTCCCGAGGCCAAGAACGTCATCTTCCTCTCTGCCGACGCATTCGGCGTGCTGCCTCCCGTCAGCATCCTGACGCCCGAGCAGTGCCAGTACTACTTCCTCTCCGGCTTCACCGCCAAGTTGGCCGGCACCGAGCGCGGCATCACCGAGCCCACGCCCACCTTCTCTGCCTGCTTCGGCCAGGCCTTCCTCGAGTTGCACCCCACCAAGTATGCTGAGGAGCTCGTGAAGAAGATGCAGAAGAGCGGCGCCAAGGCTTATCTGGTGAACACCGGTTGGAACGGCACCGGCAAGCGTATCTCCATCCCCGACACGCGCGGCATCATCGACGCCATCCTCGACGGCAGCATCCTGAAGGCCGAGACGAAGAAGATCCCCATGTTCGACTTCGAGGTGCCCACCGCTCTGCCCAACGTGAACCCCGCCATCCTGGATCCTCGCGACACCTACGCCGATCCCGCTCAGTGGGAGGAGAAGGCCAAGGATTTGGCTGCCCGCTTCATCAAGAACTTTGCCAAGTACACGACCAACGAAGCAGGTAAGGCTCTCGTTGCTGCCGGTCCGAAGCTCTAATAACCCTCATCAGGAACGGTTGGCGGCCCCCGACGGCTGCCGACCGTTCTTTTTTTTATCATGTTTACCACACTCGCTAACGACATCTTCCTGCGCGCCATCGCGGACTATCACGTCACCGACGATGTGGACGCGCCGATACAGAACCCCTTCGAAGAGGGTTCCATTGAGCACGACCTCTACCTGAAGAACTGGATTGACACCGTGCAGTGGCATCTGGAGGACATCATCCGCGATCCCCACATCGATCCCGTGGAGGCTTTGGCCCTCAAGCGCCGCATCGATGCCAGCAATCAGGAGCGCACCGATCTGGTGGAGGCCATCGACTCTTATTTCCGTTCGCTCTACGGCGACGTTGCCGTGCAGCCCGACGCCACCATCAACACCGAGTCGCCTGCCTGGGCCGTGGACCGTCTGTCCATTCTGGCCCTCAAGATCTACCACATGAAGGAGCAGGTGGTGCGCAAGGACGCCACCCCCGAGCATCATGCGCTCTGTCAGGGCAAGCTCGACATCCTGCTCCAGCAGCAGGTGGATCTCTCCCAGGCCATCGATCAGTTGCTCGCCGACATCCGCGAAGGCCGCAAGTACATGAAGGTCTATCGCCAGATGAAGATGTACAACGACCCCAGCACGAATCCCGTGCTCTATGGCCAGAAGTAAGCGTCTTCTTCTTCTTCGCTTCAGTGCTCTGGGCGATGTGCTGATGACGGTCCCTGTTGTCAGCGCTTTGGCCCGTCAGTATCCCGACACCGACATCACGGTGGTCTCCCGCCCCTATGTGGAGAGCGTTTTCCGCCTTTGTCCCGACAATGTGGACTTCATCGGTGTCAATCTCAAAGAATACCGGGGTGTGCCCGGCCTGGTCCGTCTGGTGGGCGAGCTCTGCGAGCGCGTCCGTCCGACCTGCGTCTGCGACCTGCACGACGTCTTGCGCACCAAGCTCATGCGCCCCATGTTTCGGCTGCATGGCGTGCCCACGGCGCACATCTGGAAGGACCGCAAGGCCCGCCGCGATTTTGTCTCCAGGCGTCCGCTCACGCAGCAGCAGACCTCCTTCGAGCGCTACGCCGAGGCCCTCGCGCGCATCGGCTTCCCCGTGAGATTGGACCCCTCGGAGCCCGTTTTCTCCTGGCCGCAGCGCCCCGAGCGCGCCGCCTCCGAGCCTCTGCACATCGGCATTGCGCCCTTTGCGGCCCACACCACCAAGATTTATCCTCTGGAGCGCATGGAGCAGGTGGTGGCCCGGCTCAGTCAGCGGGGCGCCCGTGTGTATCTCTTCGGTGCCGGCGACAGAGAGCGCGAGCTCATGCTTCAGTGGGAGGCCTGCTACGAGGGCGTTGAGAGCGTCGTCGGCACTCTGCCCGATATGGCCGCCGAGATGAAGCTCATGGCCTCGCTCGACGCGATGCTCGCGATGGACTCCAGCAACATGCATCTGGCGGCTTTGACGCCCGTCAGGCTGCTCACTCTTCCTGCCCTGCCGCCCGTGCAGCATTTACGGCGCCAAGCCCTGCCGCTTGGGCGACCTGCGCTGCATGGACATTTCTCCCGACGAAATAGTGAAAAGATTATGCGAATAGGATTCGACGCCAAGCGCTACTTCCACAACCACACGGGGCTCGGCAACTACAGCCGCACCCTCGTCACCGACCTCAAGCGTCAGTTCCCCGACGTGGACGCCGTGCTCTACGACGAGAAGTCCTTCACGCGCACCTTCCGTCTCGGGCGCAAGGCTGCCGCCGACGGCTGCCAGATCTTCCACGGGCTCTCCAACGAGTTGCCCTATGATCTGCGTCGCGGCGCTGCCGGCCTGCCCCGCAGCGTGGTGACAATCCACGACACCGCCTGGCGCACCTTCCCGGCGATGTACCACCCCATCGACCGCCGCATCTACGACGTGAAATACGGCCACGCCGCCCGTCATGCCGACTGCGTGGTGGCCATCTCCGAATCCACCCGTCGCGACGTGATACGCTTCTACGACGTGCCCGCCGAGCGCGTGCGCGTCATCTACCAGCCCGTGCAGCGCATGTTCTATCAGCCTTTGGAGGGGCCGCTGCCCGACGAGGCGCCTTATCTGCTCTCCGTGGGCAGCATCAACGAGCGCAAGAACCTTTGGGGCACCATCAAGGCCTACGCCCGCCTCTCGGCCGAAAACCGCCCGCGTCTCTTGGTGGTGGGGCAGGGCGGCGACTATGCGCGGCGCTGCCGCCGTCTGGTCTCTGAGCTGGGGCTGGAGCGCGACGTCACCTTCCTGGGCAGCGTCAACACCACGGAGCGCCTTCATGCGCTCTACTGCGGTGCGGTGGCGATGCTCTATCCCAGCTACTACGAGGGCTTCGGCCTTCCTGTGGTGGAGGCTCTGCTCTCGGGCTGTCCGGTGCTCACCTCCACCGTGAGCTCTTTGCCCGAGGCTGCCGGCCCGGGTGCGCTCTACTGTGCGCCCGACAGCGTGGACGAGATGGCCGCTCAGATGCAGCGTCTGGTGGACGATGAGGCGCTGCGCGAGCGTCTGGCCCGCGAGGGCGGCGACTATTGCCACGCCAAGTTTGTCCCCGAGCTCCTCACGCGACAGATGTACGAACTCTATACCTCTTTATTATAATGTTGCAGCAGATTTCCCGTTTCTTTTCCAACTACACCAGCCTGATCATCATCCTCACGGCCGTGGCGGCCTTCTTCCTGCCCGAGCTCTTCGGCTGGGTGCAGCAGGGCCAGCGTGCCTCCGTCATCCTCGGTCTCATCATGCTGACGATGGGTCTCACGCTCTCGCTGGAGGACTTCCGCATACTCTTCTCGCGTCCGATGGACATCTTCATCGGCGCCGTGGCGCAATACACCATCATGCCTCTGGTGGCTTTCGCCCTCTCCAACCTCTTCCATCTCAACCCCTTCATGGCGGCGGGCCTCATCCTGGTGGGCTGCTGTCCCGGCGGTGTCTCGAGCAACATCATGAGCTTCCTCTGCCGCGGCGATGTGGCCTATTCGGTCGGCATGACGACGGTCTCCACCGTCCTCTCGCCCTTCGTCACCCCGCTGCTGGTGCTCCAGCTCTCGGGCGCCGAGATTGCGGTGGACGCCAAGGGCATGTTTCTCAACATCCTGCTGGTGACGCTGCTGCCGGTGACCTTGGGCGTCGTGGTCAACTTCCTGCTCTCGCGCACGGAGCGCCTGGAGCGCTGGAATCGCGAGACGCTGCGCCCGCTCCTTCCCGTGCTCAGCGTGATCTGCCTGGCCTTCATTGTCGGAGGTGTTGTTTTCACGATGAAACCGCTGCTTTTGGAGCAGGGCTGGGCGCTCATCGGCCTCACGCTGGCGGTGGTCACCTGCCACAACTTTGCCGGCTATCTCCTGGGCTACGGCGTCGGCATGCTCTACCGCTTCCCCGTGGCCAAGAAGCGCACGCTGTCCATCGAGGTGGGCATGCAGAACGCGGGCATGGCAACGGTGCTCTCGCGCAACTTCTTCGCCAATCCGGCCGTGCTGGCGCTGAATCCCATGGCGGCTATGGCGGTGATTCCCTGCGCCCTTTCGTGCGCCTACCACAGCATTTCCGGCACGCTGGTGGCCGCCTGGTTCCTGTGGCGCGACAGTGTTAACTCCAAAAACGACATAGCCTCATGACCCAAGCGCTTATCCTGACCTCCTTTGCGGTCTATCTGCTTATCATGCTCTATGTGGGCTACTACTACAGCCGGCAGAAGACCGCCAATTCCGACGAGTTTTATCTTGGCGGACGCCAACTGGGCTCCTTCGTGGCCGCCATGAGTGCCGAGGCTTCCGACATGAGCTCGTGGCTGCTGATGGGCATCCCCGGCCTTGCCTACATCACGGGTCTGGCCGACCCCTTCTGGACGGTCTTGGGTCTGAGCATCGGCACCTATATGAACTGGCTGCTGGTCACGCGCCGTCTGCGCCGCTACACCATCCGCCTGGGGGCGGTGACGATCCCCGAGTTCTACTCCAAGCGTTTCCGCGACAGCCGCAACATCCTCATGTGCATCTCGGCCGTCATCATCCTCATCTTCTTCGTGCCCTACACGGCGAGCGGCTTCAAGGCCGTGGGCACGCTGCTCCACAGCCTCTTCGGCTTCCCCTATCATGAGAGCATGCTCGTCGGCGCCTTCATCATTGTGGCCTACACGGTGATGGGCGGCTTCATGGCCGTCTCGATGACGGACCTGATTCAGAGCATCGTCATGACGCTGGCGCTCATCTTCATCGTGGTGTTTGCCCTGGAGATTGCCGGCGGCATCCAGATGGTGATCTACAACGCTGAGCGGCTGCCGGGCTACCTCTCGCTCACGGAAACGCACGCCGACGGCGGCGCCGAGCCCTACGGCTGGCTCTCCATCGTCTCCATGATGGCTTGGGGTTTGGGCTATTTCGGCATGCCGCACATCCTGCTGCGCTTCATGGCCATCAAGGACGAGCGCCACATCGCCGTGTCGCGCCGCATCGCCACCGTATGGGTTGTCTTCTCCATGTTCGTGGCTATTTTGCTCGGTTTCATCGGCTATTCCGCCGCTTGTCTGGGGGCCATTCCCCTGTTCGAGAGCACCAGCGCAGCCGAGAGCACCATCATCGAACTCTCGCGCGTCATGGCCTCCCACGGCGCCTTCGCGGCCCTTGTGGCCGGTGTCGTTCTGGCCGGCATCCTGGCCTGCACGATGTCCACTGCCGACTCCCAGCTGCTCACGGCGGCTTCGAGCTTCTCCGACAACATCCTTCAGGACGTCCTCCATGTCAAGGTCTCTGCGCGCACGTCGATGACGGTAGCTCGCCTCACCATCGTCGCCGTCGCTTTGGTCGCTCTGGTGCTGGCTTGGAATCCCGACAGCTCCATCTTCAACGTGGTGGCTTTTGCCTGGGCGGGCTTCGGTGCGGCCTTCGGTCCGGTGATGCTGTCGAGCCTTTTCTGGCGCCGCACTACGCTCTGGGGCGCTCTTGCCGGCATGGTCTCCGGCGGTGTGATGGTCTTCGTGTGGAAATACGGCGTGCGTCCTCTGGGCGGTGTGTGGGATATGTATGAACTGCTCCCGGCCTTCCTCGTCTCGACGCTGTGCATCGTGGTGGTGTCGCTCTGCGACCGCGTGCCGTCCTCGATGACTTCGACGCCGTCATGTCGCCCCGTTTTTAGGAAAAGACAAACACACGGGCAAACACAGGGCAAAAGTGGGACAGTGGGACAGTGGGACAGTTAGAAATCACACTATTATACACCAAAAATAGTTCTATATTTATATAAATATAGAGTTGTTTTTTGACCTTTATATCTGTTTTTTGAACTGTCCCACTGTCCCACCCTCAAAAAAAAAATTGAAAAAAGTTGCTCAAAAATTCGTAGAGCGCACTTTCAATGTCGTATCTTTGCAGCGGATTTGAAAGTCAAAGGCCCCGCAGACTGTCGTCAGACTGTCGTCAGAGGGTTCGAAAAGAGACTTCTTCCGGCATGCTAAAAGGGATATTGCGGTGCACATCGGCGTCCTGATACGCGATTAGCCAACTTTTTTGTGCGCAGAAGCAGTGAATATGAGTGATTTTTACGATTTTTGTAGAGAAATTAACAAAAATAAACATTATGAAGGCTATGAAAACCTTGAAAGTGATACTCCTGAGTCTGGCCGCGCTGATGAGCGGCAGCAGCCTGCAGGCACAGAACGACAGCATCGAATCCATCCATCACAGTGCGGAAGACATCGCCGCACACGAGGCGGCCACACAGGCGCCCCGACGCAAGAAGGTGGGCGTGGTGCTCAGCGGCGGCGGTGCCAAAGGCATGGCGCACATCGGCGTGCTGAAAGTGCTGGAGAGGGCCGGCATCCCCGTGGACGTCATCACCGGCACCTCGATGGGCAGCATCATCGGCGGTCTCTATGCCATCGGCTACAATGCCGAGGCCCTCGACTCGCTGGTGATGAAGCAGAACTGGGGCTACGTGATCACCGATAAGGAGAACCTGCGCAACCAGAGCCTCGATGACCGCGAGAAGAGCAACACCTACGTCTTCTCGACAGGCTTCGCCTTCGGCAAGCGCGACAAGAACGCCGGTGGACTGGTCAAGGGCAAGAACCTGGCCGAGCTCTTCCAGCGCGTCTGCATGGGCTACAACGACTCGCTCGACTTCAACAAAGACCTCTGCATCCCCTTCGCCTGCGTGGCCACCAACATCGTGGACAACAGCGAGGTGGACTTCCATAGCGGACGCCTGTGGCAGTGTATGCGCGCCTCCATGGCCATCCCCGCCGTGTTTGCGCCCGTGAGGATGGGCGACATGGTGCTGGTGGACGGCGGTCTGAAGAACAACTATCCCGCCGACCTGGCCCGTGAGATGGGCGCCGAGGTGATCATCGGCGTCACCGTGCAGGGCGACGCCAAGACGGCCGAAGACCTGGGCGGCACGCTGAGCATCATCGGACAGATCGTCGATATAAACTGTAAGAACAAGGTGGAGGAGAACCTCGCCATCACCGACCTCCACATGAGGGTCGACGTGAGGGGCTACAGCACCGGCAGCTTCACCACCGAGGCCATCGACTCGCTCATCGATCGCGGCGAACTGGCCGGCAACCAGCACTGGGACGAAATCATCGCCCTGAAGAAGAAGATAGGCATCGACGACAGCTTCCACCCCGTCATCCACCAGCCGCTGCGCCCCAAGGTGCTCACCGAGAAGCAATACGTCAAGAGCTACAACTTCGGCAACCTGACGAAGCACGACGAGCAGTTCCTGCGCCGCAAGTTCAAGCTGGACAAGAACGACAGCATCGACGCCACCACCGTGCAGCTCATCACCACCTGTCTGCGCATGGATCTCTTCTACCAGAGCGCCGAGTGCGACGTGATCCCCGAGAGCGACGGTGTGCGCGTGGAGATGTCCGTAGGCAACCGCAAGTCGATGCTGCTGCACATCGGTGCCCGCTACGATCAGGAGGAGCACGCCGCCCTGCAGCTGGGCGCCACCGTGCCTCTGAGGACCTCCATTCCCGTGAACACCGAGCTCACCGTGCGTCTGGGCAAGCGTATCTTCGCCAAGGGCGAATTCACCGTGCATCCCGCCTTCTTCACACGTCCCAAGCTCAGCTACACCTTCCGCCACTACGACGTGGATGTGTACAAGGACGGCGACCTCGACTTCGACATCCGCTACGACCAGCATCAGGCGGAGCTGACGCCCTTCAACTTCGATCTGCGCAACTTCAACGTGCAGGTGGGTCTGCGCTGGGACCGCTTCCACTACCGCGACAAGCTCGGCGCGGACGGCGCCGCAATGCTGACGCTGCCCGACCAGAATTTCTTCAGCTATCGCGGCCGCGTGACCTACAACAGCGAGGACCAGTGGTATTTCCCCACGCAGGGCGCACGCTTCAGGGCTGAATACGCCTACCTGACCAACGACTTCACGCAGCTCGATGTGCTCGACGCCGACGGCAACAAGGTGGGGAAGGTCAACGGCATGCATGAGGTGAGCGCCGACTGGCGCATGTCGTTCACCATAGGCAAGCGCTTCACGCTGCAGCCCATGTTCTACGGACGCCTGCTCTTCCTTAGTGACGTGAATCTGATACCCAGAGGCTTCTGCAACACCCTCGGCGGCAGCTGGTTCGGACACTACATCGAGCAGCAGATGCCCTTCGCCGGCATCGGCAACATGGAGTACGTCAAGAATCACTTCGTCGCCGCACAGCTGCAGGCCCAGGAGCGCATCGGCAAGAAACACTACATCCTGCTGCGCGCCGCCGTCGGAGCACAGTCAGACAGGGTGGGCGGCATCTTCGACAACAAGGCCCTCATCGGCGGCCAGATTGCCTACTACTACAACACCATCTTCGGTCCCGTCGGTGCCGCCTTCGGCTACAGCAACCACACGAAGAAGGTGGACTTCTTCCTCAACCTCGGCCACGTCTTCTAACGAAGGCGCGGCTTCGGTGGGGGGATTTTTCTCTAAAGCTTAAATGAGCATGCGGGTGCGCCGGCGATAGTCGGCGTAGCCCGGCTTGTTGGCGAGCT
>ONSH01000147.1:0-1396 GCA_900320435.1 uncultured Prevotellaceae bacterium
GTAACCAAGATAAGATACAAGAGATACAGACGCAAAGAAACAATGATGAAAGATAAACTGAAGTTTGACTACGACGACGGCATCAAGGTGGTAGTGGCCGACGCCTCCCACGAGAAATATGTGGACGAGATTCTCGCCACCATCACCGATTCGGCCAAGAAGCGCGGCAGCGGCATCGCTTCGCGCACTCACGAATACCTGGCCACGAAGATGAAGGAACGCAAGGCCGTCATCGCTCTGGCCGGTCCGGAAGAGGAGTTCGCCGGATTCTGCTACATCGAGTCGTGGGGCAACAAACACTATGTGGCCAACTCCGGCCTGATTGTCAAGGAGAAGTTCCGCCGCCACCATCTGGCCACGCGCATCAAGATGATGGCCTTCTCGCTGTCGCGTCTGCGCTGGCCGCACGCCAAGCTCTTCGGCCTGACGAGTCAGACGGCCGTGATGCGCATCAACACGGCATTGGGCTACGTGCCCGTGGCTTTCTCCGAGCTGACCGACGACGACGCCTATTGGAAGGGTTGCGGCACGCCGGAGGATCCCCATTGCATCAACTGCGACATCCTGGCCCGCAGCGGCAGGAAATATTGCGTCTGCACCGGCATGCTCTACGACCCCGCCGAGCATGAGGGCGAGCCGCTTCCTGTGGAGCTGCCCGAAGACGTGGTGAAGATGGCCAAAGAGGCCGCCGCACGCAACGAGCGGTGACGGATTCATGGAATCACGGAATTACGGAATTACGGATAAACGGAATAACGAAAAAACGATATAATATGGAAAAGAAAAAAGTGGTCGTCGCCTTCAGCGGCGGATTGGACACCAGTTACACGGTGATGTATCTGGCCAAAGAAAAAGGTTATGAGGTGTATGCAGCCTGCGCCAACACGGGCGGTTTCTCTGCCGAGCAGCTCAAGACCAACGAGGAGAACGCCTACAAACTGGGCGCCACGAAATACGTGACGCTCGACGTGACGCACGAATACTATGAGAAGTCGCTCAAATATATGGTTTACGGCAATGTGCTGCGCAACAACTGCTATCCCATCTCCGTGTCCTCCGAGCGTATCTTCCAGGCCATCGCCATTGCCCGTTACGCCAAAGAGATCGGCGCCAGTGCCATCGCTCACGGCAGCACCGGAGCCGGCAACGACCAGATCCGTTTCGACATGACCTTCCTCGTGATGGCCCCCGGCGTGGAGATCATCACCCTCACGCGCGACGGCAACCTCTCGCGTCAGGAGGAGATCGACTACCTCAACAGGAACGGCTTCGCCGCCGACTTCACCAAGTTGAAATACTCCTACAACGTGGGCATCTGGGGCACCAGCATCTGCGGCGGCGAGATTCTCGACTCCACGCAGGGTCTGCCCGAGACGGCCTATCTCAAGCACCCGAC
>ONSH01000147.1:1448-2270 GCA_900320435.1 uncultured Prevotellaceae bacterium
GCCATCGGCCGCGACTGCCACGTGGGCGACACCATCATCGGCATCAAGGGCCGTGTGGGCTTCGAGGCTGCAGCCCCGATGCTCATCATCGGCGCACACCGCTTCCTCGAGAAATACACGCTGTCCAAGTGGCAGCAGTATTGGAAGGACCAGGTGAGCAACTGGTACGGCATGTTCCTCCACGAGAGCCAGTATCTGGAGCCCGTGATGCCCGACATCGAGGCCATGCTGGAGTCCAGCCAGCGCAACGTGACGGGCGAGGTGACCCTCGAGTTGCGTCCCTACTGCTTCCAGACGATGGGCGTGGATTCGCCCAACGACCTGGTGAAGAACAAACTGGGCGAATACGGCGAGACGGCCAAGGCCTGGTCTTCCGAGGACGCCAAGGGCTTCATCAAAGTGACTTCTACGGCTCTGAGAGCTTACTATCTGGCTCATCCCGATGAAAGACAGTGATATGAAAAAAGTGAGAGTCGGCATCCTGGGTGCCGCAGGCTATACGGGCGGAGAACTCATCCGCGTGCTCCTCAATCATCCCGATGCGGAGATTGTGTTCGCCAACTCGGAGTCGAACGCCGGCAACAAAGTGTACGACGTGCACGAGGGCCTCGTGGGCGACACGGAGCTGGAGTTCACCTCGGAGATGCCGTTCGACAGGGTGGATGTGGTGTTCTTCTGCTTCGGTCACGGCAAGAGCGAGGCCTTCCTCAAGGAGCACGAAATCCCCGCTTCGGTGAAGATTGTCGATCTGGCGCAGGACTTCCGCATCAAGGGCGATCACGACTACGTGTACGGTCTGCCCGAGATACACAGGGAGCAAAT